>CANRFN010000222.1 GCA_947629915.1 uncultured Oscillospiraceae bacterium | reverse complement strand
CACCATTTTTCTCGCCTCCTTCAAACATTTTTCTGATTCTCGATATATCGCTTTATGGTGGCCAGCGGTGCACCGCCAACTGTCGAGACAAAATACGAATTTGTCCAAAGTGTTGGAAGCCTGGACTTCAGCCAGCCGAACTCCTGGCGCAGGATGCGGGACGTTCTGCCTTTGATAAGCTTTACAGCTTTGTGAATTCCAAACTGTGGGTCTACTTCCATAAACAAATGCACATGGTCAGGCATGATTTCCATCTTTTCCTCACACACTTCACGAATAAGCTCTTTGAGCCTCACATCAACACCGTTGACCAAGACCTTACGGCGGTATTTTGGGCACCAAACCACATGATACTTGCAAGAATAGACTACGTTTCGATTGCTTTTGTATTCCATGCCATGTATTATACGGCATTCAGGAATATATTACAAGTGTTTCAGGGAAAATATTTTTCGCGCCTTATATCCCCATGCCTGAAGGCAGGGGCTTTACGGCGCTCTTGGTAAGCTACAATAGTGGGCAGTTCTAATCGGGCGTGTTCCTGTAAGTGCCGGTTATTATGGAGGTGTTTCCTGTGTGGTATAGCAGTATCATCAATGTCCTGCAAGAAGGGCAGTCCTATCGGCGATCTGATCTAATTAGCTTACTAAAGCAAGGACATAGAGGTCTTAACGAGAACACTTATGGCTGGGCCATCGGGAATATGCTTAAGGTTGGTATCCTACAGCGCACAGGATGGGGGTACTACGTATTAGCAAAGAAGGAGCAGAAGCCGCCCTACGTTCCTCCATATTCAGTGGAGTCACAGACAATACGTTTTCTCGTTTCAAATCAGTTTCCACAGCTCGGGTTCACAATCTTTGAAACCACCTTGCTGAATGAATTTCTGAATCATCTCATCGCCAAAAACACAGTTTACGTTCAGACGGAGCGCAGATTTTTCAATGAAGTTTTCGATTTTCTAAAGTGGAATACAGATCGATTTGTCTTATATCGCCCATCTGCAAAACAGTATTCCCTGTACTTTAGGACAAACATGATTGTCGTTCAGGATTGGATCAGTGAGGCGCCTCTTAACCCAAAGGTCCCTCACGATATAACTATGGAGAAAATGCTAGTAGACATCTACTGTGAGCGTGACAGGACCATTCTATACAATACTGCAGAATATCCAGATATCGTTTGGGATGTCTATGATCGCTATCCCGTTGACACAGTACGGCTGCTGAGATATGCACGGAGGCGGCACAGAGAGGCAGAAATCGCCGAATACATTCCTGAACAATATAGAATAAAGAAATTCAATTGTCACGTTCATTAATTTGAGATTCGCAACATTTTTATATTATTTTTATCGGAGCGATTGCAATGTGGTGTGATTGTATCGTCAATAAGCTGGAACACGATCAAAGCTATTCAAGGGCTGCTATCATCGACATTCTTAAAAAAGAGCGAAGCGGGCTGAGCAATAGTTCATATATATTGTCGGTCAGCAGCCTTGTTCGGAATGGTCTCCTCCAGCACAAAGGGCGAGATCGATATTGTCTTCCAAGCGATGGAAAGAAAAAGACGTATGTCCCGCCTTACTCTTTGGAAGCAAAGATGATCCGTTATCAAATATCAACGCAGTCCCCATTGGCCAATTTTACTATTTTTGAGAGTTTTCTGCTCAATCAATTTCTGCCCCACCGCATCATCAGAAACACAATTTTTGTTCAATCGCAGCGTGATGCCAGCACTTTTGTTTTCGATTACTTGCGCGAATATACTGAAAAGTTAGTGTTGTTCCGGCCATCCGCAGACGATTATACCAGGTATTGGAAACCCGGTGCAGTCATCGTAAAGGATTGGGCAAGTGGAGCACCGCTCAACCCAGATAGCCCTCACGACATCACCATCGAAAAGTTGCTCGTAGACATCTTTTGCGACAAAACGATCCAGATGGTGTACAACAGAGCAGACTACCCAGCTATAGTCCGGGCCGCCTTTGAACGCTTTTCTGTGGATACCCCCAAGCTCCTGCGCTACGCCAAGAAAAGGCACTGTGAAGCGGAGATCACAGCTTGCATTCCGGAGCGATATCGGCCTCGCGCTTTTTCCGCCCCCCACACGCCACCCTGGCATTGACTAGCGGTTATGAGCAGCTTGGCGTTCTCTCCCAGGCTTAGAGCGCAGGAACATCAGTCGGGAAGTGGGGACATTCTAGAGGGTACTACCGGCTTGTAGGAGCGCAGTAAGATGCAGAAGCAGAAGAAAAGCTTTAATTTGACGTTGACAAGCTATGCCTGTCTCGGTTATAATTATACGCAGGAGCACATTAGTTGATTTTAACCGTTCGCTGCCTCGCCCATAGGCCAAAAATTCAAAGTTTTTTATTCACAATCGCAAGCAACATTTTTGCTACTATAATTGCAACGTTTAGCAGTTCGATTTTTCAAGAAAAGAATATCGTCTTATACATTATGTTGTCACGACATTGTAAGCTTTATTTGTGATGCAAATAGCACATTAGAAAGGAGTGCTGTTTTATGGCACCAGCAGACGAGAAGCCGCATACTATAGATGAGATAGAGGCCCTTCCAGAAGGAATCAGAGCAGAACTTATTGACGGTCAAATTCGCTATATGGCTGCGCCAGCCTCAATCCATGCAAGGCTAATTAGCCGGATTGATCACATGCTTGAATCCTACATTGATCAGCACGGCGGAACATGTAAAGTATATCCAGGCCCATTTGCAGTGTACCTGAGCGATAGCACATCCCCCTATGTCGAGCCAGACATCTCCGTGATTTGCGACCCAGTCAACAAGGTAGACTCGAAGGGCTGCCATGGTGCTCCAGACTGGATTATTGAGATCGTTTCTCCCAGTTCTGTGGCTGATGATTACCTTATCAAACTAAATAAGTATCGTAACGCAGGTGTCCGAGAATACTGGATTGTAGATCCGTGCAAAAGTAGAGTCACCGTCTGGAATCTGGTTGATGTCGCTATGGACGTATACAGTTTTTCAGACCCTATTCCATCTTTTGTCTTCGATCGTTTTTCAATTATTATCCAAGACCTTGATTTATAGAGAAGAGCCTCTTCCCTGTTCAAGCTTAGCAGGTCATCTGTGCAGCATAATCACAGCACAATTATCGAGTCATCCCAAGAATCCCCGATCCATGCCGTTTAGAGCAGCTGGTTTAACACTGGCAGTGCAATCTTCTTCAAAAACACAGCACCTGTCTTCTGGAATCTCCGGGAGACGGGTGCTGTATTTCTGTTTTACGATAGGCTTGTACACGAGAACTTCCACAGAAATGTTCCATCCAAAACAGATCCTAGAGTAGCAGGCGAAAGCCTGCTACTTTTTTTGCGG
>CANRFN010000221.1 GCA_947629915.1 uncultured Oscillospiraceae bacterium | reverse complement strand
TACAGCACTTCGGGAGCCAGGGACAGGATCTTCATGTAGTCCTTGTCGCGCAGCTCACGGGCCACCGGGCCAAAGATGCGGGTGCCCCGGGGGTTCTTATCTTCCCGGATCAGGACGGCGGCGTTGTCATCGAAGCGGACATAGCTGCCGTCTGCACGGCGGACGCCGCGGCTGGAGCGGACGATGACGGCCTTGACGACCTCGCCCTTCTTCACCTGGCCGCCGGGCTGTGCCTTCCGGACGGAGGCCACAACCACATCGCCGATGTTGCCGAATTTCCGTTTGGAGCCGCCCAAGACCCGGATGGTCTTGATCTCTTTGGCGCCGGTGTTGTCAGCGACCTTCAGATAGCTTTCTTCCTGAATCATTGATCGGCACCTCCCTTACTTCGCCTTCTCGATGATCTCGACCACGCGCCAGCGCTTGTCCTTGGACAGGGGGCGGGTCTCCATCACGCGAACACGGTCGCCGACGCCGCACTCGTTGTTCTCGTCGTGGGCTTTCAGCTTATAGGTCCGCTTCACGATCTTCTTATACAGAGGGTGGGCCACACGGTCGGCGATAGCGACCACCACGGTCTTGTCCATCTTGTCCGAAACCACCAGGCCGACTCTGGTCTTACGGGAAGAGGTTCTCATTTCGCTCATGATTTAGTCCTCCTTATCGGCCCTGCTGCTCGCGCAGAATGGTCTTGACCCGGGCGATATCCTTCTTGACCTCAGCGATGCGGTTGGGGTTGTCCAGGCGATTGGTGGCGTGCTGAAGACGGAGGTTGAAGAGGTCCTTCTTCAGTTCCAGCTCCTTGCTCTGCAGCTCCGTGGCGCTCATCTTGCGGACTTCGCTTACTTTCATCTTCTCACACCTCCCCTTCCGTCTCTTTCTTGACGATCTTGCACTTGATGGGCAGCTTGTGGCTGGCCAGTCTCAGTGCCTCTTTCGCGGTGTCCTCGGGGACGCCCGCGATCTCAAACATCACGCGGCCGGGCTTCACAACGGCGACCCAGAACTCGGGAGCGCCTTTGCCGGAGCCCATACGGGTTCCCAGAGCCTTCTTGGTGACGGGCTTGTCGGGGAAGATCTTGATCCAGACCTTGCCGCCGCGCTTGGTGTAACGGGTCATGGCGACACGGGCAGCCTCGATCTGGTTGCCGGTGAGCCATGCGGGCTCCTCAGACTGGAGGCCCCACTCGCCGTAGGAGACCTTGTTGCCGCGGCTGGCAACGCCGGTCATGCGTCCGCGGTGGACGCGGCGATACTTGACTCTCTTAGGCAGCAGCATTACTGGGCGCCTCCTTCTCTGGGAGTGGACGGCCGGGCGCCGCCTGCGGGACGGTTACCGCCCTGCCGGTTGCCACCGCCCTGGCCCTGGCCGTTGGGACGGCGGTCTCCGCCCTGGCGGTTGAACCCGCCCTGCCGGCGGTCGCCATCCCGGCGGTCCCGGCGGGGACGCTGCTCCCGCTCTTTGTAGTTCTTGGTGTCGATGGTGCGGGGGGTGGTGCGCAGGGTCTGGGTGAGCACTTCGCCCTTGTAGATCCACACCTTCACGCCCAGGCGGCCGTAGGTGGTGGCAGCCTCGGTGAAGCCGTAGTCGATGTCGGCCCGGAGGGTCTGCAGGGGGATGGTGCCGTCGTGATAGTGCTCGGTGCGGGCGATCTCAGCGCCGTTGAGGCGGCCGGAGACCTGCACCTT
Organism: uncultured Oscillospiraceae bacterium; assembly: GCA_947629915.1. Classification (GTDB taxonomy): domain Bacteria; phylum Bacillota; class Clostridia; order Oscillospirales; family Oscillospiraceae; genus Enterenecus. The sequence continues at coordinate 8,393 of CANRFN010000221.1, read as the reverse complement.
GATGCCCATGGCGCCCATGCGCATGGCGCGGCCCATGGCGTTCTTCATGGCCCGGCGGAAGGCGATGCGCTTCTCCAGCTGATCGGCGATGCCCTCAGCCACCAGCTGCGCATCGATGTCGGGGTTGCGGACCTCAACGATGTTCAGGGAGACGGGCTTGCCCAGACGCTGCTCCAGCTCCACGCGGAGCTTCTCGATGGCCTCGCCGCCCTTGCCGATGATCTGGCCGGGACGGGCGCAGTGGATATAGATGCGGATGCGGGCGTTGTCCCGCTCGATCTCGATCTTGGGCACGCCTGCCACATACAGGCGCTTCTTGAGCTCCTTGCGGAGGTTGTAATCGGCGACGATCAGGTCGCCGACCTTCTCATCCCTGGCGTACCAGCGGGAATCCCAGTCCTTGATGACGCCAACGCGAAGGCCGTGCGGATTTACCTTCTGTCCCATATTACTCAGCCTCCTTTTCCTTCACTACTACCACCAGGTGGCAGGTGCGCTTCTTGATGCTGTAGGCGCGGCCCTTAGCCCGGGGCATGAACCGCTTGATGATGGGGCCCGGGTCTGCATGGGTCTCGGCCACATACAGCTTCTCGGGGTCCATGTTTTTGGTGTTCTCGGCATTGGCCTTGGCGCTGGCCAGCACCTGCCGCAGGGGCTCGGCGCCGGCCTTGGGGATCAGGGCCAGAATGTTTTCAGCCTCGGCAACGCTCTTGCCGCGGATCTGGTCGCAGATGATGCTCACCTTGCGCGGGGAGATCCGGAGGTATTTCAGAGTAGCTCTCGCTTCTGCCATTTCTCTCGTTCCTCCTTACTTGCCGGCGGTCTTGCTGCCGGAGTGACCGCGGAAGGTTCTGGTGGGGGCGAACTCGCCCAGCTTATGGCCAACCATATCCTCGGTGATATAGACGGGCACGTGCTTGCGGCCGTCGTGGACGGCGATGGTGTGTCCGACGAAGGAGGGGAAGATGGTGGAGGCGCGGCTCCAAGTCTTCAGGACCTTCTTCTCGTTCTTCTCGTTCATCTCGCCTACCCGCTTCAGCAGCTCGGGAGCGCAAAACGGGCCCTTCTTGATGCTTCTGCTCATCTCTTACTCCCTCCTTACTTGCCGTTGCGGCGCTTGACGATGAACTTGTTGGTGCGGTTCTTCGTCTTGCGGGTCTTGTAGCCCATAGCCGGCTTGCCCCAGGGGGTGACCGGTCCGGGACGGCCTACCGGGCTCTTGCCCTCGCCGCCGCCGTGGGGGTGGTCATTGGGGTTCATGACAGAGCCGCGGACCGTGGGACGCCAACCCATGTGGCGCTTGCGGCCGGCCTTGCCGATGTGGATGTTGGCGTAGTCCGTGTTGCCCACCTGGCCGATGGTGGCAAGGCAGTTCTCCCGGACGAGGCGGACCTCGCCGGAGGGCAGGCGGACCTGGGCCATGCCGTTCTCACGGGCCATCAGCTGGGCCGCGGAACCGGCTGCCCGCACCAGCTGAGCGCCCTTGCCGGGGTACAGCTCGATGCAGTGGATCATCTCGCCCACGGGGATCTCCGCGATGGGCAGGGCGTTGCCGGGCAGGATGTCTGCACCGGAGCCGGTGGTGACAGTGCTGCCGGCCTTCAGGCCAACAGGAGCCAGGATATACCGGCGCTCGCCGTCCTCATACTCGATGAGGGCGATGTTGGCGGAGCGGTTGGGATCGTACTGGATGTTGATCACGGTGGCCTTGCCGGCTTTGTCCCGCTTGAAGTCGATCACGCGGTACTTGCGGCGGTTGCCGCCGCCCTTGTGGCGCACGGTGATGCGGCCGTAGCTGTTGCGGCCGGCGTGCTTCTTGTGGACCTCCAGAAGGCTGCGCTCGGGCTTTGCCTTCTTGTCTACGCCGTCGAAGGCGGATACGGTCATGTGGCGGCGGGAGGGCGTTGTGGGCTTGTATGTCTTAATCGCCATGGTTCATTCTCCTCCTTACACCATGCCTTCGAAGAACTCGATGGTCTTGGAGTCCTCGGTGACGGTGATCATGGCCTTTTTCCGGGCGGGCCGGCGGCCCTCCGGATAGCGGCCCTGCCGCTTGACCTTGCCCTGCAGGTTCAGGGTGTTCACCTTGGCAACCTTGACACCGAAGATCTCCTCGGCGGCCTTTGCGATCTGGATCTTGTTGGCGCGGGGGTCTACCTCAAAGGTGTAGCACTTCATGCCGGCCAGCTCCATGGACTGCTCCGTCACCACCGGGCGCTTGATGATGTCGTATGCGGTTTTCATGCGAACACCTCCTCGATGGTGGCCAGGGCGGTCTGGTCGATGATGACCTGGTTGGCGTTGACGATGTCATAGACATTGATGAGCGTAGCGGGGCTGGTGACCACGCCGGGGATATTCCGGGCGGACTTCACCACGTTGCCGTCCTCGGTGACCACCAGGGCCTTGTCTGCGCTGACGGCCTTCAGGAAACCGGCGAAGGTCTTGGTCTTGATGCCGTCCATCGCCAGGTGATCCACCACCAGGATGTTGCCATCGGCGGCCTTGGAGGACAGGGCGGACTTGAGGGCAAGGCGCTTGACCTTCTTGTTCAGGGTGTAGGTGTAGGTGTAGGTGCGGGGCTTGGGGGCGAACACGATGCCGCCATGGGTCCACTGGGGTGCCCGGGTGCTGCCCTGACGGGCGTGGCCGGTGACCTTCTGGCGCCAGGGCTTCTTGCCGCCGCCGGAGACCTCGGCGCGGGTGAGTGCGCTCTGGGTGCCCTGCCGGCAGTTGGCCAGGTGGTTCTTCACCACATCGTGCATGACGCTGACGTTGGGCTCGATCCCGAAGATGCCTTCGGAGAGATCGACCTCGCCGAGCTGCGTCCCGGACATGTTGTAAAGGTTCGCTTTGGGCATTTGTCTCACTCTCCTCTCTTACTTCGTACGGGCAGATGCCTTCTGCGGGTTGACGCGGGCGGAGGCCTTCTGCGGGTTGACGCTGATGGCGGCGCCGGCCTTCTTCTCGATGACCTTCTTGACGCTGCTGTGGACGGCCACGATGCCGCCGCGGGGGCCGGGCACTGCGCCGCGGACCGCGATGAGGCCCAGCTCTTCGTCCACCTTCACCACGTCAAGGTTGATGACGGTGACCTGCTCGTTGCCCATCTGGCCGGCGCCGTTCTTTCCCTTGAAGATCCGGGAGGGGTCGGTGGCGGCGTTCATGGAGCCTGCGTGGCGGTGGACAGGGCCGCCGCCGTGGGTTTTCTTCTGAATGTGGGTGCCGCAGCGTTTGACAGAGCCCTGATAGCCCTTGCCTTTGCTGATCCCGGTGATGTCCACGTGGTCGCCCTCGGCGAACACGGTGGCGTCCAGGGTATCGCCGACATTGAGCTCCGCGGCGTTGTCCAGCTTGAACTCCTTGAGGACCCGGAGCGTCTTGCCTGCCTTGGCGCAGTGGCCGACCTCGGGCTTGGTGAGCTTCTTGTTGGGAACCTCATCGAAACCAAGCTGGACGGCCACATACCCGTCTTTTTCCTCGGTCTTCTTCTGCACGACGGTGCAGGGACCCGCCTGAATGACGGTGACCGGGATAGCCTTGCCGGCATCATCGAAGATCTGAGACATACCGATCTTCCTGCCGATAAGAGCCTTCTGCATGGTGTGTATTCCTCCTTATAAGGTTATTGGTTGGTCCGGCAGACATTGGGCTGCTGCCGATCCAACATGACCCGTCCGCCTCAAAACGCGGCGGACTGCGGTACTGCTAAATGGATTACAGCTTGATCTCGATCTCCACACCGGCGGGGAGCTCCAGGTTCATCAGGGCCTCCACCGTCTTGGGGTTGGGCTTGATGACATCGATCAGACGCTTGTGGGTGCGGCGCTCAAACTGTTCCCGGCTGTCCTTGTCCTTGTGGACAGCCCGCAGGATGGTGACGATCTCCTTGCGGGTGGGGAGGGGGATGGGACCAGATACCGAGGCGCCGGTGCGCTTGGCGGTGTCAACAATCTTTTCGGCGGCCTGGTCGATGAGCTGATGGTCATAAGCCTTCAGCCGGATGCGGATTGTTTCTTTTGCTGCCATTGTGTTGATTTCCTCCTTGATACGAAGTGGTTCACTGCCCTTCGTACGGTGAAAAACTTCCACACACGTTTCCGTGCGTATCATTCCCGGACATGAAGAAAACCGGCTATGAGCATGGCCGGTTATCCCCACTCCAGGCGATATACGCCGTGGCTTGAGTTTCTCAGCCGCCCGATTATCGGACCTACTCCGCGGAAGTTACCGGCTCTCGCCGCAATCTCCCGCATCATCGCAGTGCGCCTTTTCACAGACGCCCGGCTATTATACGGCGGAAGGCCGGCTGTGTCAAGAACTTTTTTGTGATTTTTCTTGGCATTTTCGCCGATTCTTCGCCGGTCTTCCCCCAAAAATGCCGGTAATATCGTCAGGATGGCCAAGGGAGCCCAGAGAAAATGGCCCGGGTTCCCTCGAATTTCCATTTTTGATGGACTGGGCGGTCCGGGATCACCCCAGGCCCGACTCTTTGGCCAGGGCTACTCAGCCGTTCCTCTGCCGCATCTGGGACCTGCTTCCCTATTATAAAAGTAGCAGGCCAGGATAACCCAGACAGGAGCGGCATCTCCCCAACGTTGGGCAGGCATCCGCCGGGATTGGACAGACATTGGGACAGACATCGATCCGGTGCCCATCCGACACCCGAGACACCCAGACAGACAGGGAGCATGGATGGCCCGCTCCGGGCCATCCATGCTCTCGCAGCAGATTCTCTTGTACGGAGCACCGGCGGCTCAATACGCCGCGCCCCGCAGTCGGTCACCTTGTGGGCGGGCTTGCCGCAGAGACGCAGGACTCCCCCACCGACTTCCGCATCCGGGGCGTGCATCTCGAGGTGACGCCAGCCTGTTCTTCATCGCGTTCTCGCAGGTGCCGCGCCCCATCGCCCTGGAAGGACGTTGATAGATCGAGGATTAAGCTTTCCCCTCATCCAGCATTTTCTGATATTGGATAAATGGGTCCTTCCAATGTTCGTAAAATTTCATAATGGCGCATCCGGAAGGGAGGACTCCCTTGCCGAGATCGACGTAACGCGGGATTCCCTTTCCTTCCTGTACCCACTTTTGAACAGCGTCATCCACATCTTGCTTGGAATAGATTTTTCTCGTTCTCCCTACGGTGATATTGTACTTCTCGATAAAGGCAGCACGCGATCCAAAGCGCTTGCGGATCGTTGCGGACGAGTAGGGGAAGGTCTCAAAGAACTCCTTCATGGAACCCACGGTGCGCTCGTTATCCCCAAAATAGTTTTCTACGGCGCGCGTTATATCCGCTTCTGAGACGTAGGCATTGGCATAGGCATCAGCGTCTTTCACCAGACCCAGACCACTCTTTAGCTCCGACAAGGTTTTATATTCAGGGAAAGCACGCAGAATCGCACTCAGGCAGGGCAGTCTGTTTGCAAGCTTGAGGTCCAGGTTGCTAAAGTTCCCATGCTCTGCTACGTACCTTTCTAACGCCTCTCGAATCGTGTCTCGATCCCAGGTTGACGGGAGATCCATGCTCTTGAAAGCACGCTTCATTGTTTTGAAATCGCCATAGTACTTATTCACATAGGTCATCGAGGGCAGAGGCGAGTCGATCCGCACGAAATCAATGTGATTGATCGTATGATTGCGCTCGATAAAGTCGGCTATAGCTTGATCAAATTCTTCTTTGGTAAGCTCATCGTCCGGCGGCCTTTCGGACCTTTCCAGGCTGCAGCTCTCGCAGATCACCTGACAGTTGTCCTCCGTGGGTTCTCCGCCCTGCGCAAATGGGACAATGGGGACAAAATGGTACTGATCGGCGGAAGGGATGCTCTTGCCGCAGATGGCGCAGTGGACCTCGGGACTGCAGGCGTTTTTACTTTTTGCGATAGCGACGAGCTTGGCGGATTCAGGAAATTCACAGTTGTGCATATGGCCCTCCTAATCTCTGTTCAGGCTGTGCAGACAGGATACAAAAGCGGAGGCGACAGCAAAGAGGACCTCCTTGCTGTCCCTCACCGCTTGTGTCTAATAGTAGGCTTCCTCTCTCGCAATGCGGCAGGTGCGGGATGGCAATCTCTCGCGGCATCAGGAGACAAGTCCGTAGCCGGGTCCCGCATCGAAACCTTCAGGCCGTATCACAGCGCATCAAGTTTGATCCGTACCCAGACTCCAGAACTTCGTCAAGGGCAGGCCCGTCTGTGGACAGGCCGTGCTGGACGGTGCCCGGAGATCCCCGGCCGCAAGCACACAGCTCGCTCACGGCTCAAGACAATCCCGTATCGCACCGTCCCTCTGACGGCAGCATCGCTTCGAGTGCCGCCTGCCCCATCGGCGCTCAGTACGCCACGCCCCAGTAGATCATCTTGTGGGCGGGCTTGCCGCAGCAGACGCAGGTCTCCCCCACCGGCTCCTGCACCAGGGGCATGCAGCGGGAGGTAACGCCGGCCTGTTCCTTCATCGCGTTCTCGCAGGCCACATCGCCGCACCACATGGTCTTGGCAAAGCCGCCCTCGGTCTCCATGAAGGTCTTGACCTCTTCCACGGTGTGGCAGACCTTGGTGTGGTCCTCGAGGTTCTTCTTGGCCCGGGCGTACAGTCCGTTGTGGACCTCGTCCAGCAGCTTCTCCACCTCGGCCTCCAGGTTCTCCAGGGGGACGGATACCTTCTCCCCGCTGTCCCGGCGGCAGATGCAGCACTGGCCCTTCTCGATGTCCTTGGGGCCGATCTCAACGCGGAGGGGGATGCCCTTCATCTCGTACTCCGCAGCCTTCCAGCCCATGGTCTGATCGGACTCATCGATGTCTGCGCGGATGCCGGCAGCCTTGAGCCGCTCCAGAAGGGCCTCTGCGGCCTCCGGGACACCGGGCTTGTGCATGGCCACGGGGATCACCATGGCCTGGATGGGGGCTACCCGCGGGGGCAGGACCAGACCGCGGTTGTCTCCGTGGGTCATGATGATGCCGCCGATCATACGGGTGGACACGCCCCAGGATGTCTGGAACGGATAGTGGAGCTGGTTGTCCTTGCCGGCGAAGGTGATGTCGAAGGCGCGGGCAAAGCCGTCTCCGAAGAAGTGGCTGGTGCCGCCTTGGAGGGCCTTGCGGTCGTGCATCATGCACTCCACCGTGTAGGTCTCCTCAGCGCCGTTGAACTTCTCCTTATCCGTCTTGATCCCCTTGACTACCGGCATGGCCAGCACGTTCTCCATGAAGTCCGCGTAGATGTTCAGCATGCGCTGTGTCTCTTCCCGGGCCTCTTCCTCGGTGGCGTGCATGGTGTGGCCCTCCTGCCAGAGGAACTCTCTGTGGCGGAGGAACGGACGGCTGGTCTTCTCCCAGCGGAGCACGGAGCACCACTGGTTGTAGAGCTTGGGCAGATCCCGCCAGGAGTGGATCACGTTCTTGTAGTGCTCGCAGAACAGCGTCTCGCTGGTGGGGCGGATGCAGTACCGCTCCTCGAGCTTGTCCTGGCCGCCCATGGTGACCCATGCGCACTCGGGCGCAAAGCCCTCTACGTGATCCTTCTCCTTCTGCAGAAGGCTCTCCGGGATCAGCATGGGCAGGTACACGTTCTGGTGGCCGCACTTCTTGAATTCGGCGTCCAGCTGGTGCTGGATGTTCTCCCAGATGGCATATCCATAGGGGCGATAGATGAACATGCCCTTGATGCTGGAGTAGTCTATGAGCTCAGCCTTGGTGCACACATCGGTGTACCACTGGGCAAAGTCTACTTCCATGTCGGTGATCTGGGTCACCTGTTTGTTCTTGTCTTGTGCCATTGAATATTTCACATCCTAATGAGTTCATCGCTGCTGCGGTCTATCCGGCCGCAGCCGGGACTTGGCATTGCAGGCGCTATTCTATCGCGGAAAGGTAGGGATGTCAATCGTTATAGGGAGAAAGGCGAAAGGAAAACTGCATGCCCAACTTCTTTATCATTCATAATATAATTATATGGTTCGAACTTTTGTGTAAAGCATCGCACATATGTGCAAAGCTTTAAACTGAAGTGTGTTTCTCCTCTGCATTAAGTGGATTCAAGGTTTTACAGTTAGTATTGAATACCGTTGAAAACCCCTCGGACCGTTCCAGACAGAATTACAAGTTTAATAGGGTAGTCTGTTCATTTTCCCACCCAGCATCAATGTTGTTGTCAACAATCTCCATAAATTCATCATACGATGCATAACGAACGCCAAGCTTCTCACAAATATTAGGTAATTGTGCAGAGTTTTGTTTATATTTTTCTTCTGTAACAACGGTCCCACCTATGGCCTTTGCCTTTGCCACCAAATACACATCGGCTGATGGGCGATTATCTGTAATGATCTCTCGGAAAGTCCCAGCCCTTGTGTGACAAGGCTTCCCGGCCCCCCTGATTTTGGCCTTCCTATCAGGC
>CANRFN010000220.1 GCA_947629915.1 uncultured Oscillospiraceae bacterium | reverse complement strand
GCCGTGGTGAAGCGGAGTTTCCGGATATCCTCCTCTCTGCCGCTGTTGCGCAGCTGCTGCTCCAGCACAATGGTCCCCTTGGGGTACAAGCGCCAGACCTCTTCTCCGTTTTCCCACATTCGCACCGGGGCCTTCCCTTCCGAGAGATACCCCGTCCACCGGCTCCCTCCTCTCTGGTTCCCTGCAAAGGTCCCAAAGCAAACCGGCAGATGCATGTACTCTGCAAAGGCGTAGATGTCCACGCGGGCCTTGAATCCGCCGTAACGCTCCAGCATGAACGCCTTCACAAGATTCTCGCTGGTTACCTCAATTTCCGGGATGGTTGCCAGTCCCTTGGATTCGCTAATATCGCTCATATTCTCCTCCTATCAATTGATCCGTACCGCCGATGCAGCGGCAATCCTAAGTGCTTCATGTCCTATCGTTTCATACAGGTCCTGCAACCAGATAATAGCACGCCGTCCAGCTCCTTGCAAGAGGAAATTTTGGCCCTCTCCACATAAGGTCTTGTAAAGGCAGTTATTGGTTTTGAATTTTCGCGATTTAAGCCTTTTATTAGAGAAATTTGCGTCTTAAAGTTCCAAAGATCATTTCCAATTTTCTTGGAATCGGCCCTTTTCGCGGCGTTTGGGGCGCTCTGCGGGCCCTTTTGGAGCCGATTTCCCCCAAAGGACGCCCTTACAGAATTCCCCATACGGATGCGATCAGGCGAATGCAATCGCCCCATCGTCCCCATTTCGGGTTGCCGGCAGTCTGGACTGGCAGTCTAGACTGGCGCAGATCTTGTCCCCCTCCTCACCCCAGCAGCCCTGCGTGAGCGTGTAGAGGGACATGGCCATGTCGCAAGGGCTGGATGCCACGCCGATCCCAGATCGGCCACAAGGCACCGGTGCCTTGCGCTCTGTTGGGCAATGCCCTCCTGTTCTTTGAGACACAAAAAAAGCCAGCCAAGATCCCTTACATAAGGAATCCGGCTGGCATCTCTATGCGGTTTCATCCGGGGCCAGGTCTTGGGGTTCCCGCCTTCCGCAGCGGACCTGGTGCCCTTTCCTGTGCAAATCGCCATCTCGCGGAATCAATCCCTGCGATAAAGAAAAGTACGGAGCAAAGCCTCTGCTCTGCTCCGTACTCCTATTGCTCTGATATTGCTCTGAAACCCTGTCTTTGGCCTCAGCCATCAGACAGCGTACCGCGATCTCGTCAGGGCGATGATCACACCAGCTGGATGACGGCCATCTCGGCGGCATCGCCGCGGCGGGGGCCCATCTTCACAACGCGGGTATAGCCGCCGTTGCGGTCCTTGTACTTCTCGGCGATCTCGCCGAAGAGCTTCTTGGCCACATCTTCCTTGGTGATGAAGGCCAGGGCCTGGCGATAGGCGGCCAGGTCGTTCTTCTTACCCAGGGTGATCATCTTCTCCGCCAGAGGAGCAACCTCCTTCGCACGGGCGTAGGTAGTCTTCATCTGGCCGTTTTCCAGCAGGTACGTCACCATGGCACGCAGCATGGCGCGGCGCTGGTCGCTGGTGCGGCCGAGTTTGCGATAGGTGGACATAGCAATCTTCTCCTTGCCTCAGGCGAGGCGGTTCAATTCGTTCAGGCGCCCATCTTGGGACAGTGTGCCGGGGAGGAACGTTGCATACTCCCGGCCGCCTTGGAGGCTAATACAAGGATTAGCTCTCTTCGCTGGCCAGATAGAGCCCCATCATGGCCAGCTTGTTGATGACCTCTTCCAGGGATTTGCGTCCCAGGTTGCGGACCTTCATCATCTCGTCCTCGGTCTTGGAGATCAGATCCTCCACCGTGTTGATGTTGGCCCGCTTGAGGCAGTTGAAGGAACGGACAGACAGATCCAGCTCCTCGATAGTGAGCTCCAGCACCTTGTCTCGCTGGTTCTCCACACGCTCCACCACAACGGGGACATCCCCTGCGGTCTCGCTGAGGTCGGTGAACAGCGTAAAGTGATCCACCAGGATACGGGCTCCCAGGGAAACAGCGTCCCGTGCACTGATTGTGCCGTTAGTCCAGATCTCCAGAGTGAGCTTGTCGTAATCGGTCGCATCGCCCACGCGGGTGTTCTCCACGAAGTAGTTCACCTTGCGGATGGGGGAGTACACGGAATCCACGGGAATTAACCCGATAATGGGCTGCGCGGGCTTATTCTTGTCGGCCATCACATAGCCCCGGCCCTTTGCCAGGGTCAGCTCCATGTTCAGAGAGGCGTTGGGGCCCAATGTGGCGATGTGATGTCTCGGGTTGAGGATCTCAACTTCGCTGTCCGTCTTGATATCCCCTGCGGTGACTTCCCCATCTCCGCTGGCCTCGATATAGACCGTCTTGGCCCCATCTCCAAACAGCTTGGCAATGATGCCCTTGATGTTCAGGATGATTTCCGTCACATCCTCCTTGACCCCGGGGATCACGGAGAACTCGTGCTGCACACCGGCGATCTTCACCGAGGTCACTGCTGTGCCCTCCAGCGAGGATAGCAGAATGCGCCGCAGAGAGTTGCCGATGGTGGTGCCATAGCCCCGCTCCAGAGGCTCGACCACATACTTCCCGTAGGCGTCTTCCCCTACGTCTTCGATGCATTCGATTCGCGGCTTCTGGATTTCTACCATATCGTGTATTGTACCCTCCTTTTCAGTGGTTGCGGTTGCGAGGCCAGGCCGGATACCCGCACCTGGCCTCTCCTGTCCAAGGGTGCCGTATTACTTGGAATACAACTCCACGATGAGGTTGACAGAGACCTCGAAGTCCAGGTCGGCCATGGAAGGCTTCGCGATGACTTTGCCCATGAGGGGGTTGGTCTTGTTCTTCTCCAGCCACTTGGGGGCGGCCACGAAGGCGTCCTCCTCCACCATCTTCTTGAAGCGGGCGGAGGAACGGCTCTTCTCGGAGACTGCGATCTCATCGCCCACCTTCACCAGGTAGGAGGGGATGTTGACCCGCTTGCCGTTCACGGTGTAGTGGCCGTGGTTCACCAGCTGCCGGGCCTCCCGGCGGGTGCTGGCCAGGCCCAGGCGGTACACCACGTTGTCCAGGCGGCACTCCAGCATGCTCATGAGCTCCTCGCCGGTGTTGCCCTTCTCCCGGGCGGCCTTCTCATAGTACGTGCGGAACTGCTTCTCCAGAACGCCGTAGATGAACTTCACCTTCTGCTTCTCGTTGAGCTGCAGGGCGTACTCAGACTTCTTGGCCTTGCGCTGAGGACCGGGGTGGCGGTTGGACTCGTGCTTGCTCTTGCCGGTATAGCCCATCACGCCGGGGGTGATGCCCAGAGCGCGGCAGCGCTTCATGATGGGCTGAGAATTCTTCGCCATGTTTGTTCTCCTCCTTCAAATCACACGCGGCGGCGCTTGGGCGGACGGCAGCCGTTGTGGGGAACGGGGGTGACATCCTTGATGAGCACCACTTCCAGACCCACGGCCTGCAGCGCACGGATGGCGGCCTCACGGCCCTGACCGGGTCCGCGGACGTACACTTCCACGCTCTTGAGGCCGCACTGCTCGATGGCGGCGTTGGCGGCCGTCTCAGCGGCGGTCTGTGCGGCAAAGGGGGTGGACTTCCGGGAGCCCCGGAATCCCAGTCCGCCAGAGGAGGCCCAGGAAAGGGCGTTGCCCTGGAGGTCTGTTACGGTGACCATGGTGTTGTTGAAGGAAGAGCGGATATGCACCTGGCCCTTCTCCACGTTCTTACGCTCGCGGCGGCGCTTGATTACCTTTTTGTTTGCAGCCATGACATATCCCTCCTTACTTCTTCTTATTGGCTACAGTGCGCTTGGGTCCCTTGCGGGTACGGGCGTTGGTCTTGGAACGCTGCCCGCGTACGGGGAGGCCTTTGCGATGGCGGATCCCACGGTAGCAGCCGATCTCGGTGAGACGCTTGATGTCCAGCGCCACGTTCCGGCGCAGGTCGCCCTCCACGATGTACTCGTGGCTGATGATCTCACGGAGCTTAGCCTCTTCGGCGTCGGTGAGGTCCTTCACGCGGGTGTCAGGGTTCACGCCCGCTTCTTTCACGATCTTGGTCGCGCTGGCGCGGCCAATCCCGTAGATATAGGTGAGTCCGATCTCGACTCGCTTTTCTCTCGGCAGATCAATGCCGGCAATTCTTGCCATACTCTATGCCCCTCCTTAACCCTGTCTCTGCTTGTGCTTGGGGTTTTCGCAAATGACCATGACTCTGCCCTTGCGCTTGATGATCTTGCACTTCTCGCACATGGGCTTGACAGACGGTCTGACTTTCATATCGGTTAACCTCCTGTTAATGCCTTGATGGCCCCTCGCCGCGAACAGCTGCAGGCGTCTCCCCGCCTGAACCAGCTCGGTTCCGCTGTTTTCTGCTCCCCTTCTTCCCAGAACGAAACTGTCCCGGGACCGCCTTGGGCGGGATCCGGAGGCAAGGCCCCGGAAAAGGGGCAGGCAGCTGCCTCGACTCGGTCGTTGATACCTACTTGGTGCGCCAGGTAATCCGCCCCCGGGACAGATCATAGGGAGACATCTGAACCGTTACCTTGTCTCCAGGGAGAATGCGGATGAAGTTTTGGCGCAGTTTACCGGAAATGTGGGCCAGGATAATGTGGCCGTTTCCGATGTCCACACGGAAATTGGTGTTGGGCAGGGCCTCGGTGACGACGCCCTCCAGTTCGATCATATCATCTTTCGCCAAGGGTGTTCTCCTCCTCAAAGGCGGCCAGCGCCCGTCTCAGTTCCCGGTCTGAGACCGGGGTTCCCTGCTGCAGCTTGGATACTGCTGCGTGTTCATACGGGTGATCCAGACCCGCCAGCACCGTGATGTGCCCTCTCTGTTTGGCCTTGGGGCGGGCCACCCGGCGGCGCTTTCCGTCTGCCAGCAGCAGCCGGGTACCGCCGGGCTCCATGCCCGTCACCAGAAACAGGCCACCTCTGTCCCGCCCGGCATTCGCTCGGACGACACAGCCAGTGTAGTCAGTCATAGGCGCCATCGCCGGTCACGGTGAGCACCTCCGGACCATCTTCTGTGATCAGGATGGTGTTCTCATAGTGGGCGGCCAGAGACCGGTCCACCGTCACCGTGGTCCACCGGTCCGGCAGCACTTCTACCTCGTAGTCGCCGGCGGTAACCATGGGCTCCACCGCAATGGTGAGGCCCGGGATCAGGCGGGGACCGTGTCCCGCGGGTCCAAAGTTGGGCACCTCAGGCGCCTCGTGCATGTTCCGGCCAACGCCGTGTCCTACGAATTCCCGCACGACACCGAAGCCGTTGCTCTCCACATGCTGCTGAACCGCGTGGGAGATGTCTGAGATCCGTTTGCCCTTGCGGGCCATTTCGATGCCCTTCCAGAAGCTCTGGCGGGTGACATTGATGAGGCGCTGGGCCTCCAGGTCGATCTTTCCGCAGGGATAGGTGGCGGCGCAGTCGCCATGGTATCCGTTGACGTATGCGCCCACGTCGATGCTCACGATGTCCCCCTCCCGCAGGATCTGCCTGGCGGAGGGGATGCCGTGAATCACCACTTCGTTCACCGAAATACACACGGACTTCGGGAACCCTTCATAGTGGAGGAATGAGGGAGTGCCCCCATGGCTCTTGATGAATTTGCGTACCGCGGTGTCAATCTCCAGGGTGGAGATCCCGGGACGCACCATTGTCCCCGCAAGGTGACGCGCCTCGGCGGTGATTCTGCCGGCCTTGCGCATCAGCTCCTGCTCCCGGGGGGATTTGATGACGATTAAGTCCATAGATTACCTGCCCAACACCCGAAGGATTGCCTGGGTATTCTCCTCGATGGTGGGCTGGTTTTCCACGATCTTCAGGATCCCGCGCTGGGCGTAGAAGTCCTTCAGAGGCTCCGTCTCCTTGTGGTACACCGCAAGGCGGGAGCGCACCGTCTCCAGTTTGTCGTCCGCCCGGTGGACCAGCGGCGTGCCGCACTCATCGCAGATGCCCTCCTGTTTGGGGGGCGCTGCCACGATGTGATAGGTGGCACCGCAGGCCGGACAGGTTCTGCGGCCTGTCATGCGGGCCTCGATGACGCTGTCCTCGATCTCGATGTCCACCACGGCGTCCAGGACGATGCCGGCCTTCTCGATGGCCTCGGCCTGGGGAATGGTGCGGGGCACCCCGTCCAGGATGAAGCCATTCTGGCAGTCCGGCTCGGCCAGGCGCTCGGCCACGATGCCGATGATCACGTCATCGGGCACCAGCTGTCCGGCGTCCATATAGCGCTTGGCCTGGAGCCCCACGGGGGTGCCGTTCTTCACGGCAGCCCGCAGGATGTTTCCAGTGGAGATGGTGGGAATGTTGAGCATGCGGCTGAGAATGGCCGCCTGGGTGCCTTTGCCGGCCCCAGGGGCGCCGAGCATAATGAGCTTCATAGGCGCACCTCAGCTCACTCCAGGAAGCCCTTGTAGTGCCGCATCAGCAGCTGGGCTTCCAGTTGCTTCACGGTCTCCAGCGCGACACCAACCACGATGATGATGGAGGTACCACCGATGGCGAGGCTGCTGCCGGCAGAGCTCTTGAAGGCGGACATGATGTTGCCTGTGATGGTGGGGAGCAGCGCTACCACAGCCAGGTACAGGGCACCAAACAGGGTGAGACGGTTGATCACCTTGCTCATGAACTCGATGGTGGGACGGCCGGGGCGGAAGCCGGGGACGAAGCCGCCGTTGTTCTTGAGGTTGTTGGCGATCTCCACCGGGTTGAACTGGATCGTGTTATAGAAGTAGCTGAAGGCGATGATCAGCAGGAAGTACACGATGGAGTAACAGAGGCCGGTGTTGCGGAAGAAGTGCAGGAAGTTGTACCAGCCCGAGCCCTCGGTCTGTGCGCTGGGCACGAAGGAGCCGATGGTGGCGGGGATGGAGGCGATGGCCTGGGCGAAGATGATGGGGAGCACGCCGGACATATTCACCTTGATGGGAATATGGCTGGACTGGCCGCCGAACATCTTGCGGCCCACCACCCGCTTGGCATACTGCACGGGAATGCGGCGCTCGGCGCTGTCGATGAACACCACGAGGGCGGTGAGCAGCAGCATGCCGACAAGGATGAGCGGGATGAACACGGGGTGCAGCACCCGGACGGATGTGGGGTCGGCATTGGCCAGCCAGTTCTGAACGCCGGAGATCATGCCGCTTACCATGGCGGGGCCGCGGGAGACGATGCCGGCAAACAGGACGATGGAGATGCCGTTGCCGATGCCGAACTCGGTGATCTGCTCGCCCAGCCACATGACGAAGGCGGAGCCGGCCACGAAGGCCGCGATGATGACGATGGCGGGCCAGACGCCCTTGATGGTGACCACGCCGTAGTAGTTGATCATGGTGTAGTAGCCGAAGGCCTGGATGAGGGCGATGGCCACGGTGGCGTAACGGGTGATGGCGGCGATCTTTTTCTTGCCCTCCTCACCCTCGTCCTTCGCCATCCGCTCGAGAGCGGGGATGGCGATGGTGAGCAGCTGCACAATGATGGAGCTGTTGATATAGGGCTGGATGCCCAGGGCGAACACCGTTGCGTAGGCAAAGGCATCGCCAGTCATGACGTTCAGCAGTCCGAAGATGCTGTTGGACTGCATGGACATATACTGGTAAAGGGTGTTGGTGTCGATAAAGGGAACTGGGATGGCAGCGCCGACCCGGAAGATCAGCAGCGCAAAAACGGTGAACAGGAGTTTCGCCCGCAGCTCTGGAACTCTCCAGGCATTGCGCATCGTCTGAATCATCTCAGATCACCTCCGCCGTGCCGCCAGCCTTTTCGATCTTCTCTTTGGCAGATGCGGAAAAGGCGGATGCCCGGACGGTGAGCTTCTTGGTGACCTCCCCGTTGCCCAGGACTTTGAATCCGTACTCGCACTTGGAGAGGATGCCCGCGTTGAGCAGGGCGTCCCGATCCACTGTGGCGCCGTCATCGAAGCGGTTCAGGGTACCGCAGTTGACGATCTCCAGGCGCTCAGCGAAGATGTTGTTGAAGCCGCGCTTCGGGAGCCGGCGGGCCAGAGGCATCTGGCCGCCTTCAAAACCGATGCGGACACCGCCGCCGGAGCGGGCCCACTGGCCCTTGTGTCCGCGGCCGGCAGTCTTGCCGTTGCCGGTGCCGATGCCGCGGCCCTTGCGCTTGGCGACATGGGTAGAGCCCGCAGCGGGGGACAAATCATGCAGATTCATGGTGTGGCACCTCCTTAGGCGTTTTCGGTGACCTGGAGCAGGTAACCGATCAGGGCGATCTTGCCCCGGGTGGCCTCGTTATCCGGCTGGGTGACGGTGTCGCCGATCTTCCGGAGGCCCAGAGAGGCTGCGGTAGCCTTGTGTCTGGCCAGCCGGCCGTTGAGGCTCTTGGCCAGCTTGATCTCTAATGTTTTCGCCATTGTGTGCGGCCTCCTTAACCGATGATCTCTTCGACGCTCTTGCCGCGGATCCGGGCGACCTCGGCGGGGCTGCGCAGGGACTTCAGGCCTTCCATGGTGGCGGCCACCACGTTCTGGGGGTTGTTGGTGCGCAGGCACTTGGCGCGGATGTCACGGACGCCGGCGGCTTCCATCACCGCACGGACCGGGCCGCCGGCGATGATGCCGGTACCTTTGCTGGCGGGCTTCAGGAGCACGCGGCCGGCGCCGAAGCTGCCGATGACCTCGTGGGGGATGGTGGTGCCGGACAGGGTGACGGTGGTGAGGTTCTTCTTGGCATCCTCGATGCCCTTGCGGATGGCCTCGGCCACCTCAGCGGCCTTGCCCAGGCCGTAGCCCACTCTGCCCTTCTCGTCGCCCACGACGACCAGAGCTGAGAACTTGGCCACGCGGCCGCCCTTGACGGTCTTGGATACGCGGTTCAGGTACACGACCTTCTCCACGAATTCCTTGGGTTCTCTTTCAAATCTAGGCATTGTTTTGTCTCCTCCTCCCTCAGAACTGCAGGCCGCCCTCGCGGGCGCCCTCTGCCAAGGCCTTCACGCGGCCGTGGTAGAGATATCCGCCGCGGTCAAAGACAACGGCTTCGATCCCCTTGGCCTTGGCCCGCTCTGCCACCATGTTGCCGACCTTCTTGGCCTTGTCGGTCTTGGTGCCATCGCAGCTGAAGCCCTTTTCCAGGGAGTTGGCAGAGGCCAGGGTCTTGCCGGTGGTGTCGTCGATCACCTGGGCATAGATGTTGGTCTCGGAGCGGAATACGTTCAGACGGGGGCATTCGGGAGTGCCGGACACCTTGCCGCGTACCCGCTTGTGGCGGTGAAGGCGCTGCGCCTTCGTGTTGGGACGGTTGATCATAATCGGCACACCTCCTATTACTTCTTGACGCCGGTCTTACCGACCTTGCGGCGGATGACCTCATCGGTATACTTGATGCCCTTGCCCTTGTACGGCTCGGGCGGACGCTTCTCACGGACGTTGGCGGCGAACTGGCCCACCAACTGCTTGTCTGCGCCGCTGATGACAATCTGGTTCTGGCTGGGGGTCTCGATGGTGATGCCCTCGGGGGCCTCCATGATCACCTGGTGGGAATAGCCCAGGTTCATGACCAGTTTGCCGTTCTCCATGGCCACGCGGTAGCCCACGCCGTTGACGTCGAGGGTCTTCTTGTAGCCATCGGTGACGCCCACCACCATGTTGTGCAGCAGGGTGCGGGTCAGACCGTGGAGAGAGCGATTTTCTTTCAGATCATTGGGACGGGTGACGTGGGCCACAGCGCCGTCTACCGTGATGGTCATGGCGGGGTGCAGCTGCTGGGTGAGGGTGCCCTTGGGGCCCTTCACGGTCACCAGGTTGCCTTCGCCGACAGTGACGGTGACACCGGCGGGGATGGCAATCGGAGCTCTACCAATTCTCGACATTGCAGGTACCTCCTTACCACACGAACGCCAGGACTTCGCCGCCGACATGGTTCTCGCGAGCCTTCTTGTCGGTCATGACGCCCTTGGAGGTGGAGACGATGGCGATGCCCAGGCCGCGGAGCACCCGGGGCAGCTCCTCGGCGCCGGCATAGACCCGCAGGCCGGGCTTGGAGACCCGGCGCAGACCGGTGAGGACCTTCTCCTTGCCGGGCTGCAGGTACTTCAAGGTGATGCGGATCACGCCCTGCTTACCATCGCTGATGATCTGGAAGTTCTTGATATAGCCCTCTTCCAGAAGGATCTGCGCGATGGACTTCTTCATATTGGAAGCGGGAACGTCCACGGTGTCATGCTTCTGATTGTTTGCGTTGCGGATGCGGGTTAGCATATCCGCAATGGGATCGGTGATTTGCATGCTGGTTTTACCTCCTATCTTGTGTTACGGGCTCATGCCCGTACAGGCGGAAAGGTATCGGGGGCCAGGTAAAAAGGTCCCCCGACCTGTTGTCCGTCTTTCCCGCGCTGGGGGTCTTAGATCTGTTGCACCAGACGGGGGGCGAGCCCCCGTCTGGGAAAACAGCGCTTACCAGGACGCCTTCTTGACGCCCGGGATCTGTCCCTTGTAGGCCAGCTCCCGGAAGCAGATACGGCAGATGCCGTAGTTCCGGAGGTAGGCGTGGGGACGGCCGCAGATCTTGCAGCGGTTGTAGCGGCGGCTGGAGAACTTGGGCTCAGCCTGCTGCTTCAGAATCATGGATTTCTTGGCCATAGCTTGGTTTCTCCTCCTCTCAGCCGGCGTTGGTGTTGAACGGGGCGCCCAGGAGCGTGAGCAGCTCCTTGGCCTCCTCGTCGGTCTTGGCGGTGGTGCAGATGACCACATCCAGGCCGCGGATCTTGTCGATCTTGTCGTACTCGATCTCGGGGAAGATCAGCTGCTCCCGGATGCCCAGGGCGTAGTTGCCGCGGCCGTCAAAGGCGTTGGGGTTGATGCCGCGGAAGTCGCGGACACGGGGCAGGGCCACGTTGAACAGGCGGTCCATGAACTCCCACATGCGGTGCTGGCGCAGGGTGACCTTGGCGCCGATGGGCATGCCCTCACGGAGCTTGAAGTTGGCCACAGAGCGGCGGGCCTTGGTGATGATGGGCTTCTGGCCGGTGATGGCGGCCAGGTCGTTGCACACGGCGTCCAGAATCTTGGCGTTGTCCCGGGCCTCGCCGCAGCCGCAGTTGACCACGATCTTGTCGATGCGGGGGATCTCCATGGTGGACTTATAGCCGTACTTCTTCATCAGAGCGGGGGCGACTTCTTCCTGGTAACGGACCTTCAGGTTGGGGGTCTTGAAGACCACAGGGGCCTCGGGCTCAGCCTTCTTGCCCTTCTTCTCAGCCTTGGGCTCCTGCGCGGGCTTCTGCTTCTTATCTGCCATTTGGAATCACGCCTCCTCTCTCACATCTCGGCGCCGCAGTGCTTGCACACGCGGACCTTCTTGCCGTCCGTGACCTTGTAGGCGGGACGGGTGGGCTTGTTGCACTTGGGGCACACGGCCATCAGCTTGGAGGTGTAGATGGGGGTCTCCTTGCTGATGATGCCGCCCTCCTCGCCCTGACGGCGGGGCTTCTGGTGCCGCTTGGCAACGTTGACCTTCTCCACGATGGCCTTTCCGGCCTTGGGATCTACGGAGAGGACCTTGCCTCTCTTGTCCTTGTCTTTGCCGGAGAGGACCACGACGGTATCATTTGTCTTGACGTTCATACTCATACCTCGCATCCCCCTTACAGCACTTCGGGAGCCAGGGACAGGATCTTCATGTAGTCCTTGTCGCGCAGCTCACGGGCCACCGGGCCAAAGAT
>CANRFN010000219.1 GCA_947629915.1 uncultured Oscillospiraceae bacterium | reverse complement strand
GCTCACCTATTTCAGCATTCTCCTAATCTCACCCTGATCACCGGGTACCACAAGACAAAACTAGGGGGAGGGCATGCCTATATCAGATCACCCATTGTGGATGGTCCCCGACACTTAACAGCCTGCAAGTCTCTTGGGTTGCAGGCTGTGACATCAGGGCCGTAGGTGACAGGAGTCTCAGTTCTTAACCTCCGTCTGCCCAGCGCAATCACTGGTACAACAGCTTTTTGAACAGTCAACTTCCTGACGTTTGCGTGTTCTCTTCGCTGGTATTACTCTGTCCTTAAAGCCCTGCCCGCGCCGTGCAATTACTAGCGCAGCGGCTCTGTGAATGGTCAATTTCATGGGGGTTGCATATTTCTCTTTACCGATCCTGCTAGTATATGCCGGATTAACCTTCTGAAATCCAACACCGTATTTCTTGCAAAGGTTCTCCGTCCAGGACCGATACCTGCTGTAATCTAGCGCGTGGACCATCTTGTTGTACTGCTTGCCTTGCCTACACTTTCCAGGAAGCGTTTTGGACTTTTTCTTGGCGAAATCAAGATCCTCGATGATAATGTCTTTTCCTGCATCGCGAGCGTCGCGGACAAGTTTGCTTAGCTTCTCTTTTATCTCGGACTCTGCCTTCGTCCCTGAACCATGGAACTTCAGCTCAATGTGTTTACCAGAGACCATGTTTCCGTGCTCGTTGGTCTCTGCCACTTCTAGAAATCCATTGTTGAAATCAACGCCAAAAACGCCATACTTTTTGGTTGTCACCAGAGGCACACTCACAGAGAACATAGCCGTCAGGTACCATCTGTTGTGTTTTTTGGAGATTCTGTAGGTGATAGGCTGATTTCTCTGGATTGCAGCCTGCAGTTCGTCCTGCATATAAGGGAAGCAAAGGTGCTTAATCACTATCACCTTACTTGCGGTCTTCTCACCTTTCTTGGCCTTTTTGCTCTTCTTGTCTCCCTGGATCTCTTCATTTTCATCTGTCTTAGGACGAAATGGCTTGTCCTTGAGCAGAACCATCGTGAAATCCTTATCGGTATCATTATACCGAAGCTGCAGGATCTGATTTCCGAACTTCTCGCACCCTGCGCCCAGTAAGGAGATGCCTGCGTCACGCTTCTTCACAAAGTCGTTGTGCCACTTTTTGCTGGAGCGGTACCCGTTCTCTTCGAGGTGATGCTGCTTAGAGAACAGCTTCTTCGTACCAAAGCACATTGAGACTTTGCCCTCGCTGATCTTCTTTTCGAGGTTCTCCATCTTCTGCTTCAGCCGGTTTCGCTTGTCCTTCAGGTGGTACAGCGACTCCTTCGATTCTCTGAGCTTCTCCAGATCCTCTTTCGGCAGGAGGTTTTTGCCGGCGAGAGCCTTCATCTTGTCCACATCCTGCTGCAGGGGTTCGATCCTATCATCCATGGCACTCAGCTTGCCTGACAGTTGCTCGTACTCCGTTTTCATCAGCGCAAGAAGAGCACTGATTCTTCCCTGCATATTGAAAATGATAGAATTAACAGTGCGCTTCAGGACACCTGGCTCATCTTGCTCACTTTTCCTAAGGGGTGCCTTGGTTACCGCAGAGATATACTCAGACTTTTTGACGTTGCTTAGAACACCGTGATTCAGATCCTGGTACACCCTTCGCTCCAATTTGCAGTAAAACGGAAGATACTCATCCAGGTAGGTGTTAAGACACTCCAGTGCTTCCCGGTTCTCCTTCTCCTCCGGTGTCTCCCCCTCCTTTACAGCAGGGATCTTAGGGAGGCACATGGTTATAGCATAAGTGCGGCTCGCAACGCGGCGATCAAGGTTGTGTACCTTGCTGTTGATCTTTTCCTCCGGTTCGCTCAACAACTGGTTCGAATCCATAATCCATACGCCCACCTTTCTGTTTGTCTCTGATAGACAGCCATGCGGTCTGCCTCTAAGGTTGTCTATCAGGGAAATCCTGTTGTCTGAGAATTGATGATAGAAAAGGATGAAATGAGAAGATTGGCTTATTGCTATTGTGTTCTAGCTTAAGCCGCTATGTATAACCCTGAGGATGGTGTCATTGCCTATCGTAAAAATATCTCGCCCTGATCAAAAAGAGTGTCTAAGCGAAACTATTCTCAATCGGTAAAGATATATCCTATGAGCCAAGTTGCACATTTCTCTGATGGTGTGTTGAAAAATATATATAAACAAAGTTTCTGACATCTGACAAGCGTATGCCAAGCTTTGGATTCTTGCCCTTGCTGCGCATCGCTTCTATGGAACAGATATCATCTTTCGCATTATATGGCAAAAGACGATCTCTGCATTGTTCAGTACCGTAGCTATACCGGCTACCGCTGTATCATAGCAAATGCACTAGTGCTCGCTGTCTTCTCCGACCCGTTTTCCATTCCAAATGGTGATAGCCGGAAGATTCTATGTACATGCCGATGTAGCGGGCAGTCAGGGATAGGGCAAGTCCCTCCTATATCAGTCTTTCCCATCTACTTACATTCCCAGCAGCTTGAGATAGCATTTGTCCTGTTCGAACGTATCTGCGTTCCACCGTAGCGCTGCTGCGCCGCGATGTTCTTCAATGGTTTCCCTGGCATCAAACCAGGCCAACTGTTTGCTGGGTGAAAAGGTGTTGAT
>CANRFN010000218.1 GCA_947629915.1 uncultured Oscillospiraceae bacterium | reverse complement strand
AACGTCAGCCCCACCGAGGTCACCCAGCGCAGCATGGTGGCCGTGGTGACCGTGATCTTCATGCGCAATGAGGACATCACGGTGGGCGGCGCCGCGTAAAGCCAGAGCTGCAAGCCAACACAACTCAACCTCTATCAGCGCCGGGCCCCTGCGGGGGCCCGGCGCTTCACTGTCCTGTTTTTCTCAACGGTCCCGGTATCAGAGACCTTTGCAAGTCTGAAGAAGGCGGGATTTTCAGGCGAAATTGCTGCGATTGCGCAGTCAGGGGACTTGCACAGAGGGGCGATTCCTGTTATACTGCTGGGGAATATTGGTAAGGAGGAGTTCCTGTGGACACCTTGCATTTTGACGTCTCCCCACACTCTGCCCAGCGCCTGGACGACCTGTTCTCCACATACGGCTGGAGCCATTCCATCGGCATCGACATCAACTCTGTCCGTTTCCTGCTGCTCTTGCTGGAGAGCGAAGTCATCACGGTGACGGAGGTCCCGTACGACTACGATTTCGACATCGCCTCCAAGGACCCGGACATCAAGGCGGTGTACAACGAGATCATTCGGGACACCCGTTGGCGCCTCGGCACCTCCATCGAGCGGGTCCGCCTGAATGCCCTGCACCAGTTGAAGGCGTACGGCACGCCCATCGCATCCGAGGGCAAGTATATCCTCTATGAGGACAGCCATGTCTGCGCCTATGTCGGCAACGAAGAGGTCATGAGCCTGGTCAGCTATCTCAGCGAGCATCCGGACCTGGAGAAGTGGATTCTCTTCACGAGCCCCGTGTACGAGGGCACCGCCTACTACGTCTTTGACATCACGCCCCGGGCCATCAGCGCGTGCACCAAGTACTGTGACATGGTCCGGGAGGACATGCGCAAAAAGATCCAGGAAGCCAGTAAGAGCATCCACCTTCCTGATCCCCTCAACTTCGAGGACTGAGCCCCCTGTGCAGCAGACGAAATCGGCACCAGGGAGACGTCAAGTCTCTCTGGTGCCGATTTGTCTGTACTCTTTCGCGCTATTCCCGCCTCTGTACCGCCTGTACGGGGCACACGCTATAGCAGTTTCCGCAGTGCAGGCAGTGTTCCTGCTGGATGCGGTAGGGCGTCCCAGGCACAATGCACCTCTCAACCAAGCGTTAGGTTCGGATGTGCCCCACCCTACCGTAGAGTTTTCGCTACGCCAGACGGCGCAGTCTTTCACTAAGTATCCACAGACCCGTTTCCCGCAGCCTCTGCCGTTCCTTCAGCAGGCGCAGGCCCTCTTTCAGGATGTTCTTTGCTGCGTTCACATCCCGGTCATGGTGTGCCCCGCAATGCGGGCATACCCACTCCCGTACGGACAGGTCCTTTGTGCCGGACCACTGATACCCGCATTCCGAACAGAGCTGGCTGGACGGGAAGAATCGGCCTATCACGACTACCTCTTTCCCGTACCATTTGGCCTTGTACTCCAGCTGACGGCGGAACTCACCCCAAGCCGCATCTGAAACGGATTTGGCGAGATGATGGTTCTTGACCATATTCTTCGGCGCAAGGTCCTCAATGCAGATGATGTCGTTCTCTCGGACGAGCCTCGTAGACAGCTTATGCTGCATGTCGAGCCTTTGATTGGCAATCCGCTCGTGTAACCTCGCAACCTTGATTCTTGCCTTCTCCCAGTTTTTGCTCCCCTTTGTTTTTCGGGAGAGCTCCCGCTGAGCTCTGGCAAGTTTCTCTTCGGACTTTGCAAGGTACTTTGGATTCGAGAATTCAACTCCGTTGGACGCAATTGCATAGGATTTGATGCCCAGGTCGATTCCTACTGACTCCTCGGTTTTGGGCAGAGGCTCAATGTCTACATCGGTGCAGCAGATTGATACAAAATACTTCCCGCTCGGATTCTGGCTGATGGTTGCGGAAAGGATTCTGCCACGTACTTCTTTGGAAATGGTGATATCCGACAAAATTGTTGATTGGAACCGACACTAGCCACCCGGGACCCCCAGGGGGGTACCCCCGATGCCCCCAGGGGCACCCTGGAGCCCAGGGTCAGAGCCCCAGGAGGTAGTCCAGGGTCAGCTGCCCCAGGTCCAACAGATCCTTGCCCTTCACATCGGCATTGGTGCTGTTGCAGGTGTTGGGTGAGACGGTGAGCAGCCGGCGGATAAGGTCGCACTCATCCTGGTTGGTGCGCTTGTACATGGCAGCGAAGAGGGCGTTGTAGCGGTTCTGGTACTTGGTGGCCACCCCGCGGTAGCGGTGGAGGACCTCCTTGATCATGGAGTGGAAGCCGTTCACGGTGTTCAGGTTGATCAGGGCAGACTCCTCCTTGGAGACCTTGTTCACGTCCAGCATGGAGCAGCCAGCATCGGCGCAGAGGGGCTTGTAGCCCTTCAGACCATCGCAGAGCGCCAGGGTATCGGGGGTCAGGCGGCCGTCAAAGACCTCCTTCAGCTCCTCGATGCTCGGCTTCGCACGGTTGACGGTCCTGGCATAGGCGTTCCCGTTGCGGTCCACAGAGGCGCAGATACAGATCTGCTCGCTGGATATGCCGGGCTTCTGTGCTACGGCGCCGTGCTTCCGGGGCTTGCGCCA
>CANRFN010000217.1 GCA_947629915.1 uncultured Oscillospiraceae bacterium | reverse complement strand
TCCACGGAGGCGCAGATACAGATCTGCTCGCTGGATATGCCGGGCTTCTGCGCTACGGCGCCGTGCTTCCGGGGCTTGCGCCAGAAATCCTCAGGCAGCTTGGTCCCCTTGTAGCTTTCCAGCGTAAACGTCTCATCCATCTCCTTGATGACGCTGGGGGCAGCCTCTTCCGCCTCCTCAGAGGCGCTGGAGGCCTCCGCAGAGGACAGCCCCAAATCACTGGGCAGCACCATCTCAGCCGCCTCAGCCGCTGCCGCAGCAGCCGCCTTAGCGGCCTCAGTCTCAGCGGTAACGTCCTGCTCCATGGCCAGCATGATCTTGTGCCGGATATCGAAGGCCACTTCCTTGGAGATGTTGAGGCGGTCAGCCGTCTTCTGCAGAGACACGCCGTTCAGGGTGTCGGAGATGGCGTCCTGCCATACGGCCCTGGACTGGTGAGACCGGTACCGGACAGTGCCAGTCGTTGAGACGAAGGTCTTGCCGCATACCCTGCAGATGTAGGCCTGCTTGCCATTGCGGCGACCGTTCTTGACGAAGTGGAGGCCTCCGCAGTGGGGGCACTTCTCCACCTTGTCCGTGAAGGCGCCTGCGGCCTCCCCGGCGGACTGTGCCAGGGACAGGAGCTGGTTCATGGGAAGCCTTTCTGCGTAAGCATTTAGGCTCGCCAGGAGCTCTTCGCGGGTTGCGGTTGTGAGTGCTTCAGGGGGTAGGGGTCTGGCTGCCATGGTGATCACCTCGGCCCTATTATACACCCCCGGGGTGCTCTAGTCAAGCATCCAATCAACATTTTTGCTGAATATCACCACAGGCAAAGCCAAGACAACTTCGCTGAACAATCAGCCAATCCATCCTGTCTTTCATTGCCCACCACACCTGGTAACCTACCGGCAGTTTTAACACACCTTCCGGTTATCAAGCGAGGGTAGCACGATTCATCAGCAGATCAAAAAGCAGCTAGCACGGATACAGATTCGGGACGTCGCCGGCCCTCTCTGCAATGCGCACGCTCATAATAAACCATCTTTTCGCGAAAGTCAACTACTTCTTTTCCAAAAATGTTGGTTAAGGGATGGCGATCCCTGTTCCATGTGATCCTGCGCCGGTGCACCAGGTGGACTTTACGGTGCTCTCCAGGAATCGAAGAGTTGCCCACATTCAGGGCACTGTGGATTCCACACTCATCCCCTAAGGAGATGATCTCCACGGATAATCTCCAGCTTCCGAGCGATACAAAAAGGAGTAGAAAACCTCCTTTCGGCTCTCTCTTCCCCATTTATGCAGTAGTGATGTACGGGTCGAGACGTCCCTACACATACGAGAGCGCCATCTCCGCCCAGCCAGTCCCGCTCAACGTTGCAGGTTCGCGTATTGCACATCACGGCAAGCCGATAGTACGAGTTTCAATGTGTCTGTCGTGTTCCACCATCCATGCGTCCAATTTCTTCAGCATGGACAACAGTTCATCCAGTGTCCTTGAGTCAGTCATAGCAGCAGTCTCATCTACTCATAGATATTCATGTCACGGGCAAAATCATACAGGTTGAACGGGGTCTTGCGCAAATACAGCGGTTTTTCCAAGGGTTTCATATCGCGAAGCGGAGCCAAATTCGGAAATACTTGAACCATTTTCTCCAACTCGTCCGGATACATGGTAACCTTGAAAAGTGCCAATGTCTCATGGGTCATCCTGCTGAGATCCAGAGACCGCATAATCGCATCATTACGCCGTTGTGTCTCCGCAGACCAGATTGGATGTACCTCGGCAGTGATGTTCTCACCAGGCGGATGATTGACATGGTATTCTATTGCGATATCCACGATTTTGCGAAGTTCCTGATACAGCGCGTTATAGTCCCGCATGGTGTAGTTCGTCTGATCCTCTTCCCATACATACATGCGCAACGCCTCCTCCGAAGATCGCGATCCGGTCTAGCTGGTTATGCCCACAAACTGTACACCATGTCATATTCTTCGTCTTTCAGTTGGAAAATGAGACCGATTTACCGCAGGTTTAATCCTCTTATCAGGATTCAGAACGTGCGCATCCGAATCACAGAGGAATCGATCTCCGCCAGAGATTTCGCCCCGGTGCGTGCCATGATGGCCATCAGTTCCCGGTTCATCTCCTGGATCCGCTCCGTCACGGCAATACTTCCGCCTTTCAGCGCAGCCATCAGTTCCCGGCCCACGCAGACCGCATCCGCACCGGTGGCAAGACACTTGAAGACGTCCAAGCCGCTCTCGATGCCGCAGTCCACAAAGATCTTCATGTCGTCCCCCACAGCCCGCCGGATCTCCGGCAGTACCATGAGGGGCGGGACTGCAGAGGGCATGATCCCGTGGTGGTGGGACACAACGATTCCCTGCACCCCGGCGGCGGCGCACTTCTCGGCGTCTCTCGCACTGAGCACGCCCTTCACAATAAACGGCACGGGATCTGCTGCGGCCACAAACTGGCGCAGTTCCTCTGTGGTCTTGGAATGCATGGGCAGCCCGCATACCACGTCATAGCCGCCGTCTGCGGAAAAAGCGTGATCGATGTCCATGCCCACCGCCAGCACCCCGCAGCCACAGGCGTGCCGGATCTTGCGGAAGACCTCATCGTTGTCCCTGTGGGGCTTGATGATCTTCACGGTCTTGGCTCCGGTGGCCACAATGTCCTCCAGCTCGCTGTCCTCCCCCATGCCCATCCAGTGCACTGCGCCGGCGGCAGCAGCCCCCTTCGCGAACTCCACCATGCCGTTCTCGCAGACGTTGTGGAGGTGGGAGAGGGCAGCTGTCATGAGAGGGGTATGGAAGGCGGAGCCGAAGAGTTCCATCTCCGTGGATGGGATATCGGAGTCCCAATACCGGGCCTCAATGAGCATGGCGTCAAAGTAGTCCCGGGTGATCTGATTGGAGTCTGTCCTGCTGTTCACGCATATTCCTCCCGTACAAGAGTCTATGGGTTGGTCCGTCTGCCGATCACCCAATGATCTGCAGTTCTTTCGGGTAGTGGTTCAGGATTTCGCAGCCGTCCTCCGTGATCATCACCAGGTCTTCGATCCGGACGCCCACTTCGCCCTCCACGTAGATGCCGGGCTCGATGGAGAAGATATTGCCGGGGCGGGTGACGTCCGTATTGGCGGAAGAGACGTCGCCGCAGTCATGGACCTCCAGGCCGATGAAGTGGCCCAGGCGGTGGGTGAAGTTGGGGCCGTATCCCGCGTCCTCGATCACCTGTCTCGCGGCACGGTCTACATCGCAGAGGGGGATGCCCGGCTTCAAAACGGCCTCGGCCGCTGCGTTGGCCTTCCGCACCAGTTCATAGATCTCCCGTTGCTTCTCCGAGGGGACGGACTTGTAGAAGAAGGTGCGGGTCATGTCGGCGCAGTAGCTATCTTTGATGCAGCCCACGTCTAGGAGGACGCAGTCTCCCTCTTTCAGCCGGGTGTCGTCTGGGGCGTGGTGCCCGATGGCGGCGTTGGGTCCGAAGGCCACCAGGGGCTCGAAGGAGAAGCCGTCTGCCCCCAGGCCCTTGTAGATGGCCAGCATCTCATCTGCCATCTCCAGCTCCGTGATACCGGGGTGCACCAGGGTCTGGAACTGCTCCATAGCCTTGTCGTTGATGGCGGAGGCGATGCGCATCTTCTCCCGCTCCTCCTGGTCTTTGCAGGCCCGGGCGCCGTCCACGCAGTCCGAGAGCACCTTGCAGGGGCAGCCGGTCTTCTCCATCACCGGCAGCAGGAACCGGGCCGGGAGTTTTTTGTCCACCCCCAGCCGCACCCCGGCATGGACGCAGTTGCTGAGCAGGGTGAGGTAGTCATCGGTATCGTCAAAGCGGATTTTCTCCACCCCCAGGTCCTCCGGGACGGTGAAGAGGTTGTTGATGAGGATCTTGTGGTCCCCAGACTGGCTGATGTACAGGGCATAGAGCCGCTCACCGGGGTCGATGTAGCGGCCGGTGAGATAGTAGATGGAATAGGGATCGGAGATGAGCATCTGGCTCACGCCCTGCTGCTCCATCTTCTCCAGGATGACGTTAAGTCTTGCTTGGTTCATTACAATACGCTTCCTTTAAATTGCATATCCACACGGGACGTGCGTGCTCAGCAGTCTGAGACATCGAACTCCCGGTATTTATAGTAGTACTTCCGGTCTTCCTCGGTGATCTCACGGATAACCCGGCACGGATTGCCCGCCGCGATGACGTTGGCCGGGATGTCCTTTGTGTGACCACACTGCCTGCGCCGATCACCACATTGTCCCCGATGGTAACACCGGGGAGGATCACCACGCTGCCGCCGATCCAGACGTTACTGCCGATGGCGATGGGGATGCCGTACTCATAGCCGGAGTTGCGGCTCTGGGGGTGCACCGGGTGGCCGGCGGTGTAGATGGAGACATTGGGGGCGATGAGCACGTTGTCCCCGAAGGTGACCTTGCCCACGTCCAGGATGGTGAGGTTATAGTTGGCGCCGAAGTTCTCCCACACCTCGATGTTGTATCCGTAGTCGCAGTGAAAGGGCGGCTCCAGGTACACGGTCTCCCCCGTCTTGCCGAAGAGTCTCTTCACGATCTCCGGGATTCGGCTCCGCTCCTCCGGCCTCAATGTGTTGAGCTCATAGACCAGCGCCTTGCAGGCCTCCCGCTCCTCCGTAAGTCCGTCCAGCCAGGCCTTGTACGGCAGGCCGGCCAGCATTCTCTCCTTTTGATTCACAAGATCACCTTCCTCATCCAGACATCGTCTCAAGGTCCCCGCCATTGTATCACCTTCCCTCCGGAAAGTCCACCGCAGGAACAGCCTTTCCTTTCTGTGCTTCATCGCTTTACTGCCTTGAAGCATTCCGCCGATTCGACGGATATTTCGCCCATTTTTGCCGCAGATGCCCCATCATCGGCAAATTTCCTTGTGCTTTCCCGCGAAATCTTCTATCATGGTGTAAATAATTCCGTTTTTTCCGTGTGAAAAATCGGGGCATTTCTTTCTGAGACGGAAGGATTTCTGATGAAACACCGGTACTGGCCCGGTGCACTTCTGTGTCTGGTTCTGGCTATGGCGGTTCTCTGCAGCTGCAGCCAGAAACCGGCATCCGGGCAGCGCCCCGCCGAGCACGGCGCCCATGATCTGGTCCTCACCGGCGCATCCGTACAGGAGGTCTATCTAGAGGATCCCAACAACGCCCTGGACCAGGATTACCCCAGCGGCCGGTTCTACCTGCTCCCGGAGGGAGACGCCAGCCTGGACATCCAGCTGGACCCCGCCTACGACCCCGCCCAATACACCCTGTATCTCCCCGGCGGCGAGGAGCGCCCCCTGGCAGAGTGCAAAACGGAAGACCGCTATGGCGCCGTCTGCTCCGCAGGCAGCGCCCAGGCCGTCCTCGCCCTGCGGGAGAACGGCATTCAGATTCCCCTGGACACCGCCGTTCTCTTCCCTGATGAGGCCTCTCTGGACGCCTTTACGGCACAGTTCGAAGCGGTCAGCTGGGTGTCCGCCGAGGGCAATTCCCAGTACACCATCACCTTCCTGGACCAGGATGGGGGGGAATCGCCCGGGTCTGCGAGGGGCGCACCGCCGAGGACGTGATCCGCCGCTGCCATGCGGTGCAGTGCCGGCCAGGCAACAGCTGCGCCTGGCGGCTCACCCTGGCCCTGCAGACGGCCATGTGCACCAGGAATGCCCTGTAGGGCGAGAGTGACATCTACCATCAGCGCAGGAAACCATGGGACGTTTTCCTGCGCTGTTCTTTTTCGGAGCCGGTTCCGATAGTGAACTTCCTTGCAATCCAGGCGTTTCCATGCTATAGTGCTGTGTAGTGAACCAACTGTCTGAGCATGTTGAGAAATGGAGGCCTGAATCATGATCACTGTCTATCGTTGGAAAATTGATCAATATCCAGAGGCTCTAGATCCCGATGTTATGTTCGGTCAGGTCAGGCTGTCTGGTGATGACGTCGAGCGAAGAATGATCGAAGAAATTGAACGAGGCCAGTATCTGGATAATGTTTCGTTTATCGACCGTTTTGGTTTTAAAGTGCTTAGGCAATTCATGAGCATGGGATGTAAAACCGCTATTGCTGTTCATCATTTTCAGAATCGTGTAATTAATTGTATTGAGGCCGGTGTAAATGCCATCGGCAGGATACTGCTGTATTGTCCGGATGCTCACATCATTTTGCCAGATGTTGCAGGTGGTTTTGGCTGCAGTAAGGCCACTTCCGCAAAAGTCCAGTATGGTCCATATGTTTTTGAGAATGCTGCTTACTTCTCAAAATTAGTGAAAGATTATCAGAATTATTGTAAAAATAAACCAGCCTGCTAGAGGCTGGGTATAATTTCTGATAATC
>CANRFN010000216.1 GCA_947629915.1 uncultured Oscillospiraceae bacterium | reverse complement strand
GAGCTTACATGGGGTTGCCTGCTCGACACCACCCTCGAAAAACTTGTGCAAGTTGCTACCTCGCTGAATACTTACGATCCACAAAACTCGCAGATTCCGTATGTCTTATCGGCAGAGAGCTTGATATCCCCGCCGCACATCTTGCATTTTAAAGTCGTCATTATACCCCTCCTTGTCTATCCGCAGTCATAGAGCGAGGCTTCTTGTTTTGCTTTAGATGATTTTCTGCGCATTTCGCAATTTCATTTCTCTGCACTCCATGTCGCAGGCATATCGCCATCCATGTCTGGTCTAATCTTAATACATCTGATACCTATTTTCAATCCATTTTGCCGTACTTTGCCGAAAAACACAGTCCTACGATAGAAAATGCCATGACAATCCTAGCCAAGGCCTCGTGTCAGTATGTGCTCTCTGCCGCTCAACCGGCAGTAGAGGAAAGCCCGGAAAACTCTCAAATCCCGTTATTGTGCTCCGGTCCGCCCCATGCGATAATGTCCCCAGCAATCCCGCTGGAACACCCCAAAGGAGGCTGCTGGAATGAACCACATCGGCGAAACCATATACAAGAAGCGCACAGAACTGGGCCTCACCCAGGCGCAGCTGGCAAGTGCCCTGAACGTCTCGTTTCAGTCTGTGAGCAAATGGGAAAATGCGGCCGCATACCCAGACATCGAGAAACTGCCGGAACTGGCGACCATCCTCAAGACTTCGGTAGACGTCCTGGTGGGCTATCAGGGCGTTGCCACCGATTACGATGCCCGCTACACCGCCCAAGACTACTACTGGGGACTCAAGCCCAACCGCCTGTGCTACGAGGTAATGCAGCTGCTGCCGCCGGTCCGGGCATACCGGGTGTTGGACATCGGCTGCGGGGAGGGAAAGGACGCCGTCTTTCTGGCCAGGTGCGGGTATCTCGTAACCGCCTTCGACATCTCCGAGGCGGGCATTGAAAAGGCGAAACGTCTCGCCGAATACAACCGGGTGGAGGTCCGCTTCCAGAGGGCAGATCTCCGGGACTATCCCTTCGACCAGGACTACGACATCATCTTCTCCAGCGGCGTGCTCCACTTTCTCCAGCCCCAGTATCGAGAGGAGATCCTCTCCCGGATGCGGGAGCACACCGTACCGGGCGGTTTCAACGCCCTGAACGTGTTCGTGGAGAAGCCCTTCATCGTCCGGGCCCCAGACAGCACCCGGGATGAATCTCTCCGGTACTTCTGGAGCTCCGGCGAGCTCTTCACCCATTACCAAGACTGGCTCTTCCATACCTGCCGGGAAGAGGTCTTCGACTGCATGAGCGGCGGCAATCCCCACAAGCACTGCATGGACAGCCTCATCGCCCAGAAGCTGGAGGAGGGGACGGTACTGTGAAGCCCAGATACAGCGGCAAAGTGCGGGAGATCTACGATGTCTCTCCAGAGGAACTCGTGATCGTAACCACAGACCGGATCTCCGCCTTCGATCACATCCTGCCCCAGACAGTGCCGGGCAAGGGAATCGTGCTGAATCAACTCTCCAGCTTCTGGTTTCGCCGGACCCAGTCCATCGTCCCCAATCACATTCTCTCGGAACGCTTGGAGGACATGCCGGCATTCTTCCAGCAGGAGTCCTTCCGGGATCGGACGGTGCTGGTCCGAAAGCTGCAGATGCTCCCCTTCGAGTTCGTGGTCCGGGGGTACCTCTTTGGCAGCATGTGGGAGGCCTATCGGCAGGGACTTCCCTTCTGCGGGTATCAGCTGCCCCCGGGATACCAGCAGGCCGAGAAGCTGGACGCTCCCCTGCTCACCCCGGCGATCAAGAAAGAGACCGGCCACGACGAGTACATCGACATGGCCACCCTGGAAGATCGCCTGGGCAGCACTCTCACCCACCAGGTCACAGACATCTGTTTCCAGCTGTACAACACCTGCGCAGAATACGCCCTCTCAAAGGGGATCCTCATCGCAGACGCCAAGTTTGAGTTCGGGATGGACCAAAACGGCACCCTCACCCTGGCGGACGAGCTCTTCACCCCGGATGCCAGCCGATTTTGGGATCTGCAGGCCTATGCGGTGGGCACTTTCCCCAAGTCCCTGGACAAGCAGCTGCTGCGGGACTGGCTCCAGGCCCATAAAGAGAACGGGCAACTGCCAGACCGGGTGCCGGAGGAGATTCTCCAGGTCACGGGAGAGCGCTATCAGAGATATCTGCAGCAGCTCGTTGGAGTTCAGATCCCATAGGGCCGCACACTTCCGGCCGCTATACTTGAGAAAGCACCACCCAATGCTCCTATATACGAACGCACGGCGTGCAGAGGCGATTTTCGCCTCTGCACGCCGTGCGTTTCTTGCGAATGAAGGAACCCGTTAGAAGAGTCGGCCGCTCCCCAGGAAGTCCGCAAGGTTCACATGCTTGATCCCGTTTCTATGCTGGAGCAGCAGGTCCAGGGTGACCACGTACTTTGAGTAGTTGTCCGGGACAACCTCCAGGACATGGTATTCCCGGTCTTCCGCCTCTCTGGAGCCCAGGATGCTCTCTGCCACCTGCACATAGGCGTATTCCATGGGCACCTTTTGGAGGAGGAAGTCCCACTCCAGCCTGCCGTATCTGCCAGCCCACACCTGGTACCCTTTGACTCTCGCATAGAGGAACACGATGTTCTCCAGAGGTGATATTCAGCAAAAATGTTGATTGGATGCTTGACTAGAGCACCCTGGGGGGTGTATAATAGGGCCGAGGTG
>CANRFN010000215.1 GCA_947629915.1 uncultured Oscillospiraceae bacterium | reverse complement strand
GATATGGTCTACCTCCCCAGGAGTTTACACGATGTTTACTGCCATTTTCTATAGAACGGGAGATTAACGAAGTTTTATGTACAACATCTCCCACAACCTGATGGTGCCCCTGTCCACCCGCAACTCCAAGCAGCGGGACACCCTCTCGGTGCTGGCCTCTATGGGCGTCTCCCTGGTGCCCGGCATTCTGGTGGCCATGGTAATCCCCACCTTCGTGCTGCCGGTGATCGGCATCGACCAGAGCAAGTGGATGCTGGTGATGTCCATCCTCTCCATTCTGGCGCTGCCGGCGGTGATGCTGGAGTACTACTTCACCCGAGAGCGGGTCACGGAGGAGTCCCAGGGACAGAGCGGAGAACTGACGGTGATCTCCACGAGAGAGCAGATTAAGGGCTGCTTGAAGAGCCGGTACTGGGTGGCCATCATGCTGATCATGATCGTGTACAACCTCTACAACAACTTCCAGGCCACCAGCATCATCTACTACGCCAACTGGGTGCTGGGAACCTACAATGACGGCACGACCCTCACCATGATGAACGTGATCGGCCAGACGCCCCTGTTTGTGGGCATCCCCTTCATGTGGGCCATTGCCAAGAAGCTGGGCAAGCGCAACACCATGATCGGCGGTTTTGCCATCGGCATCGTGGGCTGCGTGCTGGCGCTTACCAATGTGCGGAGCATGGTAATCGTTCTGATCGGCCTGATGCTGAAGTCCATCGGTACGATTCCCATTACGTATATCCTTGTCAGCATGCTGGCAGATGCCCTGGACCACGTAGAGTGGGTGAACGGCTTCCGCTGCGATGGATTCTCCACCTCCATACAGAGCGTCATCCTCACCATCATGACCGGCGTCAGCGCGGGGCTCTTCAATCTGGGCCTCTCGGTTACCGGGTACATCGCCCCTCAGGGCACCGCCGAGGAGATGGCGGGGATCGTGCAGAGCCCTGCGGCCCAG
Organism: uncultured Oscillospiraceae bacterium; assembly: GCA_947629915.1. GTDB lineage: Bacteria > Bacillota > Clostridia > Oscillospirales > Oscillospiraceae > Enterenecus. Next base: position 1,943 of record CANRFN010000215.1, on the reverse strand, counting down.
AACCTGTTCTCCTGGGGCCTGTTCCTCTTCCCGGCCATCGGTTTCGGCATCATGATCGCCATCCTTATCCCGTACACCTTGGACAAGGATCTCCCGAAGATGCAGGCGGAGATCATCCAGCGCCGGGTGGACGAGGCCGCCGCAAGGGGCGAAGTCTACATCCCGCCGGAGGAGAAGGCCCGCCGGGAGCAGGAGAAGCTGGACCGGATCGCCGAGGAGAAGCGCATCGCCGAGCTGAAGGCCCGCTGCGAGAAGAAGGGCCTGGACTTCGCAGCGGAAGAGGCGAAATATCAGGCGAAACTGACGGAAAAGCAGGCGAAAGCGGCGAAGAAGGCCAAGAAGTAAGGGGAAGAAAAACGAAATAGGGCAAAGGAGAACCGGATATGCTGAAACTCACGAGGATTCGAACCGAAAACGCGGCGTGTGGGGTGACCACAGACAGCAGGCAGCCCCGGATCTCCTTCGCGCTGTCCTCAGACAGAAGCGGCAGATCCCTGGAGCGGTACCGCATTGTGGTCCGCCGGGGCGCCGAGATCTTCTGGGATAGCGGAGAACTGCGGGATGGAAAGCAGATCGCCATCGTGTACGGCGGCAGTCCCCTGGAGGCGTTCCGAGAGTACACCGTATCGGTGGAGGCCGTAGACAACGGCGGAGAACGGGCGATAGGAGAGACGCACTTCTCCACCGGGAGACTGGGCACCCCCTGGCAGGCCCGCTGGATCACAGATGCCGGGGTACCGGTCCCGGAGAAGAGCTCCCCGGCGCCCCTCCTGTTTCGGAAGACCGTCTGCCTCCGGGAGAGACCGGTGTCTGCCAAAATCTACGCCACCGCCCTCGGCATCTACCAGGTGGCGGTGAACGGCAGAAAACTGGGGGATCGGTACTTCGCCCCCGGCTTCACCAGCTACCTGTACCGTGCGCAGTACCAGGTTCTGCCCCTGGAGGACCTCCATGCGGGGGACAATGAGATCGCCGTTCGTGTGGGGGCCGGGTGGGCGGTGGGGGCCTTTACCCTTACCAGGACCAACCGGACCTATGCGGACACCCCCAGCCTGCTCATGGAACTGCGGGTTCGGTACGCAGACGGCTCCGAGGAGGTAATCGGCACGGACCCCTCCTGGCAGGTGAGCCGGGAGGGCAGAGTCCGGTTTGCAGACTGGTACGACGGAGAGGTCTATGACGCCACCGTGGATGAGACGAAGATCTCCTATCACGGTGCGGATCTCGCGAAACTGCGGGGAGAGCCGGAGATTATCGCGGAATACGGCGCCCCGGTGCGGGCCATCCAGCAGTTGGAGCCGGTCTCCGTCTCGAAAGCCCCCAGCGGCGAGCTTCTTTACGACTTCGGGCAGAACTTCGCAGGCGTCATCGAGGCGGAGATTCAGGGGAGAGCGCACCAGAAGATCGTCTTCCGGCACGCCGAGGTGCTGGCAGACGGAGAGCTCTTTGTGAAACCCCTGCGCACGGCAAAGGCCCGGGTGGAGTACATCTGTGCGGAAGGCTCCCAGCGGTACAGTCCCACCATGACCTATATGGGCTTCCGCTATGTGGGGGTGCGGGGAATCCAGCCGGAGGATTTGAAGCTCACCGCCCTGGTGTTGTCCTCCGGGATGGAGGAGACCGGGTATTTCCACTGCTCCGATGAGCGGCTCAACGCACTGCAGCGGAACATCCGCTGGAGCGGGCGGTCCAACTTTGTGGACATCCCCACAGACTGCCCCCAGCGGGATGAGCGGATGGGCTGGACCGGGGACATTGCGGTCTTCGCCTCCACCGCCTGCTTCAACTTTGACATGTCCCGCTTCCTGGAGAAGTGGCTCCTGGATCTGGCGTCCGAACAGGCGGAGGGCGGCGCCCTTCCCATGACTGTGAATTTCCCAAAGTAACTAACTAGCTACCCAACCTTATTTGTGCTTATTTAAATAAATTTCTGAATTAGGGTC
>CANRFN010000214.1 GCA_947629915.1 uncultured Oscillospiraceae bacterium | reverse complement strand
CGCATCTTGATCTTCTGGGTGGCCTCCTGGAATCCGGACAGCATGGAGCGCTCGCCGCCGGACAGGTGCTTCCCGGAATTGCCGTGCTTCCGAATCTCCGTGAGAACCTTCTGTATGATGATGAACTGGTACGGGACAAAGGGGTAGGTCGCGGAAAACTGTGCGCCGTCCGAGTAGCCTTTGATGTCCAGCACCGAGTTGTTGAAGGTGAAGAGATTCTTCAGGCCGGAGTGCTCCTTGTCATAGACCATACGAAGCAGCTGGTCGGCCTCGGTCTTCTTGGCAAGAACACGGCGCTGGATGACCTCATCCACGGAGGAGGAAGACAGGCTCAGGCGGGTATTGAACCGACCGATGATTTTGGAGAAGTCGTCACCGGCAATCTTCACCACGGAGTCAATGGCCTCCTGGCTGGTCACCATGACCCACACCTGACCACGGCAGCGGGTTCCGATTTCCTCCACGATGGACTGGAGGTTGATCATCAGGTCTCCATCGTCACCGATGTACTGCCCGACCTCGTCCACCATGAACAGCAGCCGGAAGTTCTTGCCCTTGCCGTCCACGTACTCCTTGATGTCGCCAACAAGCTGCGCGATGCTCAGTTCATTGGTCTCTGTGCCGTTGAACCAGTTTCTGGCGGCCTGCTCACTCATTCCGAGGACAGACTGCAGGACGGATACCACATCATCCTCAAAGAACGCAAAGGAGTCTCTGGTTTCAACCCATGGGGCACCGTTGATCTCCTCAAAGGTCCTGCGGAACTCCTCCGTTTTTCCACGCTTCTCAATGAAACGCTCCAGTCTGGCAATCTTCAGGTCGTCTCCGTAGAAGCCGCAGTGCTTGTAGAACATCTTGGCAAAGACGCGCAGCACTGCCGTCTTGTCCTTGTTCAGAGGCCCCTCAATATCAATGTTGAACAGGATGGACTCCGTTGGGACTGAGACGCACTTGAACGCAGTTGCCTCCATCATGGCATCTTCGAACTTGTCCTTGAAGTAGTCGAACGCATTCTTCCCGCAGACGGTCTCGTTGGTCAGAAGATAGGAGAGCATCTTCAGGAAGTGGGATTTACCGCTTCCAAAGAATCCGGAGATCCAAACGCCGATCTGGTCCGTAGGTCTGTCAATCGCTCGGGAGTAGTTCTCTAAGAACGTGGTGAAGTGCTTGCGCAGTTCCCTGGTGATGATATACTCACTGAGTTCCTGCTGCAGACTTGCCTCATCGTCCTGAGCCACCTTGATTACGCCATTGATGGGGCGGTCGATGTCCTTCTGAAACATGTTTTGCAGCTGCACAGTGATCCCTCCTTCTACAATAGATTGAATGCGCGGTAGTAGTTCCCATCCAGGAACTCATCGAACAGGCTGAGCGTCTGCCCGTTAAATGTGCCGGGATAGAACATCACAATGGGAATGTCTTCAAAGATGTGCTGCATGCTGTCCAACATCTTGTGGGACCGCATGAACGGGTGGATTTTCCCGATGCCGGTCATAAAGAGCACATCCCTGCCCCTTTCGTGGTTCGGGTAATCCATTCTTGCGATCAGAGCTTCCGGGGTGGCAATTTTCTGGAGCTGGGAAAGCAGGTACTCCTTCCCACGCTTCTCCTCAAGACTGGCACAGGAACGAAGCACGCGCTTATCCTCCAGAAGGGAGAGGAAGATTTCGTAGAGGTCGCACTCCACAATGTGGAACGGCGTGTTCGCTTCTGACTTCAGACGCCGCACGTAGTCTTGAACAATCAGCTCATCGGCGGGGTCATAGCAGAACACATGGATGCCGACTTCATTGCTGAGTCCCTTGTTGTTCAGGAAGGTCGGGTCAGAAATTCTCCCCCGGATTCTGTCCAGGTCCTGTAAGATTGTGCTCATTCACTCAACCTCCTGCCGAAAACAGTTGAATGCGGGCAATGCCTCGAGATCTCCGTTCGCCCGGATGCCTGCCTCCAGTTCCTCACACAGAAACACAGGATTGAGAGTCGTGGATTTGACGTTCTCCACAAAACCAGCTTCCACAAGGGATCTCATCAAGACCTGTTTTATCCTGGTTACCGTGCTCTCACTCCAGGCTGCCACATGATCGTCCTGTTCCTGCAGCCGAGTGAAAAACGTATTGAGGTCGCGCCGGGAGAGAGAAAAATCCTGCGTGCGGAATTTCTCTCCAACCACCATAGTCATGAACTCCCATACCAGTCGGTAGTAGCGCATCATGGCATAGAGATTGATCTGCTTTGCTATCTCTGCAGGTGCGGTAGCCAGGTCCTCTATCAAACTTCTTGTGCCCAGTGCGTCCAGTCTCCGATAGCAGAGCCGAGTCATGTCCGAGACCTTTCTTTCTGTCGGATACTGGAAAAGATTGTCCTGCCGGATTGCAGCAATTGCCTCCTCTACCGTCTTTCCATCCAGATAAAACTTCGAGGCGATTCTGATCTCGTAGAAAAGGAACTGCTCCGAGGTTAGCCCACCATTGTACTTTTGCGTCATGTCACTGTCCTCCGTCGCTGGTTCAGGCACTTATCTTCATGCAAAAAATCATCACTTGCACGGTGGAGGTTTCTTCAGGGGTTATTTCTAAATAAGTTGCGATTTTGCCGCGTTTCGCTGGTTTTCGAGAACATTTTAACGAACTTTCTGACCTGATCATTTTGATCACCTAGCAATTTGGGAAATGAACACAGTTAATCGAACGCATTCTGTGAAGGGGCACAATTGAAGATTAAGCAGCCCTTAGGTATGCTATGGGCACTGGCATAGCCATTTGCTTCTCCGAAGGGGGTGAGCCCATAGCCGCTGTCCTATCAACCTAGATTAAATTCTGGTCCTCTCTTTGAGGCCCAAATATCTTGATTTGCAATAGCTTTAGCGCCGTATTTCAGGCAGCGTTCGCGAATGGAGAAGGGCATCCACTGGAGATATTGCCCAGTTTCTCGACTCACAGGCGTACTTCATCCTAGGTGTGAGGCGCCTTCTCATCTAGGTTGTCCTATGGAATGTTACGTACACCTCCACTATGCAAGCGAAGATTTTTTCATGCAAATATGGGTGGCTGGTGTCATTGCTCTGGAGTGCCCTCTGGTTCAGGGCTGTCCTGGTGAAGACCGCTGCCGCTTTCTGGTTCTGGACTACTGTCGGGGACAAGTTCCATGATTTCATCGAACGTGCAGTTCAGCGCCCGGCAGATAC
>CANRFN010000213.1 GCA_947629915.1 uncultured Oscillospiraceae bacterium | reverse complement strand
CTACGTGCACTCCACCCTCTTTTATGTTCATTATCTTGATGGAAAAATTTGGGTCACGAACTTTGGACAAGATCCTCCTGGAATTGGGCCTCCCCGCCTGGACGGTGAACACCTGCTCCATGGGACACTGCTGCCTCACTCTGCACCGGCACACGGGAGAGCAGAAGTACCTGGACATAGCCCTCCGCAAGGCAGACTATCTCACCCACCACGCCCTCCGCTTTGGGGATCACGTCCTGCAGCACACCGTCTCCCCCCAAGACGACTTCCCCCAGCAGGCCTGGGCGGACACCCTCTTTATGGCGGCCTTCTTCCTGCTGCGGTTGGGGGTAGAGGTGCGGGACAAGGAGATGGTGGAGGACGCACTGAACCAGTGGTACTGGCACATCAAGTACCTCCAGGACCCCGCCACCGGTCTCTGGTATCACGGGTACAACAACCTCACCCAGGACCACATGTCTGGCTTCTTCTGGGGCCGTGCCAACGCCTGGGCGGCGTACACCATGTCCCAGGTGGGTCTCCGCCTGCCGGAGCCATACCTGTACCCCAAGTACATGGACGTGGTGGGCTCCCTGGACGAGCAGCTGGCCGCTCTGAAACTCCTGCAGACGGAAAACGGCCTCTGGCGCACCATCCTGGACGATCCGGACAGCTACGAAGAGGTATCCGCCTCCTGCGGCATCGCGGCCGCCATGGTGCACAAGGGAAACCCGCTGCACGCCAAGTACATCAACAAGGCGATCCCGGGGATTCTGGCCAACATCACCCCAGACGGCCGGGTGAACAACGTGTCCGGCGGCACCGCCGTGATGCGGGACCGGGAGGGATACCGGTCCATCAGCCGGGACTGGATGCAGGGCTGGGGACAGGGACTGGCCCTGGCGTTTCTGGCGGCAATTCTATAGGGCGCGGGGTGGGACGGACCCGCACACCCGCAAGCGCCGCTCCCCAAAAAGTTGAAAACTCCAGCGAAAAGCGATAAAGCAAGCCAATCTACACCGTTCCCCCCATACAACCAGCAAGGCTCCGTCCGCCGGAATTCCGGCAGACGGAGCCTTGTCTATGCTTTCCTTGCAGCGCGTTCCCAGTCCACCCTATGTAATGGGCCAGGGGGCATCCGGGATCAGGCCGTAGTCCACCAGGACCTTGGTTCCCGCCGGGGCCGGGCCGGCCTCCGGCGGAGCTGTGAGGCCGGTGAAGGGGCCGTAGGGTTCCCAGGCAGGCGCCGATGGAATCTCCGCAAGTCCGCAGCGGGCCATCTCAGACACCACAAAGCCGGCGGCCATGTGGGCACCAAAGTCGTTGGTGTGGGTGTAGTCCCGGGGATGGAACCAGATGCGGGCGGCATCCATCCCCGCAGTGCAGATGGCCTGCTTCATCACACCGTGGAGGTCCAGCACCGGCACATCCTCTTCGGCTCCGATGCGCATCATGCTGTCCGCAAAGGGCTGGAGCATGTCGTTGTACCGGTCTGGCGTGGCCCAGGTGTTGCGGGCGAGAGATGTCACCAGGACGGGGCGAGCACGCCTCTCCCGGATCTCGCGAATGTACCGAAGCAGGTTCTCCCGGTAGCCCAGCTCCGGCGCCAGGTGGAGGCGCTTCTGGTCGTTGTGGCCAAACTGGAGGAGCACCAGGTCTCCCGGCCGCATCTGCTCCTGCACAAGGGCATAGTGTCCCCTGTCCCGGAAGGTCTCGGTGGAGAGCCCGTTGTGGGCGTGGTTGGACACACAGTACCGCCCTCCCAGGTAGAGGGGAAGCACCTGTCCCCATCCGGCATAGGTCTCTCCTGGGGCATAGGGCAGCTCCGCCGGCTGGTCCGTCACGGTGGAATCTCCCATCAGGAGGAGCGATGTCCCCTCCCACGGGGTGATGCGGAGAGCGGTGAGGGAAGCCCCCACAACGGTGATGTCTACACTGGTATCCTCAATCCGTCCCAGATCCCCTTGGGCGGCATCTCCCCCGCCCACAGCCACGATGGGGGACACATCGCAGAGGCCCTGCACAGAGATCTGTTCTCCCGCCTGCAAGGCACCTCTCCAGATCAGCCGTCTGCGGCTCAAGAAGCACAGCACTTCCCTGCCATCTTCGATCCCGGTGAGGGTAGCAGAGACCCGGTACTTCCCGGCACCAATGTCCGCCTTGTACCACACGGGCAGAGAGCGGCCCACAATGTCTGCCTCCAACACGGCAGGAATAGGGCGGGCAAACACCCCACACGGTCCCAGCACCGGCTCTGCGGGAAACCGGTTCCGATACCACCAGGCTGGTCGGAAGGCACAGTTCACCTCCGGGACAGCAAGGGCGGGATACCGTGCCCACTCCTCCGGTCCCACAAAGCCGGCGCTCCCCGGGGCATAGCGGGGAACCGCACCTCCGGCAAAGCGCCACTCCAATGGCATCTCCATCCTCATCGCCCTACAGCTCCACCAATGTGCCGCCGGGGATCTCCACCTTCTCATGGGCCACCTCCAGCCAGATGGAGCAGGCGTTGGGGTTGTACACCTTGTCCCCGGCTGCGGTGAACTGAAGCCTTCCGGCGGCGTCCATGTAGTCCACAATCTCGATGTTGGTGGCGTACCAGATGTCCTCTCTGCCCGCTACCATGGCGCAGAAGTCCTCCATCACCTGCCAGTTGTCCCGGTCTGTGAACTCATAGCTGTGGCCCCAGACGTACATCATGTAGAGGTACTGGGTCTTGAAGAGGGCCACGAACTCCTTGCCCCGCTCCAAAAGGTCCTGGTTGTGATGACAGGTGCCCTTCCACTCCAGGAAGTTGTCCGGCATGGAGAAGCCGCCGGTAGTGTGCACCACCCGGCCGTATCGGATGCCGAGCATGGGGAGAAGCGTCATGATGTCCTTGCTATAGGAGCCGTTGGGATAGGCAAGGCCCCGCACCGGCGCCCCGGTGATAGCCTCCAGCTCTATCCGGTCCTGGAGCACCTGCCGGGCCACCTGGTCCAGGGGGCAGCGCCCCAGCGTGGGGTGCAAGTAGGTGTGGCAGGCGATCTCGTGGCCCTTGTACAGAGTAGGATACTCCTCCTTGGGAATGCGGCGGGGATCGTCCTGCATGCCTGCATTCAAGTTGAACGTGCCGCGGATGCCGTAGCGGTTGAAGATATCCACAAGCCGGCGGTCTTCCTCCCGGCCATCGTCATAGCTCATGGTGAGGACCTTGTGCCTCCCGCCGGGGAAGCAGGTGTAGATGTTCCGTAGTGGGGCTGTCATGGGAAATCTCCTTTGCAAAACATCGTGGTGATATTCGACAAATTTGTTGATTGGAACCGACACTAGCCACCCGAGACCCCCCAGGGGGTACCCCCGATGCCC
>CANRFN010000212.1 GCA_947629915.1 uncultured Oscillospiraceae bacterium | reverse complement strand
CCCCCTCCCAGGATCTCTGCTTACTACAGAGATCTTCTGAGAGGGGAAGTGCATCCCCGATAATGCACGAAGCGGCCAAAAAAGACGCCCTGCGCCGCTGCCATGGAACAGATCCGAATGTTCCGTGAGCAGGCTTACGCGCAGAGCGCCGCATGTGTCGTCATTCCGGGGATTTGATTTGGGACGGGGCGTAGTTTACTCCTTGGAAAGATGAAAAGTCAAGGGAAAACTGCCGGGGCAAAAGGACGAAATTTGGCCCGCTCAGGCAGGCTCAAGATTGTAATTGCAGATCAGGTTTCGGAGACTACGTCTACATGTTTGCCGCAGAAAGCGATGCCGTATTTGTAGATGGTGTGGATGTTCCGCTTCAAGAGATTGACTGCGTAGTTGTTCTTGTTGATCTGATCCAGTGCGTCCACAGCTTCCTTGTGGAGTTTCTCTTCGCTGTATTTCTCTTTGCCTAAAGACTTGAACTCGATCAAAATGCCTGGGTGATCGGCCAATTTCGGTTCCATTTCAATGTCGTAACGCCCGTCTCCGGACTCCCGATTGGATGTGACATAGTATCCAGCAAACGCGGCTGTAAGGCCAAGTACGAACCCGTGATAGAAGCCTTCTGCGGCGGTATCGAAATAGGATGCAGATGCAGAAAGAAATGTTTGGAGACAGCTTTGAACCGCTTCCCAATCGTTGTTCTCCAGTGCTTTCTGGATATCCTGTACTACGGTTTGCTGTCCAGGGGCAAATCGATCCAGCACAACCTTCTTGAAGATGGAAAGAACCTCCAAATTGGGTATCGCCAGGGTGCAGATCTCTCCGTTTTTCACAGGCGGAATATCTACCGCTTTCAGGTATCCGGAGGCAAGCAGAAAGCTGAAAATGCTGGATGGGTTATTTTTGATCTCTGGATACACCATCCGGACGTCCACAGCAACCTGAACCGTATTTCCGTTCAGCAACTTTTGCAGCTGATCGATGCTATCCGTTTCCGCCTTGCCAATCAGCTCACCAATCAGTCCGTTTCCGGAGGTGTTTAGCCAGTAATAATCGATTGCACAGTCTTTATCAAAGTAACTGGCAACGGACCACGGGTTGTATATCTCTGTGCCGCCAAAGACATACCCGTTGTACCACTGCTGGATCTCATCCATTCTGTGCTCGGCGTGATACTCCACTGCCATGTCGTGTATTTCCTCTGGTGTATACCCAAAGTAGGCACTGAAATGGGAATCTAGAACAGAGTAAACTACCAGGTTGTTCAAGCCGCTGAAGATGCTCTCTTTTGCAACCTGCAGAATTCCTGTGAGAAAGCCATATTGAATGTAATCATTGTCCTTTAGCCCCTTGCAAAACAGCCCCCGCAGGAAATTGATCACATTCGTATAAAAGCCTTCCAAGAATCCCTGCTGAATTGGGGTGTCATACTCGTCTATTATTATAATCGCAGGAACGCCGTAGTGCTCCTCCAGCATGCGGGACAGATCCAGCAGAGTGTTCTTGAAATCATACCGATTGTCACCTTTTGCCGTGAAGCTTTTCACCATCTCTTTGTAGTCCTCGCCGCACTTCTCGCTCGTTCTGAGCTCTTTGTGGCGCTTTACTTCGTCTTTCAGGACCTTACAAAGCTGATTGTGCATCTGTTTCCAAGAAGTCTCGTTGATGCCGCTAAAACTGATATAGACAACAGGGTACTTGCCTTGCTGTTGCTGATATTCTCTGCCGCAGTTCCAAATCTTTTTATCTACAAAATACACCGAGTTGTCTTCCTCGGTCCGCTCAAAGAAGGTCTTGATCATGTTCAAGTTTAAGGATTTCCCAAATCTTCGCGGCCGCGTGAACAGGAAAAAACCCGTCGATTTATCAATGATGTCCCGCAGAAGGAGTGTCTTGTCGACATAGTACAAATTTGCGGAAAACTGCTTAAAGTTTTTAGTCCCAAGACCAACAGGTAGGCACCGGGCGCTGTCAGGGAGAATCGGGAGGTCGGCAGGCTTCTGTGCATCTCTGGAAATGAACCACCGCCCGGCAATCTGCTTTGCCTCGATTTTGCTGTCCACGCAGAGACTTGTAACAGTCGCTACCGTAGATTTCCAAAGCTTTGCAGCTTCCTTTGTCGTCATGAAATCGTCCATTTCCTCGCCTCCATCCCCTCTGTGTTCGCAGACACCCGTTCAATACCTTCTTGAGTATATACCATAAACATTGCAATGTCCAGTGCAATTTGAAGATTTGCAACTATTTCGATGCAAATTGCTCGAAAAAATCAGGACATTCCTTAAACCCCGATAGGAAGAAATGAGACGCATCCGCAAGAGACCAACTGCCGGTGCTATTATCCGCGATTGAGATCGCTGGACCTCGTTTCACAGCAGCTGTTGTTGTGGGATGCGGTGCGTATCATTTCAGAGCGGGCACTGGAACAGCCATGAGGTGCTGTATACATGGCGCACCTCAAATTGCAGAGGGGGCACACCCAAAATCAGGTGTGCCCCCTCAAATCCAAAGGTGTTGGCGAATACGCAATCAGATGAGGTACAGGATCACGGAGACCACTGTGCTGGTGAGGCCGATGATCGCCTCGAAGGGGATGAGCTGCATGCGCTCCTTGATAGACAGGTTCACCGCGCCGCCGGTGGCGTGGAAGAAGGAGCCGTGGGGCAGGGAGTCCACTACTGTAGCGCCGGCGTGGATCATAGCCGCCGCCTCCAGGGCCGGGACGCCAGCCCCGGTGAGGGTGGGAGCGAAGGTCTGGGAGGCGATGGTGGCGCCTGCCGTGGTGGAGGCGGAGGCCGCTGCCATGAGAATGCCGGCAACAGGGGCCAACAGGAAGGCCGGGAGATTGCCCGCTTCCATGATGTTGATGACGTCCGTCTGCAATGCGGAGGCCTTGATGATGCCGGCGATGGTGCCGGTGCCCACGAGAAGCACGGACACCCCGATCACCTTGCTGAGGCCGAACTCCATGGTGGGGATGAGCTCCTTGATGTGGCCGGTGGCGATGACACTCACGGCGCCGCCCAGGGGCAATGCGATGAGCGGGTCAATGGAGATGCTGGCGATGGGACGGAGGGCCAGCAGCAGGATCACCACCACAGGACCAGCGATGGCGGGCAGCAGACCGGGCAGGGACTTGTCTCCCCGGGCCTCCAGGTCGTCCGGGCCGATGGAGGTGCCGGCCTTCTTGGAGAGCAGGGAGGAGATCACGATGGTTACCACCAGGGCAAAGACGGCCGGAATGGCGTTCTGAAGCATCAGGGAGGTGAGATCCACCTGGAAGGCCTCAGACGCCGCGATGGTGTTGGGGTTGGGGCTGATGATATTGCCCGCCTTGCCGCCGCCGATCATGGCGATGAGAATGCTCTGCTTGGAGAGGCCTGCCTTTTTCCCGATGGCCAATGCAATGGGGGCAACCGTGATCACGGAGATGTCCACGAACACGCCCACGGCGCAGATGATCATGGTGGCCACGGCGATGGCGGCGGTGGCACGTTTCTCGCCCAGCTTCTCCACGATGGTCTCCGCAATCTTCTCCGCGGAGCCGGTGCGGATAAGTGTGAATTTCCCAAAGTAACTAACTAGCTACCCAACCTTATTTGTGCTTATTTAAATAAATTTCTGAATTAGGGTCT
>CANRFN010000211.1 GCA_947629915.1 uncultured Oscillospiraceae bacterium | reverse complement strand
TCTGGAAAATCGCGATTTCGGCAGGTCTATCGAACTTTTTAAGCTAGGCCATATCCTCTATGCAGACGAGCCAGGATTGCAAGAAGATCCTCCTGGCAGACGGTTTGGCGCCCTATGTGGACAAGGTGTTCGCCAGTCCCGCCCTGGCCACCGGGCCGGAGACCATTCTGGCCACCATACTCTTCGGCCTGCAGATCTATTGCGATTTCTCCGGGTACTCCTCCATCGCCCGGGGCACCGCCAAGATCCTGGGCATCGACCTCATGGAGAACTTCAAGCGGCCCTACGAGGCCCACACCGTCCGGGAATTCTGGCGGCGCTGGCACATCAGCCTCACCGGGTGGTTCACGGACTACGTGTATATCCCCTTAGGCGGCAGCAGGAGAGGGACCGTGCGGCAGATCCGCAACATCCTCATCGTCTTCTTCCTCAGCGGCCTCTGGCACGGCGCCGGATGGAACTTCGTGGTCTGGGGCATGCTCCACGGCCTCTATCAGGCGTGCTCTGTGCTGTGGGCGAAAGCCAGGCCTGGGGGAGACGAGTCTAGGCGGCCCGGCGCGGGTGCCGTGGTGCGCACCTTCCTGCTGGTATCCATTCCCTGGCTGTTCTTCCGGGCGCCCTCCATGGGGGATGCCATCACCATGCTCTCCCGCCTGGGGACCGGCTGGGCCGCTCTCCCGCAGACCCTGGGCGCTTTTTTGCCGGCCGCCCTGCCGGTGCTGTGCCTGCCCCTGTTGGAGCGGCTGCAGGACCGCAAGCCCCGGGAGGCCTCCGCATCTGCCCTGGCGGTGTTCTGCTGCGTGGTGGCGGTGTCTCTGACCTGGCTGGCCCAGCAGGCTGGAGGCGGGCCCAACGCCTTCCTGTACTTCCAGTTCTGAGGGCGCGGCCATGAAGAGACAGACGTGGATATACAGGCTCACGGCAGTTCTGTTGCTGGTGATTCCAGTAGTGCTGCTGATCTGGGGGTTTCTTCTCCCACCCCAGTACGAAGAGACCTTTTTGGGAGAACTGCAGGAGAAGGTGGAGCTCTTAGAGGCGGAGAGCGAGAAGCCGCGGATCATTCTCGTGGGCGGCAGCGGTGTGGCCTTTGGGGCGGACAGCGCCCTCATCGAGCAGCAGCTGCCGGGTTATAGGGTGGTGAACTTCGGCATGTACGCCGCCCTGGGCACCACCGTGATGATGGACCTCTCTCAGAACGCCATCCGGGAGGGGGACATTGTGCTCCTCATCCCCGAGCAGCAGGCCCAGACCCTCTCCACCTTTTTCGATCCCCATGTGTTCTGGCAGGGCCTGGACGGGGCGTTCTCTCTCCTGGGGAGGCTCCCCGGGGACAAGCTGCTGCAGCTGGCCGGGGCCTTCCCCCAGTTTGCCGGAGAGAAGTTCTCGTGGATTCTGCGGGGGGAGACGCCCTCTCCGGAGGGAGTCTATCGGAGAGACGCCTTCAACGCCTACGGAGATGTGGAGAGCCCCCTGGCAGACTGCAACCGGATGCCCGGCGGCTATGATCCGGACACCCCCATTCTCTTTGACGCAGCCCTCCCGGAGGACGGCTTTGTGGAGCGGGTGCGGGCATATGCCAAGGTGATTGAACAAGCCGGCGGCTCCTTGTGGTATGGCTGCTGCCCCATGAACGCCGCCGCAGCCCAGGATCTCTCCACCCTGGACGACTTCTACACCGCCCTCCAGGCCAGGCTGGGGATCCCCCTGGCCGGCGATCCCCGGGACTTCCTCCTGGACGCCGGCTGGTTTTTCGACACCAACTTCCACCCCAACCAGGCGGGGCGCACCGTGTATACCACGGCGCTGATCCGGTCCATCAAGGCCATGTTGGGGGACAGCAGCCCCACCGTGATCCCGGAGCCCGCCATGCCGGCCCCGGCGGAGGCGGAGCTCTGGCACGGCGAAGACAGCGATGCAGACTGCTTCCTCTATGACGAGCGAGATGGCGCCCTCACCCTTATCGGGCTCACGGAGGCCGGTATGCAGCGCACCTCCCTAGTTGTCCCCTCCACCGTAGACGGCAAGCCCATCCAGGCCATCGCCAACGGAGCCTTCCAGGGGGCGGAGCAGCTGGAGACCATCACGATCCAGCAGAACATCCGCCGCATCGGGGACAGTGCCTTTGGCGGGTGCAGCAGTCTCCGGCGCATTGTGATAGAGCAGGAGACGCCCTCGGCGTGCCGGGTGGGGCAGGACCTGCTCGCCGGGACAGATGCCCTGGTATATGTGCCGGCAGACGCCCTCAGCGCGTACCGCACAGACTACTTCTGGAGCCTCTACGGGACACTGATCCAGCCCATGGAGCCCTGATCGAGACAAATGCAGTGCGCCCCGGAATCTCAGGTGAGATTCCAGGGAGCATTTGTCTCTCGTTCGCAAGGGGATCACCAGTCTGGCTGGTCCGGGTACTGCCTGGCCTCGAAGGCCGGGCGCACGTCTCTCTTGACGCCGGTCTTCTTCTCCTGTTCCCGGACCCAGCTGATGCGGACCACCTCGTCCACAAAGGCCTGCTCTTTGGGCGCGGCGGAGGCGTAGCGGATGTGGAAGCGGCGGCAGGTCTCGAAGAAGAGATCGAAGAAGGCGATGTCCTCCTCGGTGAGCGGTGCGACATATCCGCCAGCCCGCTCCGCCAGGTTGTCCAGGTCTGCATCTGTCTTCGGTCTCTCTCGCGGGCCAGTTCCTCGCGCAGTGCTCTCGCCTTCTCAGCCCCCACCTCCTCCGCGAAGCGGTCTGCCTTTTGGAGCATTCCCAACCAGGTCTTCCCCGTCTGCTCCTGGAGGAAGACGATGAGGGGCTGCAGGTCCTGGCTAGTGTCCCAGGCCGCGAGGGCATCGTAATAGCGGTCCCGGTCCTCCTCGTGGATCACGATGGGCGGGTGGCTATGGAGCAGGAGATAGTAGTTCAGCAGAAGCCTGCCGGTGCGGCCGTTTCCATCAGCAAATGGGTGGATGTTCTCGAACTTGGCGTGGAAGTACGCGGCGGCGGTGAGAGGCTGGTCGTCTGGGGCGGCGTCCAGCTCTGCGAGGAGCTCCGCCATCTCCTCCTGCACATCCTCTGGCGGTGCGCCTACCGTGTCCTTCCCAACCCCGTAGGCGTGGCGCTTGTATGCCCCGGGGCGCTCCCCGCGCTGAAGCCGGCGGGTGTCGTAGGTGTTCTGGGTGAGGACGCGATGGAATTCCGGGACGAGGGCCTCATCCAGGGGACGCCTGGCCTGCAGGGAGTCCAAAAGGAGCCCGTGGGCTTGCTTGGCGTTGTGGATCTCAAAGAGGGTGCGGAGGTCTCCGGTGTATGCGGAGACGGAATCGGACGCAAAGATCTCCTGGGTGCACGGGAAGGTGACGCACTCGTTCTCAATCCTGCAGGAGTTGTATGCGAAGGGCACGGCGAACTTTGAAAGCGCCTCGGCCCGCTTGGCCTCCCCGTCCTCACACTGCAGCTGCCACAGGGCGGCCACTTGTTCATAGGTTTTCATCGGGAGTTCCTCCTCCATCTTGGTGCTGTTCTGCCTGCGGCCCGGGAAAGATCACCTCGCGCCGGATCTTGAGCTTCTCCGCTTGAGCGGGATCGCACTCCAGCAGATACAGCAGCCGCCGGACGGGGCCTTTGAGGCCGCCGCGGCCAGTCTCCCAGGCCTGGACGGTCCGGGAGGAGACCCCCATCAGAAGGGCAAAGCCTAC
>CANRFN010000210.1 GCA_947629915.1 uncultured Oscillospiraceae bacterium | reverse complement strand
GCATCGGGGGTAACCCCCCTGGGGGATACTGGGTGGCTAGTGTCGGTTCCAATCAACAAATTTGACGAATATCACCTCGCCTCCTATGACTGCCTTGGTGTCAAGGTGAGCGGCGGCGGCTACGTCCTCGAGGCCGGCGACTACACCGTCTCCGTCCGTTCGGACTCCCACAACGTGCTGGACTCCGAGACCTTCAACGTGGCCTCCGATGTCACCGGCCGCGGCAGCGATCTCATCACCGCCACCAACATCTTCCAGGACTACACCGCCGGCAACTTCACCTATCTGTCCCGTGCAGACCACTTCGCCAACTACACCGAGGCCACTGCCGCGCCCTCTGAGGACGCCTACATCATGGACGATGCCACCCGGGATGCGGTCACCAAGAACTCCGTTGTGGGCTATGTCTCCACGGACTACGATGACCCCGCAGACACCATGCCCACCACTGGCGCCTCCAACGGTCTCACCCTCTATGACCTCCGGGCCACCCCGATGGACGATCCCAAGTGGGACCAGCTGCTGGACCAGATGAGCATCGATGATATGAGCCTGCTCGTCAACCTGGGCGGCTGGCAGACCGCCGCCATCGACTCCGTGGGCAAGGTTGCCACCCAGGACTGCGATGGCCCTGCAGGCGTGAACAACTTCCTCACCCAAAACACCGGCACCAGCTTCCCCGCTGAGGTGCTGATGGCCCAGACCTGGAGCAAGGAGATGGCCACCAAGCTCGGCGAGGCCATGGGCCAGGAGTACGCAGACATCCAGAACTTCGGCTGGTATGGCCCCGCCATGAACGGCCACCGCTCCGCCTTTGCAGGCCGTAACTTCGAGTACTACTCCGAGGACGGCGTGCTGGCCGGCAAGTTCGCCTCCAACCAGGTGAACGCCGCCGCCGACAAGGGCGTCTACGCCTACATCAAGCACTTCTTCCTGAACGACCAGGAGACCAACCGCTGCGCCTTCCTCCTGACCTACTCCAACGAGCAGGCCATGCGTGAGATCTACGCCAAGCCCTTCGAGATCGTGGTGAAGAACTTCGACTTCGCCGGCTACAAGCCTCTGGCCGTGATGTCCGCCTTCAACTGGCAGGGCACCGTGCCCGCCTGCGGCAACGAGAACTCCCTCACCACGCTGCTGCGCAACGAGTGGGGCTTCAAGGGCTTCGTTGAGACCGACTTCAACGGCTCCTACGGCTACATGATCACCGAGCACTGCACCCGCGTGGGCAACGACCTGAAGCTGGGCTTTGCCAGCAACGCCACAGACCAGATCACCCACAGAGACTCCGCCAGCCAGATCAAGGCCCTGCGGAACTCCTCCAAGAACATCCTCTACACCGTGGCCAACTCCGGCTACTATGCGGACGGCAACCCGGTGGGCGGCATGGATAACGTGACCAAGACCTTCGTCACCATCGACGTGGTCTGCGGCGCCATCCTCGTCATCATTGAGGTGCTGGCCATCGTCCTCACCCTGAAGAAGGGCAAGAAGGCCGCCAAGAGAGCCGCAAAGAAGTAATCCAAACCCGTCATTTCGCACCAAATCAACCCACACCCTGCCCCTCCTCCGCCGGAGGAGGGGCAGGGCCCCATTTCCAGATCCAGCGCAGTACATCTTCCTGACTGCCCCTCGGCAGCAGGTTTTAGGAGGTTATACAGTTGAAACATCAGGACATCATCTCCAAACTCACCCTGGAAGAGAAGTGCTACCTGCTTTCCGGTAAGGACTTCTGGCAGACCCGGAGCGTGAAGGCCAAGGGCGTTCCCAACATGACCCTCTCAGACGGCCCCCACGGCATCCGGAAACAGGAAGGTGCAGGAGACCAGCTGGGTCTGAACGGCTCTGTCCCCGCCACCTGCTTCCCCACCGCAGCCACCATCGCCAACTCCTGGGACCCCGCCCTGGGCGAGGAGATCGGCCGGTATCTGGGCGAGGAGGCAGCCTCCCAGGACGTGTGTGTTCTCCTGGGCCCCGGCATGAACATCAAGCGCTCTCCCCTCTGCGGCCGGAACTTCGAGTACTTCTGCGAGGATCCCTATCTGGCGGGCAAGATGTCTGCCGGCTACGTCCGGGGCATCCAGGCCAACGGCGTGTCCGCGTGCCCGAAGCACTTTGCCGCCAACAACACGGAGCTGCGCCGCATGGCATCGGACTCCGTGGTGGACGAGCGGACCCTCCGGGAGATCTACCTCACCGGCTTTGAGATCGCGGTCAAGGAGGCGCACCCCAAGTCTATCATGTCCTCCTATAACATGGTGAACGGCGTGTATGCCAACGAGAACGAGCACCTCCTCCAGGAGATCCTCCGGGATCAATGGGGCTTTGATGGCTTTGTGGTCTCAGACTGGGGCGCCTCCAACGACCATGTCGCGGGCGTGGCAGCTGGCTCCCACCTGGAGATGCCCTCCACCGGCGGCGATTCCGATGAGGAGCTCCTCAAGGCGGTCCAGGACGGCAAGATCTCCGAGGCCATGGTGGATAAGCGCGTGGACGAGATCCTGGACGTGATTCTCTCCACCCGCAAGGCCGTGGATCCCCTGAAGGGAAAACCCTTCGATGTGGAGGCCCACCACAAGATGGCCATGAAGGCCTCCGAGCAGTCCATCGTCCTTCTGAAAAACGATGGCGGCATCCTGCCTCTCGCCAAGGGCGCCAAGGTGGCTGTGATCGGCGAGTTCGCCCAGAAGGCCCGCTATCAGGGCGCCGGCTCCTCCGTGGTGAACTGCACCAAGTTGGACAACGCCATGGACGTCATCGGCAACTTCCCGCTGAACGTGGTGGGCTTTGAGGCCGGCTATCCCCGCACCGGCGCCGGCGATCCCGCCATGCAGGAGAAGGCCGTGGAGCTGGCCAAGAAGGCGGACTACGTGCTGCTGTACATCGGCCTCGATGAGATCAGCGAGTCCGAGGGCCTGGACCGGGCCCACATGAAGTTGCCCCAGAGCCAGGTGGATCTCTTGAACGCCGTGGCCAAGGTGAACAAGAACGTCATCGCCGTGATGGCCGCCGGCTCCTCGGTGGAGATGCCCTGGCTCGGCCAGTGCAAGGCCATGGTCCACGGGTACCTCTGCGGCCAGGCCGGCGCCAGCGCTGTCCTGAAGGTGATCACCGGCCAGGTGAACCCCTCCGGCAAGCTCTCCGAGAGCTATCCCCTCAAGTACGAGGACACCCCGTCGGCCCCGTACTTCCCCGCCAAGGAGCGCACCGTGGAGTACCGAGAGGGCCTCTATGTGGGGTACCGCTACTTCGAGACCGCCAAGGTGCCCGTGCTCTTCCCCTTCGGCTACGGCCTCAGCTACACCACCTTCGCGTACAGCGACCTGAAGGTCTCTGAGAAGGAGGTCTCCTTCACCCTGAAGAACACCGGCAAGGTGGACGGCGCCGAGGTGGCACAGCTCTATGTGTCCGCCAAGAACCCCACCATCCCCCGCCCGGTGAAGGAGCTGAAGGGCTTTGCCAAGGTCTTCCTGAAGGCCGGCGAGAGCAAAAAGGTAACCATCCCCCTGGACGACAAGGCCTTCCGGTACTTCAACGTCCGGACAGACAAGTTCGAGATCGACGGCGGCGATTACGACATCCTCATCGGCGCCAGCGTGGCGGACATCAAGCTCTCCGGCACGGTGACCGTGAAGGGCACCAACGCCCCCGCCCCCTATGATCTCAGCAAGATCCCCAGCTACGTGAAGGGCGATATCAAGAACGTCTCCGATGCCGAGTTCGAGGCGCTTCTCGGCCACAAGATCCCGGACGGCAGCTGGTCCGGCATGCTGGAGATGAACGACGCCATCTGCCAGCTCTACTACGCCAAGTCCTGGCCCGCCCGGAAGGTCTACGGCATCCTCACCAACATGCTGAACAAGAGCATCGAGAAGGGCGAGCCGGACCTGAACATCACCTTCATCTACAACATGCCCTTCCGGGCCATCGGCAAGATGGCCGGCGGCATGTGCTCCCAGGAGATGTGC
>CANRFN010000209.1 GCA_947629915.1 uncultured Oscillospiraceae bacterium | reverse complement strand
CCCCCTCGCAGGCCTGGGCGCTCCCCCTGTCTATGGGCAATTCTTTTGTGGCATACACCGAGAGACTGAATAGATACGATTCGCCATTTGATTGTGTGCGATTTGAGTATCCGGGTGCAGATACTCAAGGGTTTGTTGAATATTTTGGGGCAGATATTGATGCTGGTTTTCGACTGAAAGAGCACACTAGAGAGAAGACTGTGCGTCAGTTTTGAACTTGCATATTTTTTGCTGAGCAAAAAGGAATGCCTGCATATCATGGATTATACAACCCTAAAGGGCATATGGAATAGTCGCCTATATCCTGTGATATGGTATCATAATGCTGAAACTCCGAGGGTTTTCGTAAGCGGAAATTTGACCCGCTTTATACTGGTGATTTTGAAGAAAGTTTCCAATATGACGAGGTTGTTAATTCGCCATATGTTATGAGTTATATGCAGCGTAAGTATAATTTGGATGGCGATGCTGTTTCAAACTCCGAAAAGCTGTTGGATTCGAAGATGTACGAAACCGAAGCAGCTATCCGTAAAATCGTTTTGGATCAGAACTTAGAAGCTAAAATGCAGTATTTTGAAATGGTACTTGCGAATAATTTATCTATTGCAAGATCCAAGAAGGCGATACCGCTGGAACTGCACTGTGCGGTTGTATGTTGCGATGTTGAAAGGCGCAAGATACTTATTACGCACCGAGGGGCTGATCATACAACAAACAAGGGAAAATGGGAATTTGGGTGCGCTCATGCAAGCGGATCTGAACCACTGACGAGTATAATATGCAATTATTACGAAGACACTTTTGGCGTTGAGATTGAGCTCGTTACAAGTCCAGATCGTAAAGAGTGTCAGCCACTTCCTATTGCAGTTTATGAGTTGGTCAAACCACCACACAAGATAGTAAAAGGCGTCATCTTTGTTGCTAAAGTGATTAGCGCTATAGACGAATCTAGCTTTAGAGCAGAAAAATCTCACGATCAAATCAGATGGATATCAGAAGAAGAAATTGCAAATTATCCAGAAGAGATGACAGTCCAGGATTTTTCAAGCACGTTGCACAAGGTATTTGATAACTTCGACAGCTATTTCGGAGTTGAAAAATAGATGGGATGGGGGATATCATGGGGGAGTTTCTTGAAAAGCAACTTGAACGTACGAACACTTGGCTTTCTTTTGCAGAGGCAAAGAATGCTGCAATTGTCGCGATTAATGTTGCTGTAATTGCTTTTGTCTACAGCCTCAAAGCTAGTCCCCTTTTCCTGGGGTATGCAATACTGATTCTGCTGACTCTCTCAACTCTTGTTTCTTTGGTTTCGTTTTTTCCCAAAGTCAAGAGGGATGTCAAGCGGACCGCTAGAGCAAGCACGGAAATCAACTTGACCTTCTGGGGGGATGTCGCTTGTGTGGAAAATGGAAGAAAATATCTTGAACTAGTTAAAGATAAATATTTCCATGAGTCAGCGAGCAATGTGGAACGTGCAATGCATGTTGATCTTGCTAATGAAATAATCACCAACAGCAGGATAGCTGTTTCTAAATATAGTAAGTTTAAGGTGTCTCTGGTCATGGATATTATAGCGCTTGCTATGTGTTTGGGCCTATTTGCACTCGATTTTTTCTAAAATTGAACTTATAAAAATCGCCCGGACATGACGGTACGTGCTGTCTGGTACATATATATGCTTGAGCAATAGCCTCTTGTTCGACGTCGCTTTATCCTGGTAGGGAGATTGCGGCGTCGATTTTGTTTTTTAGTTTTTGATTGCCGGGGCTATCAAAAGACAGACGGTTAAAGTATTTCGACGTGGTATGATACCGCCAATGGGACCATGTCAAAGAAGTGTCCAAAGAAATGCAGATGTGCTACCAATATGTAGAATGGATAACGGCCGAAGAGGTTTTACATGGGGTGGGAGAGACAAGCAGCACCTGACTTGTGGGGGTATTCCACAAACCGCAGGTGCTGTTTTTGTCTGATTTGCCGAAGTTCAAAAAGATCGGGGGCGGTTGTCTAAAATGGGCTTGCCTGCGGGATTAGAATGATAGAGAGGCCGATGGAGATCGGTAACGAGGGGGCGATGAGCATGGATGCCGAGAACAGTGCATACATCGAGCAGCTGTACCGCACCCACTATCGCGCCCTCTATGTCCTGGCATATGCCATCCTCCAGGATCGGCCATCTGCGGAGGCGGCAGTGCAGGAGGGCTTTGTGGTGGCCTGCCGGAAGATCGGGGACTTGCGGCACAGCGAGGACCCCCTCCGCTGGCTGAAGAGCACCGTGCGGCACCGGGCGCTGCACATCCTGGAGGAGCGGAGACGTACGGCGACGTTGTTCACCTCCCTGGCAGACCTGGCTCCCGGCGTGGAACCCGCTGCACTGGACAGCACAGACTTTGAAGTGGTGGAGCTGTGCAAAGGAGCGGTCTCCGAATCAGAGCTTGCCCTCTTCCTGCGGATCGCCAAAGGGGAGACGACATTCCCGGAGGAGGCGGTGCGGCAGGGAATCCAACTGCCCGCCTGCTATAAGCGGTTCGAGCGGATCCGAGACAGGCTGCAGAAGGCCCTGGGCGAACGGTAGGAACGGTAGGGGCGAGATGTATATGGAGTACCGAAGGGAAGAGAACGCGTGCTGGGGTGTCCAAAAGCGGACGGCACAAGTGTTTGAAGATGTGTAGGAGGGAGCAAATGGAGAAGCAAAACCAGGGATTGAGAGGGGAATCCAGAGATCTCAGCAAGCTCTCTCTGGAAGAACTGCTGGATCAATTGGCCCAAGCATCTGAGGACGAGGCATATGCGGAGGCACTGGAACAGGAGATCCTGACCCGGGAGATGAATGCTACTGGATTCTTTCCTGATGTAGAGGAGCAGTGGGAACAGTTCCAGGCCCAATACCTCCCCATGGCGGAGGAGGAAGACCAGACGGCAGGGGACGCCTTGTTAGATGTCCCTGCATCGGACGCAGAGGTGCCGGAGCCGGTACCGAGAGCACATGCTTCCCGGCCCCGCAGGATCTGGCGCACCGCCGTGGCGGCCATCATCGCCGCTGCCTGTATGGCTGCGGTGATGCTCTCTGGCCAGGCCATCGGGGTGGACGTGTTTGGCGCCAGGCTCCGTTGGACGGGGGACCTGCTCCCCTTTGGACAGGACGTGTCCGAGAGCTGGGAAGAGATGCTGTTGGACAAGACGGGAGACCGCCTGTTTGGAGATGGTTTTTGAGCCCTGGGGCAGGACCCGGGGTCGATGAATCGGGAGGTGTCTATCATGGGATTCATTCGCAAGCTTACCAGCGATCCTTTTATCCAGCGCGTGTCCGAGTGTATGCAGATGATCTGCTACCTCACTATTCTGCTGTATCTTGTTTTTGCAGTGTTGAGCTGCATGGGCCGCCTCACCTTTATCCTGTACACCCAAGATGCCGTCTATGAGAACGCCATCGTGGCGGAGGAAGACCACGGGGCCGAGAAGACGAAGCTCACCGTCTCTCTGCGGGACGACATCCGGGTGTGGGCCGATGCAAAGGGCGAGATCGATGGGGCCTGTAAGGCGGGGCTGGTGGTGCTCTTTCTGGTTCACACCGTACCGTTTCTGTTGGCCCTCTGGCTGCTGAGCCGGGTATTTGGCCACATCCGGGACGGGGAGATCTTCATCCAGGAGAACGCCTCCTGTCTCCTCTGGTACGGGATGCTCCACCTCTTTGCGGCGGTTCCGGCACCGCTTCTCAAGATCCTGATCTGCAGGATTGTAACTGCGCTCTCCGGGAACAAGATGGAGATCACCACAGGGCAGGATGTCTTCAACCTGGTCTTTCAGAGCATCGCCTTTATCGTGGCGGCCTATATCACCCAGTGCGGACTCCGTATGCAGGAGGGCACAGAGGCAGTGCAGTGAGCTGCGGGAACAGACCAAGCCCGCCGGGAACACCAAGGATGGTGTTCCCGGCGGGCTGCTTCCGCTTTGAAGGTGTCGATCTATCGGTTGTCTCCTCCGTCCAGAACATCTCGAACCGCCTCTGTGATATACTCAACGTCGAAAACATTTGCATGGGTAAAAATGGTAGTGCCACCTTCGAGCCAAGCAAAAACATCGTTCGGA
>CANRFN010000208.1 GCA_947629915.1 uncultured Oscillospiraceae bacterium | reverse complement strand
TTGGCGTCCTGCCCCAGCCTTACAGCTGCAATGGCCTAATTTCCTGTTTTTACCAACCGACTTTGCGTTTGCCCTAATGCCTGGTACCATGACCACATCGATTACGTCCTAAGCCATGGCCTGATGAAGGGGATCGGCGATAACCGCTTTGCCCCGGATGTCACGGTAAGCCGGGCGCAGATGGTGACGGTGCTGTGGAACTTGCGCGGCCAGCCTGTGGTGAACTTCTACATGACGTATTCGGATGTCATCGAGGGCACCTGGTATGCCGAGGCCGTCCGCTGGGCCACAAGCGAGGGAATCGTGAGCGGCTATGGCAATGGAGCGTTTGGTCCCAATGATCCCATCTCCCGGGAGCAGATGGCCGCCATGATCTACCACTACGAACAGACGTACGGCGATGGAGGCTTCACCGGGAATTGGATGTACCGGCTGCCGTTCAGCGATCTGGACCAGATCTCTGATTGGGCCTTTGAGTCCGTGGCATGGTGCGACATGCATGACGTGATCAGTGGGAAATCGGAAACCATCTTTGATCCCAAGGGTTATGCCAAACGGAGCGAGATGGCGGCGATCCTCACTGAGTATCTGAAACAGAAGGAATGAACCCTGCCTCCAGCCAGCAACAGCAGATGGCCGACATCCCCATATCGCGGCGTAAAGCCTTGTCCCGCCAGCATTTCCACCCAGATGCAACGGATGGTACAATACTGCCTCTCTAAATCACGGTGATCTGTCTCACAGCACTTTGATTGGCTCAGTCCCTCCCCTTTTATCCATCCAAAAGGCCTGACCTTCGCGCTCTGCGTCTGCGAAGGTCAGGCCTTTCCATATGTGCACACAGCCCAGGTGATTGCCTGGGCTGTGTGCTGCCATCCGGAAATTGCTTGCATCGGGAGTCTTCCGGTGTTATAGTACAAAAGTGAGCACAAGTGCGTGATATGCGACATTTCGTTTGATGTTTGTCATGGTGTCTCAGAATGCTGCCAGGGAGGGATTGGTGTGAAATCGAACTTCGCGTTTCTGAATCAGCACTTTCCTGTGCTGGCCAATTTCGGTGAGCTGGCAGAGAAGTACTGCTACTCAGACCCCAACGCCTGCCTGCTGAAGCTGGGTATGATCGGCGAGACGATTGTAAACCTGATCTTCACCTACGATCACCTCCCCCAGCCCGTTGAGGACAGCGCCTCTACCCGAATCGCCGTTCTGCTGCGGGAGGGTATGATCACCCGGGATCTGGCAGACATCCTCCACGCCCTGCGGAAGGCCCGCAACAGGGCGGCACACGAGAACTATGGGTCTGTGGGAGACTGCAAGACGCTGCTGCAAATGGCGTACAGCATCTGCGAGTGGTTCATGCAGACCTACGGGGACTGGAGCTACCAGAGCAAGCCCTATGTGATGCCCCAGAAGGAGCCCGTGCCGGCGGCTCTCAGCAAGCCGGCTGCCAAACCGGCGGCGCCGCAGCAGCCAGACAAGCAGGCCGCACCAAAGCAGGCGGATCAGCAAGCCGAGGAGAAACAGGAGGCCAAACTGGTCCAGGAAGCGGTGGAAATCGCCGCTGCGGCTCCCGTGGTGGCGAAAGAAACCCGGAGGAGGCAGGCGGATAAGGCGGCCAGCCAAAGAGTGCGCACCGAGGCGGAGACCCGCTATCTCATTGATGAGCAGCTGCGGAAGGTGGGCTGGGAGGCCGATACCGAGAATCTCCGCTACTCCAAGGGGACAAGACCTGTCAAGGGACGCAACATCGCCATTGCAGAGTGGCCCACGGATTCCGAGGTCAGCAACAAAGGGTATGCGGACTATGCGCTGTTTGTGGGCACCCAGTTGGTTGGGATCATCGAGGCCAAGGCGATTCACAAAGACATCCCGTCCGTGATAGACTTTCAGTGCAAGGAGTACTCCCGGAACATCCGCGGGGAGGACGCAGCCTATCAGGTGGGCACATGGGGCATCTACAAAGTGCCCTTCACCTTTGCCACCAATGGCAGGCCCTACCTGAAGCAGTATGAGACGAAAAGCGGCATCTGGTTTCTGGATCTCCGGCGGCCGGACAACGCCCCAAAGGCCCTCAACGGCTGGATGAGTCCTACAGGCATGGCGGAACTGCTGGAGAGAGACCCGGAGATCCCCAATGAGATGCTGCGGGAGCTCCCCTATGATCTGCTCCGGGACAAGGACGGCTTGAACCTCCGGGACTATCAGGTAAACGCCATTCAGGCGGCGGAGCAGGCGATCCTGAGTGAGCAGCAGAACATCCTTCTGGCCATGGCCACCGGCACCGGCAAGACGAGGACCATCCTGGGGCTCATCTATCGCTTCCTGAAGGCAGAACGCTTCCACCGGATTCTGTTCCTGGTGGACCGCACCGCCCTGGGCCAGCAGGCGGAGGACGTCTTCCAGGAGGTGAAGCTGGAAGATCTCATGACCCTGGATGACATCTACAACATCAAGGGCCTGGAAGACAAGTCCATAGACCGGGAGACCCGCATCCATGTGGCCACGGTGCAGAGCATGGTGAAGCGGATCCTGTTCAACGATGAGGACACCATGCCCTCCGTCTCCGATTACGACCTTCTGATCATCGATGAGGCCCACCGGGGCTACATCCTGGACAAGGAGATGGGAGATAGCGAGCTCCTCTACCGGGATCAGGCGGACTACCAGAGCAAGTATCGGAGCGTGATCGAGTACTTCGATGCCGTCCGAATTGCCCTCACCGCCACCCCTGCCCTGCAGACCACCCAGATCTTCGGCCAGCCGGTGTTCAAATACACGTACCGGGAGGCGGTGATTGAGGGGTACCTTGTGGACCATGACGCACCCCACCAGCTGATCACCAAATTGGGCAAGGGCGGCATCCACTACAAAGAGGGAGACACCGTAACCCTCTATGACCCGGTCACAGGGGAGATCACCAACAGCGAGCTTATCGATGACGAGCTGGACTTTGACATAGACAGCTTCAACCGCCAGGTGATCACAGAGAACTTCAACCGGACGGTGCTCACTGAGATCGCCCGGGATATCGACCCCGAATCCCCGGATGTCCAGGGGAAGACGCTGATCTATGCCGTGGACGACCAGCACGCCGACATGATCGTGAAGATTCTGAAGGAGATCTACGCCGAGTCTGGCGTGGACAACGATGCCGTGATGAAGATCACCGGCTCCGTTGGCGGCGGCAACCGGAAAAAGGTGCTGGAGGCCATCAAGCGCTTCAAGAACGAGCGCTACCCCAGCATCGCGGTAACCGTGGACCTTCTCACCACAGGTATTGATGTCCCGGAGATCACCACGCTGGTGTTCATGCGCCGGGTAAAGTCCCGCATTCTCTTCGAGCAGATGATGGGTAGGGCCACCCGGCTGTGCCCGGAGATCCACAAGACCCACTTTGAGATCTACGACCCCGTGGGTGTCTATGACTCCCTGGAGCCCGTAAACACCATGAAGCCGGTGGTGGCCAACCCGTCCACCACCTTCACCCAGCTGCTGGACGGTCTGAAGGTTCTGGACGATGAGAAACAGGTGCAGAACCAGGTCAATCAGATCATCGCCAAGCTGCAGCGGAAGAAGCGCAACTTGCACAGCAAGACCCTGGAGTACTTCAAGGCCCAGACAGGCGGCCAGGATCCCACGCAGTTCATTCAGGATCTGCAAAAGTGCACGCCCGAAGAGGCCCGCAACCGCCTTCTGGACAACGCAGATCTCTTCCAGATGCTGGACAAGGCAAAGTCCAACTTCAGCGGCGGCATTGTGATCTCGGACGCGGAGGACGAGCTTTTGGAGCACAACCGGGGCTACGGCACCAGCACCAAACCCGAGGATTACCTGGACGCCTTTGCTGCCTACATCCGGACCAACATCAACGAGATCGCCGCATTGAACATCGTCTGCACCCGCCCGAAGGATCTCACCCGGGAGAGCTTGAAGTCCCTTCGCCTCACCCTGGATCAGGAGGGCTTTACCACCCAGCAGCTGAACTCTGCCATATCTCAGATGACCAATGAGGATATCGCGGCGGACATCATCAGCCTGATCCGCCGGTATGCCATCGGCTCGGCCCTCATCTCCCACGAGGCGCGGATCCGGCGGGC
>CANRFN010000207.1 GCA_947629915.1 uncultured Oscillospiraceae bacterium | reverse complement strand
TTCTGGGCCGGTGCCGGGCCAGCTGGCCTCCCGCAGAGCGCTTGCGTATGATAGCAGCCGGGCGCCGGATTGTCAACAACTATTTTCGGCTTCAGCAACGGTTTTCCATCTCAGAATTTACCAGCCTATATCTTGTGGCATTCCACGAGATCCAGCACTACATATTCCATCGGAAGAGAATGGCAAAAGGCAACTTGAACAAAGGAAAGACAACCTCTGGCACGGATCCCCCTGACGAAGGTTGTCTTCTCCTCCTCCCTCGTTATTATCCGGCGCCTTCCGCTGTGCTGCGCCGCACGCCTAAGCGTTTCATCACTCAGTTGTCTCTTTTCGATGGGATCTCAGTTCCCTCAGGTTCCTGTCCTTCTCAAAGAACGCCCTCTGCAGGCTTTCATACTCATCCTCTGTACAAACCCTGCGGCAAGCCGGTGCAAAGGACGCCGTCACCGCAAAGCACTCCTCCAGGTTCTTGCAGGGATTTACCTGACAGTTTGCGCAGGTGGCGATTCCTCCCGCGGCGCAGCACCCTGCAACGCGGTACCTGCACCAGCTCTCCGGCTTGCACCCACTGCAGGAGATCTCCTCGTTGGTACAGATGTGGTCCCGATACCCGATCTTCATCCAGAGCTCAGCCGTGTGAGAGAGTTCCTCCTCTGTCTTCTCATACGGGTGGACCGTAAACCGCGGGCATGCGGAGCAGTCATTCCCGCAGGCAGCGATAACTTTACCCATGCAGTCTCTCTCCCTTCCAATATCTCTGCCGTAGTACTCCACTTCAATTACGGTCCCATCCGGGTAACGCTCTTTGCCAGACTTGATAAACTCTTTGAATCCATAGTGGGTATAGATCCGCCTGTTTCTCTCATCTTCAGGCTCTACGCCAAGCGTGGCCCTTGTGTACCCTCTCACTTCCAGATCAGACAGCATGAACCGAAACAACTTTGAAAAGTACCCCTGCCCTCGAAACGCCTCAATGGTTCGGAAAGCAGACAGATATACGGTATGGCTGTCCACCAGGCCATCGCTGTTCTGTACCACCGAGGGGTGGAGCATCGCTGTGGCCTCACAGATGATCTGTCCATCCAGGATACCGTAGTACGGAAGGGTGTATCCCTTCTGGTAGTACTCGATATGCCTCTGTTTCCAAGTGATCCAGTTTCCTCTGTCTTCCCCGCTGTGGGCGATCTCGTAGTCCCACTTCTTGTTCATCTCCTCCATGGAAGCGACCTTGCATACAAACTGCTCTGCCATCCTCGATCTCCCTCCGATTAGATCACTGTTTCTCTCTCAGAAGCTCCCCACTAAGCCGTCTTATTATGGATGATGGTGTTGTAGTGAAGCCGCACACCCTCTGCAGTCAGGCGTACTTGGTCACCGCTCTCCACAGATCCTCCAATCCCCAATTGCATGGTTTCAATACCACCGCTGGCTATGAGCAACGAGACCGGAGTATACGTTGAGAAGAACTTGATGATCCTGGATGTGTTATAGGAAGTATCACTGTCATTCCAGGACTTTATGTGCTATACTACACCATGCACAGTAGGATTTCAACCGCATAAATGGATCCGGCATCTACTTAGAATACAGCCTGCTGCACCGCGGCCAGGAAAGGAAAAGCCCCGAGACATGCATCTCGGGGTTGTAGTATCCAGGCCGAAGTTCAGGCTCTATTCGTTTGTCGGGAACATCTTGGAGAATAGCCAGTGGCAGAGGGGCGCTGCCGCGAACATGTTCCAGAAGAAGGCCATCGGGAAGTTCTTCAACACGGTACCCACCCAGATCGCCGGCAATTGGGTCACCGGCTGCTTGGCCAGGATCACATTGAAGAGGATGGATGCCACAAGGCTCATGGTGGGGCACATCACAGCTACCGTACCAGCCTGGCGCATCAGAGTGCAGAAGTATGGATTGTCTTTCTCCGGGTCTGTGTGCCGAGCGGCAAAATGAGCGCCCAGCCGATTGCCCCAGAGATTCGAGAACAGAAAGACAAAAAGCCCCATGTAAGCGGCCTCCTGCAGCGCCGCCGGAAAGACCTCGTTGGTCATGGAAGAGAGGCCGCCGATCTGCAGGTCATATCCCATCTTGATGGCGATGTTGTAGACCTCCATGCCGATGGCCATGAGATAGGACATGAGCAGGCCGAAGATGATTCCCTGTCCCTTGGTTTTTGGCATTTCAAGTACCTCCGAATGAAAAAAGTCATGAAAAGGCGCAGCCTACGGAGTAGACTACGCCTTGAGAAGACTTATTTCTGATTCCTGAGGTTCCCTTTTCGTTCGGGATTATACCACCTCTCGCCAAGTGTAGGCAAGTGGCAAAAGATAACAAATCCAAGGCAGGCCAACAAGACTTTCTCTTGGGCAACTCATCCCAGCCGAGCCATCTTCCCCTACCCAATGCCCCCACTTTTCAGTTGCACAACGAGCTCATTGAAAGTAAAGCGGTCCGTGTTGCTCAGGCGAAAAGCATCGGTATAGAGCGTCTCCCCTGTCTCCACGCTGCGGACCAGCATCCTCAAAAAGCGGTGATCCATGCGGTCTGTGATGGCTTCGGCAATGTTCTCGCTGTCACAGGATCCCGGGAGGTCCATATCCCGTTTCTCCAGTTGCCTCATCTCAATCTGTACGATCTTCCTGTGTTGAAGATCGTCTATCAGATCCTTCTCCAGGGCTCGTTTTGCGATCAAGATCTTGCTACACTGGAACTCTGCTGCTATGCAATCATTTGATCGATATCGAAAACCTTGTCCAATTCATTCCATCGTACCGCAAATTGGCTCCCAGGGACAAGTATCTCCGTTACGGCTGCTGCGCAAGTCGTCTCCTCGTGATCTTCCGAGCGTCTGTAAATCGTTCGCTCGTTGAACAGGCAATTGTGTCCTAAGCAAAGGTGAGCTAATGTATAGAGCAGGGAGAAAAGCTTTCCGTCCTCGGAGTCATTCCCATTCACGAAGAGGAGCGGCGCAAGGTCATCCGCCATGGCGAAGGCACGAAACTCGTTGATATCCAGTGGCCGCTGCGGATCATCTGGCACGGTTTCACTGGTCATCACGATGACACCGCTGTTGCTCATCGCCTCACGCAGATTGTCAAAGGACTCTCTGACATTCGCAGATGCCAGAGACCAATCCGCCGGCAAGTCCAGGACGTTCCTGATCCGCTCTGCCAAGTGCAATGGATCTGTCTCTCCTTGTCCAGCACCACAAATGGAAGTTTGGTTGCTCCCTCCCTGTTCAAACGATAGCGCATCCAATCCTGAAACAACTTCATGTGGTGAACGGTGTAATCAGCGCACGGCTAGGTTTGGTTGGCCTATCGGAGCGAACAGTCCGCCACGAGAAGAAAGAGAGGTCCTCAGCTGGAGGTTCTTTCAGAAAAAGTAGCCAAGGGGGATCCCCGTTGCCCGACTCGTCTCTTCGATCGCCTCAAACGTTGGCGTTGCCTCCCCTCTCACCCAATGATTCAGGTGCGCTGCCACGTTGGGCAGCAGCGCCTTCGGTTGAACTTCCGTGAGTAGTCACCGCAAAATGTCCTCAGAGATCTCTACACTGTGCGCCATAAGCCTTGCTCCCCGTGGAGATCTGCAAAGACATTCTCCGCATCATGAACCTTTCCGGCTTTCAGATCGGCATGCCCTTTCTCAAGCTACGCGTCCAGGTGCACCCCGTTGCCTTCGCTCATATTTACCGGCGGAGCCACAGGAAGTCTCATATCCAAGGGCAGTCCGCGCCGAATGTTGATCTGTCTGTGGAACATGGTGATGGCAAGAGATGGTGAGATCCCGAGGGCCGCAAGGATTCCCTCAGCCTACTCTCTGCGTTCCAGCTCGATTCCTACGAGGAGATTCGCTATCTTTGCCATGGTCCACATCTCCTTTCCTTTGTGTTGGAGATTATACGCAACTGTGCACACAATGGCTTGGCATTTTCAGCGCTTTCCCCATATTCTTGGCACATAGTTACTACGTTCTGTTTCTGGTCTTGACAAGAAAAAGCCCCGAAATCTTTCGACTTCGAGGCTTTTGGAGCTGCTGGGCAGATTCGAACTGCCGACCTCATCCTTACCAAGGATGCGCTCTACCTACTGAGCTACAGCA
>CANRFN010000206.1 GCA_947629915.1 uncultured Oscillospiraceae bacterium | reverse complement strand
CTGCGTGGCAGTTACAACAAAACCAGGGGATTCGTGGATGATCCACAAATCCCCTGGGCTGACTGAATAGATACGCTGCCGAAGGATTTTGTGATGTCAACGACCTGCAAAAAATGATTTCCTTGCTCCAACGTATGTACCACTCCTATTCTGATCTGTGAAATAGCGCCCCCTTTGTCCTCATAGGGCCGGGTACCAAAACCAAATCTTCGGCAGGTCATTGCTGCCGTTAGACCGGGTTCGCTCCCTTTCCACAAATTAGCAATGGCTAACTCGTGGGTTTAAAGTGAGCCGCTCTGCGGAGCGGCATCGTCTGCAAACGCGATCAAAATGCGGCTTGCCATCGTCTTGTCCAGCGCGATGCGGCTGTTCTTCACCAGTACGATCAGGTTGCCGTCCAGCTCGCTGATGACCGTCACATCGCTGTCCACCACAAATCCCAGCTCCGCCAGGTGCTGGCGTACCTCGTCCCTGCCGGAGATTTTGCGAATCCGGACGGTCTCTCCGGCCTTTGCCATTGTAAGGGGAAACATTCCCTCGCCTCTCTTTCTATGTAGTTAGTCACCGCTAACGCAGGTCGGCCCCAGTTTACCATTGCTAACTGAGGCTGTCAAGGGGATTTTGCAGAAAGTTTGTCCGTCTCTATCCTGATGCACCGGCACAAAGAGCCGTCCCCGCAAGGCGCAGCTTTGGGGACGGCTCTTGACGGCACTGCTATTCCGTTGTGAGGAGATTCGTCATACTCCGCAGGCTCACACCCAGGGTAGACAGGTTGTGCAGCGTGGCGGAGGTGGCCGGGGGCAGGATCCCCAGGGCCCCCAGCGCGATGAGCGTACCGTTGAACCCGATGACGAACCGGTAATTGGAGCGGATCCGCCCGGCCAGACTGCTGGCAAGGCGCCGCAGCCGGACCAGATCGGAGAGATTGTCCGCGGCGATGGTAATGTCCGCCACCTCCCGGGCGATGGCCGCGCCGTCGCTGATGGCAATGCCCACATCGGCCTTGGACAGCGCCGGGGAGTCGTTGATGCCGTCCCCGATCATGATGACGGTGTGGCCTTCTACCCGCTGCTCCTCCACGAAATGGGCCTTATCCTCCGGCAGGATCTCAGCGCGGTACTCGTCCACGCCTACCTCAGCGGCGATGGCAGCGGCGGTGCGCTCGCTGTCCCCGGTGAGCATGACGGCCCGCTGGATCCCCAGTTCCTTCAGCTGCCGGATGACTTCACCCGCCTCCGGCCGCAGCGGATCAGAGATGCAGACCACGGCAGACAGCACGCCGCCGATGGCCAGGTACAGGTGGGAATACTGATCGGGCAGATTGTCATAGAGGGACTGCTCTCCTTCTGGGATGGAGCAGCCCTCGTCCTCGAAGACGAAGTGGGCGCTGCCGATCACCACCCGCTGGCCGTTCACCTCGCTTACGATCCCGTGGGCCACGATATACTCCACCTGGGAGTGCATCTCCTCGTGGGACAGCCCCTGCTCCCGGGCGGCCTGGACAACGGCATTGGCCATGGAGTGGGGGAAGTGCTCCTCCAGACAGGCGGCCAGCCGGAGCATCTCCGTCCCATCCTGTCCGTGGAAGGGGATCACCTCTGCCACCACCGGGCAGGCGTGGGTCAGGGTACCGGTCTTGTCAAAGGCCACCGTATCCGCCTGGGCCACGGCCTCCAGATACTTGCCGCCTTTCACCGTCACATGGAACCCGCCGGCCTCCCGCATGGCGGAGAGGACAGACAGCGGCATGGCCAGCTTCAAGGCGCAGGAGAAGTCCACCATCAGGACGGCCAGGGCGCGGGAGACCGTCCTGGTCAGCAGATAGGTCAGCAGACTCCCTGCCAAGGTGTAGGGCACCAACTTGTCCGCCAGATTCGCCGCACGGCACTCCGCCGAGGATTTCAGGGATTCAGACTGCTCGATCATGGCCACGATCTTGTCGTAGCGGGTGTCGCCGGACTGGCTGACGGCCTGGATGAGGCACTCGCCCTCCTCCACCACGGTTCCGGCGTAGACGGTCATGCCGGCCCGCTTGGGCACCGGGATGGATTCCCCGGGGTCAGGTCTCCTCAACCAGACGATGAACCGCCCCACAATACACGCTGAGCCATCCCAAGCCCTTTTCCGAAAATGCCCTCTGGTCTCAAAGCACACCCAGTCCCGCTCCCCCATACCGTCCGTCTGTCTTCGGATCCCTCTGTATAGCCTGTACATCCCGATACACTTCTATCTCGCAGTTAAATGCACTTATTGATTGTATTTTTCGTCCACTCCATTATACCACAGACAGCCCAGCCTGTCCATCCCCGCATGCGCACTGTTCCCTCTCGTCCGGGCGTTTTTGCCCCAGCAGGCCATGCCAAGACCGTCCGGAGCGAAGTTTCGGCTGGACGAAGGGCACCGCGGCGGCTATAATGGAGGCAGTGAAGCCGGGCACCACCTGGCTTTGGCTGCGCGGTTCAGAGCAATCTGCATCCGCCGGCAGAGGAGGGAATCATGTACACACAAAACGGCTTTCGGATCACGGCCATCCCCGAGCCGCCGTTTCAGGTCTTCGGCTTGGCCCTGGCAGACCGGGAATCCCGGACCTTTGCCCGCCTTCCGAAGTTCGTGCTGGAGCACATGCCCCAGTTGGACTTTCTGGGCAGGCGGAGCGTGGGCGGCCGGGTCCGGTTTGCCACGGATTCCCGCCGCATTTTGCTCCGCCTTACCGTGGATGCCTGCCGGGAGGATATCAACATCCCCCTCACGGGCTCCTCTGGGGCGGACATCTACCTGGGAACTGGAGAACACTCCACGTACCTGGGGGTGTTGGCCCCGTCCGTCCACGGAGACCGCGAGTTCACGGTAGAGAAGGTCTTCTCCAAGGGGCCGGGGTTGGACACTGTAACAGTGAACCTACCCCGGAATGACCTGCTCCTGGGGATGGATGTCGGCGTGGAAGAGGGCTCTGTCCTCCAAGAGGCCCCGCCGTACCGGACATCGGACCCCATCGTCTTCTATGGCTCTTCCATCACCGAGGGCGGCTGCGCAGACAGGCCCGGAAACGCCTATGCCAGCGCGGTGAGCCGGTGGCTGGACGCAGACTATCGGAATTTCGGCTTCTCCGGCAAGGCCCGGGGCGAGCCGGTGATCGCAGAGTACATCGCAGGCCTTGAGAAGATCAGCGCCCTTGTGTACGATTACGATCACAACGCCCCGGATCCGGACCACCTCCAAGCCACCCATGAGGCCTTCTTCCGAATCATCCGTGATGCCAAACCGGAGTTGCCTGTGGTGATCATGAGCCGCCCGGACACGGATAAGGACACGGAGGACGCTGCGCTCCGGCGGCAGATCATTCAGAACACCTACGAGCGGGCTAGGGCGGCCGGAGACCGACATGTATGGTTTCTGGACGGCGGCACTTTCTTTGGCACCCATGGCCGGGCGGAGTGCACCGTGGACGGCACCCACCCAAACGCCCTGGGGTTTCAGCGGATGGCCGAGGCGCTCTATCCCCTGCTCCAGATGATACTCTACGGGAAAGGCGGAGAAACCTGAACCGTTGTCCGCAGCATATCTTCTCCCGTGGATTGCGGACTCATACACACGTCCGAGCTCGTCCTGAAGGGCAAAAGGCAAACGATTAAAAGGGGAACCCGCTGTTTTTAGCCAAAAACAGCGGGTTTTCCTAACTCTCCGGTTTTTCCGTATTGCGCCGTGCAGTCTGCTTTGATCGGACGGAGTTCGCAAAGCGGTGGGCACTTTCGATCCATGAGCGGTGAAAACGCAGGAAGCCATGCGGTTTCCTGCGTTTTCTGGTTTTGGGGTCAGCTGCTTTTCCAGGTACTGCAGTTTCTTCACGCCCCTCTTGCGAGGGGGATATCACCGTTGCCATCGGAGTCATGAAAATATAGGTCATTTCAATCCACCCCTCTTGCGAGGGGAGCAACATCAGCGCCTTCGGGGACGACCTTATAGCATTTCAATCCACCCCTCTTGTGAGGGGGAAACCCAGCAATCATAGACAATATGACCATCAATGCAAAACAGGCAAGGTGATATTCGTCAAATTTGTTGATTGGAACCGACACCAGCCCCCGATACCCCCCCTGGGGGTACCCCCGATGCCCCCCAGGGGGGCCCCAGAGCCCAGGGTCAGAGCCCCAGGAGATAGTCCATGGTCAGCTG
>CANRFN010000205.1 GCA_947629915.1 uncultured Oscillospiraceae bacterium | reverse complement strand
TGGAGCGCTAAAACGCTTCAATCTGCTTTTTTAAAGGATGGAAAAATATGGGTCACGAACTTTGAACAAGATCCCCTTATTGCGGAGTAGACCCGGTTTTCATGTTGCGGGGCAGATGACAACAAACCGTACACGGACAGTTACGACAAGAAAGTGTAACAGGCACATGACCATAATGCTACGTAGACGAAAAGCCGGTGCTGTTCCTGATGAAATGGAAATTACTCGCACCGCAGTAACCGTTTCCTAAGTTCCTTTTCAGGCAGACGTCTATTGCCACCATCATGACTGTGCTCAAGGAAAGAAGTGATGCACTGTTTATAGGTGCACAGATCAATATGTTTGCTGTCCAACAACTGATCTAATATGCCGATGGTGCCAGATACTTTTACGCCCTCTGAGGCGGCGGCCTTTCTTAGTCTGAGATCACCCGTAAGAAGAATGATTCCTCTGGCTTTGGCAATTGCCAAGGCAGCGAAGTCTGATGCAGAAAGCTGAAGATATTTTGTTTGAAACTCAGACAAGAGGTTCGCTTCTTCAATGGTGAGTTTTACCGGTTGAAGTCCCAATTGAAGGAGTCGCTCACGCAAGTCAGGAGGGGTTAAAATCTCACGCTTGATGGTCGTGCGCTCCATAAGATAGGTATAGGGGAGCTTAAATGGCAGCTCGATACATTTTATCGTTTCAAAATCAAACCAAATGTTGGTGTCGCTGCTGACATACTGCATTGCCTACTCCTCTTTCCCAAAGCACTGCTCGGCGACATAGGCGTTAGTTGTCTGCAGGAGTTCTGCACCTTTTCGGACGGAAATCTCGTCCTCACAAACTGCCCTGAAGACGAGTTGAGAAAATAGTGTGGGTTCCTCGCTGATAGACGAAGAGTGTATCCGACCATACTGTTCTGGATTCCGATAATAGTCGCTGTTGGCTTTGCGGCTGAGAATTTTGCATTGGTTGGCCCGTGTTACAAGCAGAGGGAAAGAGACTCCGTACTTTTTGCAAGTGATGGCCATGTCTTTCGTAACTGCGCATCGGCGGAGACCGAGTTCCCGTTTTGCATCTTCCTCTGAGAGGAGGAAGGCGCCACTGATTGCAGTTGCCCTCTTTTCGATATCCTTAGAGCCGAGGCCTTCAGGCCACTGGAAAAAGGCGTGGGCCATCTCATGCACAATCGTAGACCGAATTCGCTCAGGCGTCATGTTCCCGTTTACAGCAATATATGGTCTGCCATTCACAAGCCCATTGATCCCTGAGAATGCGATGGTCTCAATGCTGAGAAAATAAACCA
Source organism: uncultured Oscillospiraceae bacterium (assembly GCA_947629915.1). Classification (GTDB taxonomy): domain Bacteria; phylum Bacillota; class Clostridia; order Oscillospirales; family Oscillospiraceae; genus Enterenecus. Next base: position 2,898 of record CANRFN010000205.1, on the reverse strand, counting down.
AAACGCCCTTGCTCTCAAGTATATCAACAAGACTACCAATAGGTCCGCTCTTGGGAAGATGGAGATACTCTTTCAGAGTCTTTGCGTCATCCTCCGGGGTGGAAGACAGTGATAGTTGGTGGCAAGGTGGAGCTTTGGGCAGAACATTCCCACCCAAAATGTTGACAATTGCGTAGAAGCGGTTCATATACTCTTCCACGGACACATAGATATATTCCTGCTGCAGAGCAGTGAGGTGAGTGGCTTTCCGGAATTCGCCGTGGGTAAATACCAGATGCTCATCTGCATTTGCCAAAAAATCTAAAACTTCTACATCTAGTGCTTCGGCCAATGCATCCATGATTTCCATTGACGGCTTCCTGTCACCATTCTCATAATGGCTGATTGCCATGGGGGTAACCTGGACCATTGATGCGAGAGCCCTTTCGGTTAGGCCCTTTTTTAGCCGGTAGTACCTTAGGTTTTTGCTGAACATCCTGCAGAGCCTCCTTCCTGGTTACATTATAGCACTTTTTCTGCGAATGTAAACAGGGAAAACGAGAAGATACTAGGGGAATGAGAGAAATTGCAGCCTCCAGCTGCTGCAGAGCGGTGTAATCCTGGGTGTGAAGCACACGAACCAGGAGGTCTAGGAGCTGGAGAGGATCAAGCGCATCAACCCCAAGTTCATTATACGATGAGACCATGGCGGCGGGCTTGGCACTCGGAGAGCAGTACCGAGATGCCCGCTGTTTAGGAAGCCCAGGAGGTCTCGAAGTACTCCGCCTCGGTGATTTCGATCTCCGGGTTGTGGTTGGCGAACTCGAGCTTTTTCATGGCAGCCCCGAGGGTGGAGAACTGATCGGCGCTGCAGTGAACGGTGGATACCATGCAACAGACCCGGTACCCGCTAAGGACGGAGGCGGAGCCCGCAGCAGCCTTTGCCTCAGCATTGGAGATGGCTTCGGCTTCCTCGACGTTCAGCGCCCCGGTGGTTCTGTCCTGCGCATCCATGGCGGCGCGGATCGCATCCTGGTTGACATGGAAGTCCCCGCACTCGCCCCGATGCCCAGTGCAGGCCCGTTGTAATCCAATCCGTTTGGGACTATAATAGGGCTGCCAGAGGAGGTACCTTCTTTGGCCAGAAAAGACATCGCAGAGAGAGCACTGGTATCCCGCGAAGAGGTCTTAGCTGATCTCGTCAATATCATCAAGTACAACGGGGAGTGTGTCGTCCAAGCTATTTCTCGGAAGATGCGGTCTTCGATTTCGTGGATCCAACAGGCGAAAAACGCGGCATGTATCCGCGTCCGGACAACTTCCCAGACTGCTTTGCTATCGTCCAGCCGAAGCAAGCAGCAAAGCGGAGCGGCGGTGGCGGCTCCAAGCCCATCGTTGCCATGTCCCCGGATGCCCGGTAGCCTGCACCAACGCGTTTCCCCTACGGACCCTATCGTGAGAGCAGGCATCCTGCAAAGGTCCGCCGCCCAAAATCTCCATCGAGACTGCCCTGCTTACATTGCTTAAGCAGGCGGTCTCTTTTTCAGCGGTTGGCGGCGCCCTATGATGATACTCCAGTAGACAGACCCAGCATCCGGGGAGAGCAGTGTCAACGCGCTAGCGTGGGAAACTGCACCACGAGGTACAGGCCCAATGAGCTATTGGCAGGTGTGACCGTCCATCGGGATACGTGCGATGCAGATGAAAAGCGTATCGAAATCGATATGTTTTCGCCGGCTGCTGTGAGGTGATGGAGTAGCACATTCGAGACATGAAAAGTGCTGGATTCCTGCAGCAATTGCAGGAATCCAGCACTTTTTCTTGCTCAATACTGTCCTTCGGCCTACCCCACAACTTTTTCCCCGTCTAAATACACGGCCAAAATGCGGGTGTCGCTCACCATTGGGTCCCCGTCCGAGACCACGATGTCTGCGTCCTTTCCAACCTCCAGGGAGCCCACCCGGTCCGCGATGCCGATGTGCTTTGCGGGGCTGATGGTGATCGCCTTGAGCGCATCGAAGGGATCCATCCCCGCCTTAACAGCCAGCCCGGCGCAGAGCGGCAGGTACTGCTGCGGGATCACCGGGGCATCTGTGATGATGCTCACCTGCAGGCCAGCCCGCGCCAGGATGCCTGGGGTGTCGAAAGTCTTGTTCACCAGCTCAATTTTGCTGGCGTTGGTGAGCGTGGGACCCACCGCCACAGGATAGCCCGCCCGGACCAGCTGATCCACAATCAGGTGACCCTCGGTGCAGTGCTCGATGGTGAGCCCCACCGAACTCCTTTGCGATGCGGATCGCGGTGCAGATGTCGTCCGCCCGGTGCGCGTGGGCCTTCAAGGGAATCTCTCCCCGGAGGACTGGCTGGAGCGCCTCCAGCTTCATATCAAAGGAGGGCCCCTTGGTGATGTCGTCTCCGGCGGCGGCCCTGCGAGCTCCATATTCTTTGGCTTTGTAGAGGATCTCCCGCAGCTTGGCAGCGGTTGTCATGCGGGTGCAGGTACCTTTGTCCCTGTAGCAGCGCTTTGGATTCTCGCCAAAGGCACACTTCATGGCCACCTCGGGCTTGATTAGGATGTCGTCCACGCAGTCTCCGTGGGTCTTCACTGCTAAGAAAGTGCCGCCCAACACGTTGGCGCTGCCAGGGCCGGTGCACACGGTTGTAACGCCGGCATGGAGGGCTAGGGGAATGGCCTTGTCCTGTGGGTAGTAGCTGTCCAGGCCGCGGAGTTGCGGAGAGAGGGTGTCCCCCATCTCGTTGTAATCCGCGCCCTCAAAGCCCATGCCGTAATCGTGGACACCCAAATGGCAGTGGGCCTCCACAAAGCCGGGATAGACATTTCGAGGCAGTGCTGTTGATAGTCCAAACCCGACATTAAGCAGCATTTGATTGCGCAGTTAATCGACAATTCAACTTGGT
>CANRFN010000204.1 GCA_947629915.1 uncultured Oscillospiraceae bacterium | reverse complement strand
CAAAAAAGTATACTTTTTTGTCAGGTCATGTATTAAATAGACATCTTAATTACGTGCTGAAGAACCCGGATTAGAAGTGCTTATCCTGCTTTTAAGCTGTGACTGTTATTTATTTCAGAAATCGCTTGTGAACAATCGAAAAATCCGCGACACAGCCGCCTTTTCCAACCGGCGGGGCAGGATGGACCGGGCTGCAGTGCGGATCACCCCTTCCTTTTCGCACAATCTCACATGCATTTTCCCAATCCAGGGGCCGTTTTGCCCCACAATATGCTGAATGAAGGGATCTTAAGGGGGCTTTGGAAGCCATGGCCCGTTGCAGTGTCCGGTAGAGGCCGGCCCCAATGGTCCAAGGTCTCTCCTGTTCGGAAGTTCCCCATAGAATGAGAAGGCCGGGGGCCTGACACACGCGGTGTCAGGCCTCCGGCCGTTGGTCTTGCTTGGGGTAGATGCCTCGATGCACGGCTTACCGGCTGCTTCCTGGGGGGCGTGAGCGTCAGTACACCGCGGCCAGGCCAGAGCTGTCGGAGGAGCAGCGTTCCCTCTTTGCCCTACAGCTTCTTCTTGGCGTGCCCCGTGGGCATGGGGGCGCCGTCCGGGAGACTGGACAGGGGGCGGTACACCACAAAGTACATGGTGATGAAGCAGGCCAGGCCGCCCAGCAGCTGGGAGATGGCCTCTGCCACAAAGACGCCATTGGGTCCCATGCCCAGGAGGGGGAGCAGTACCGTGAGGGGTGCATTGATGATGGCCTTCCGGAGCAGGGAGAAGAACACCGCCTGCTTGGACCGGCCCAGCCCCACAAATACGCCCTGTCCGGCCAGCTGCAGGGACATGAAGACGAAGAGGCTGAAGTAGATCCGGAGGGCCACAATGCCGTGCTCCAGGGTGGCGGGGTCGTCATTGAAGATGCGGATCAGCATGCCGGGGGCAACCATGGCCAGCACCCAGAAGGCGGTGGAGTAGATCACGGTTACCAGCACGGAGAACCGGATGGCCTGCTGGACCCGCTTGTACTTCTGAGCGCCGTAGTTGTACCCCTGCACCGGCTGGGAGCCGTTGGTGAGGCCGTGGACCGGCATGATGAAGACCTCCCGGAGGGAGTTGATGATGGTCATGATGCCGACGTAGAGGTCTCCGCCGTATGCTTTGAGAGTGGCGTTGCAGACCACCTGGACCAGGGAGTTCGTCATGTTCATGAAGAACCCCGAGAGACCGAGGGCGGTGATCTGGCCTGTGCGGTGGGCCTCAAAGCGGATGTTGGAGAGCTTCAGCCGGAGGATGGCCTTCTTGCCGGTGAGGAAGATCAGCACCCAGGCGGCGGAGATGCCCTGGGAGATCACGGTGGCGAGGGCGGCGCCTTTCACGCCCATGTTGAGGCCGAAGTCGAAGATGAAGATGGGGTCCAGCACGATGTTCACCGCGGCCCCTACCACTACGGTAACCATACCCATGGTGCCGAAGCCCTGGGCGTTGATGAACGGATTCATGCCCAGGGAGATCATCACGAAGAGGGTGCCGATGAGATAGATGGTGAGGTAGTCGTTGGCATAGGGAAAGGTGTCTGTGCTGGCGCCGAAGAGGTACAGGATGGGTTCCTTCAAGGCCAGGAAAAACGCCGTGATGGCGATGCCCAACACCAACAGCATGGCAAAGGCGTTGCCGATCACCTTCTCGGCTTCCGTGTCGTCCCCCTTGCCCCGGTCTATGGAGCACAGCGGGGCGCCGCCGGTGCCGCAGAGGTTGGCAAAGCCCATGATGATGGACACGATGGGCATGGTCACCCCGATGCCGGTGAGGGCCAGGTTGTCTGCTGAGGGCAGATGGCCCAGGTAGATCCGGTCCACCACGCTGTACAGCACGTTTACCAGCTGCGCGGCCGTCATGGGAAGGGCCAGCTTCATGATGTTGCCGGGGATGCTGCCCTGGGAAAAGTCGTTCTTGCGTTCCGCCATGGGAAATTGCCGTCTCCTCTCGCCCTGCGGTGCGCCCGCAAGTGGATGCTCTGGGATGATTTGTGATCTGCGGTATTGTACGCCGCCGGAGGACAGAATGCAACGGACAGACAGTACAAGAAAAAGAAGGACAAGTGCCCGCAGACTGGCAGGATTCCGCCGGAAAACGCGTTTGGCGCTCTTTCCCGGCGGGAAAGGGCGCCAAAATCGGTGCTTCAGCCTGGTTTCGTGCAGGACGGGTGTTGCTCAGAAGATGCCGCCGTTGTACTTGATCTGGCCGTACAGGATGATTGCCAGCCCGATGATGATCCCGGCGACCACCACCACAGTTGCCGCGAGATCGCTCACCTGCATCAGAAGGGGTGAGACGGCTACCACGGCGCCGATCACCATGGTGCCACCGCCCATGGCCTTCCCATAGGCGGGGATGTCCTCATCCCGCACATTGCGCCGGTTGTGCCGCTTGACGGTGCTGATGTTGCCGGTCCAGTTTACCGCGCCGATCCCGATGAGCAGCAGGCCCAGGACGACTGGTCCCAAGAGTTCCATGTGCGTACCTCCTCAAAAGTAGAATAGGTCTTCGAATTTCCTGTCCAGCGCAGTGCAGAGGACCAGCGCCAGTTTTGCGGTGGGGCAGTACTGTCCCGTCTCGATGGAGCTGATGGTGTTGCGGGAGACGCCCACCAGTTCTGCCAGCTGCGCCTGAGACAGCTTCCGCTCTGCCCGGGCCTCTTTCAGGCGGTTTTGCAGTTTGAGGTCGTTCATCGGGCGGCCACCAGCCTCAGGATCAGGAGGACCAGCGCTGCAATCGCCAGCCCGTACATCAGGATGGACACCACCAGATCAGACTTCAGCCCCCTCTTGCGGTACCGGACCAGCCAGTTGGTCCCCAGGATGGAGCAGTAGATCACCCAGGGGCTGAGCAGTAGGGTGCCGGTGATCCAGAGGGACAGGATAGAGAGCAGGCAGCACACGGTGGCGCCCACCCGTCCGGCGATAGCTCCCGCTGCCACGGTTACCTCTAACTCAGCCAGGTCCCGATGCTTGTTTTCCCGGCGGCTGCGCTCCAGGATCTCTTCCGGTTTCATGACAATAGCCTCCTTTCTTGCCAAGCGTACTTGGCACGGCTCTATCTTACGCCTGCCAAGTGAACTTGTCAAGAGGGGCGAAAAAATTATTTGCAGGGCGACACGGCATGGAGTCCTGGGCTGCTTCGGGTATGGGGGCAGCAAGCACACCATCATGGCTGTCTGTTGCTGGCGGCTTCTACGATGTCTCAGACTAAGCCATTTTTGCAAATTTTGAAAAAATGGCTTAGTTAACTGCCTGCTTTGACCTGGATACGATATCCTGGGCAGTGAAAAAGAGTGGAGAAAACGCCATGCGCCAGTCCGCAGGAGAACCGCAGCTGTTGTCTGATCTGCAGTTCCTCGATGCCTCAGACAGCATTCATATGCCTTACCAACGTACGGAGCTACAGCAAGTCCAGACCAATGCCGTTGGAGGGAGTATTGTGTACCAGGTAGGAATTTATTTAAGCTTATGGTGAGTTATCCAACCTTCTCCTTTCACCGGAATCCGAATGTGGCATAGCCGGGCTTTGTTGAAAAACAACGCGCCGATCTGCGGGGTTAATCAAACCATTTTTTTGCGATCTTGAAAAATGGCTTAATTAACTTGACTTCTTCCCCGATTTCCTGTATCATGCTTCCCAGGATATCTGAGGGAGGGATAACTGTGCAACTATTCCCAAGGGAGTGTTATTTAAAGAGAATCCGCGGTTTTTACGATGCCGATGATCTTATCAAGGTGATTACCGGAGTCCGCCGGTGCGGTAAGTCCTGCCTGATGGAAATGATTCAGGAGGAACTGCGGACCAGGGGAGTACCAGAGGAGAATATCCTCTTAGTGGATTTGGAGAAGAGAGCATATCGAAACATCAGGACACCAGCCCAATTGGAGAACTGGATTCTGCAAAAAGGGACTGCAGCTGGTTTGAAATATCTCTTCATTGATGAGGTTCAGAACGTCAATGGCTTTGAAGAGGTGATCAATGGCTTTCGGAGTGAAGGGAATTGGTCTATTTTCATTACTGGGTCTAACTCGTATCTTCTCAGCGGCGAATTGACCACCAAGCTTACAGGCCGCTATCTGGCATTCGATATCTTTCCTCTCAGCTTCGATGAATATGTGGCCATGAAGCGTTTCTACGGTTTCCCAGTAGAAGCTACTCTGACGCAAGAATTGATGCATTTTATTACCGATGGAGGATTCCCGCGCACACTCTTCCTAGATGACCCACAGGATAAGCGCACCTATGTGCAGAGCATTGTACAGGAAATATTTGGCTATTCATGCAATGTCGGGGATTGGCTCATCGTAGCTTTTGAATCCACGAGAACGTTTAGCCTTGGAATTGCGG
>CANRFN010000203.1 GCA_947629915.1 uncultured Oscillospiraceae bacterium | reverse complement strand
AGTATTCACAAAGCTACCAGCTAAAATGTCAGCCTCTGTGATGGTATGGGTTGTTGTAACACTTGTTGAGGCATTCGGGGCCAACGTCCCCACGCTCTGGTTCAGGCCCGTCAGGGGATCAGTCACAGTGATGTCTTTCACCGTCACATTGCTACTGTTGGTTACAGTGATAGTGTAGGTGATCACATCATTCAATTCTGCACCTGTAGCCTTGTCCGCGGTCTTCACCACTGTCAAGGCCGGGGCTACCGCAGCTGTGGTAACCGTCTCGTCATCGCTGCCGGTCACTTCCCCGCCATTTGGGTCTGTTCCTGTCGCGGTTGCAGTATTCACAAAGCTACCAGCTAAAATGTCAGCCTCTGTGATGGTATGGGTTGTTGTAACACTTGTTGAGGCATTCGCGGCCAACGTCCCCACGCTCTGGTTCAGGCCAGTCAGGGGATCAGTCACGGTGATGTCGTTCACCGTCACATTGCTACTGTTGGTTACAGTGATGGTGTAGGTGATCGTCTCATTCAGTTTTGCGCCAGAAGTCTTGTCCGCTTTCTTCTCTACCGTCAGAGCCGGGGCTGCTTCAACCGTCTTGACCGTCTCATCATCGCTGCCTGACACTTCCCCACCATTTGGGTCTGTTCCTGTCGCGGTTGCAGTATTCACAAAGCTACCAGCTAAAATGTCAGCCTCTGTGATAGTATGGGTTGTCGTAACACTTGTTGAGGCATTCGGGGCCAACGTCCCCACGCTCTGGTTCAGGCCCGTCAGAGGGTCAGTCACTTTGATATCGCTCACTGTCACGTTACCACTATTGGTCACGGTGATGGTGTAAGTGATCTTTTCGCCCAGGGCCGCGCCCTCAGTCTTGTCCGCAGTCTTTGTCACTGTCAGAGCCGGTTTCTGCGTAGCCGTTTGGACTGTCACGCTATTGCTGTTGTAGGTCACTCGTTCGCCGTCCGCGTTTCCTGTTGCAGTTGCAATATTCTTAATCTCACCTGCCTGGATATCTTTCTCCTAGACTTTGTAAGTCGTGAAAGTTGCTGTCGATTCTCCCGGAGCCAAGGTTCCCACGCTCTCATGCAAGCCAGTTAAGGGATCGGTTACAGCGATATCATTCACCGTAACTTTGCTACTATTGGTTACCTTGATATCAAACTTGATCTCCTCGCCCAGGTCGAAACTTGACGTTGGGTCCACAGTCTTCTCCACTGTCAGGGCCGCCTGTGCTACATCTATAGACGCTGACGCAGTTTTCCTTACATCTTTCGCCTTACCATTCCATCCTTCTTTAATATATCCACTTACTTCTGCTACATTTACTAATTTGCCATCTTGCACCTCTTTCAGGTTATCTTCTGAAATTGTAAGAGAGGTTGTAACAGTGAAGCTAGCTCCTGGCAGGAAGTTGTTACCCCATCTATCATATTTCTCTTCTTGACCAGTAAGTGGATCCCTCACTACCAGGCCATGTATATCCTCAAGGCCAATATTATAAACTACAATTCTATATTTCACCTTTTCCCCTATTTGAAAGCCTTCTAATGGTTGTGTGGTAGTTACAGTTTTCGTAACACTAAGGCCTTCATAGTCATCCAACAGTTCCCTTCCCGGCGCTTGTGCAATCGGCTCAATCTCGTCCTGAATAGCACTCGCGGACCCAACCGTCTCTCCGCTCACGCCCTCCGCTCCAGTCCGCCTGGTAATATCGTCTGCCAATACCGTGATCTGCAGCAGGCTGATGCACATCACAAGCACCAGCAACAATGCCAATGGCCGCTTTAATCTTTTCAATTTCGTCCATCCTTTCCTAATTTTTCTGAATGGAGCATAGACTCCGCCATCCTTCGTATGCTCCAATAGACCTATCCTGCACGATCTCATTGTCCCTGAACCCTGTCTGCCTCTTTCCTATGGCCGCGCTCCAGACAGCAGACCTGCGGCCATCGTTTCGTTTGCCTCCCCAGAGAAAACAAAAGGGACAAGCGTCCCTCTCTTCACCTCTGTCAATCCAGACCCAATTCTGTTGTCCAGACTGTTCCCCTTTGGAGCAGATCACGATCTCCAATTTCCAGTGTGCCTTTGGCAGACTGTTGTACGTCTCCATTGACGGGAACAGCAGTCCCCGTTTCCAAATCGCTACGGGGCAAGTTTGCAGCCGTCTGGGAGACCGTCCTGTTCCATCGGCCCCCTGCCTACCCTTCGCCTCTTTCTCTCGGCAAGATACTCCGATACCACTAATTTCAAGATCGGATTCTCTTCTGCTGCAAGAGGCCGGCTTCGCCTTTCGGACATAAGGTCTTTTCAAACTTCCAATTATCTTGGAGCAATGGGCAGTCCGGTGCACTACGCATGAAACAGCGGGCGGGGGTTCTCATTTTCAGAGATTACCGCCCCATTTTGCCCGTTTCCAGGGTCAGATCGTTTCATTACGGACCATACATCATTTTTGGAAATCTGTCAAGAGCTGCCACTCCATCATTACCGGAAAATCGCAGAAATGAGTACAGAACGCACGGGTTTTCAACACGTCTGCCTGAATCTATGGTACTTCTTCCGCTTTTCGTCCCATTTGTTCCAGAAAGCGGGTATCGCCCTACCCCCGAAACCGCAAAAGAGACCGGTCCATGCACTGCGCAGATTCCGGTCTCTTCATTGTTGGGTAAAACTCTTGGTAACGGAGCAAGGCATCTGTCTTGAACGTGACAGCAGCATCCTTGCCCTCTCTTGGGAACTCCGCCGTCTCCGGGATCCTGCCGGCGGTTTCTTGGGTTTGCGGGTTCGTTTGGGCTTGGGTTTGGGGTTGGGGTTGGTCGCTGTATCTGCGGTCTCCTCCGGGGACTTGCCCTTCTTGGAGGACCTGCGCCTCTTCAGGGGCTCTTCCACCTTCTCCTCCGGGGGGTTCTCCGGCTTCGGCACGTTCTTCCCGGTCAAGAACACCTCCAGGTTCTTCTGATAGGCACCCCGCCAGGTGGCCTCATAGACCGGGTCGTCCTCCGGCTTGTGGACCAGCAGACCCAGCTGATCCAGCCGCTTTACGAGATCCAAAAAGGGCACATCCAAGAGATCGGCGATCTTCTGGAGGGTCTCCCGGTGCTCCGGAAGAAAGAAGAACTCTCCGTACACCGGGATGGGGTCATCCCCCCATTGGGTATGGCAGTGCTTCTGGACCAGGGCTCTCGGCATCAAGAGGACGTAGGCGCACCGCTCGATCTGGTACTTTGCCCCCTCACTCTGGAGCCAGTTCATCAGGATGCGCTGTCTGCAGGCCCTGGCAGTGGCCAGCCGGTCCGCCTGCCGGCGGCGCTGTGCCGCCCGCAGCCGGGTGGCCTCGTCCTGGGGGCCGCGGAGGGCGATGAGGCGCTGCTCCATGCTGGGCGGCCGCTTGGGGGCGCGGTCCTGCTCAATGCCCAGGCTCTCCGCCAGGCGGTTGATGTCCACAGCGGTCTCCACCGTTCCCAGGCAGCTCTGGAGCACCCCCTCGCAGAGGGACTCCATGGCGGCATAGGTTACCTTGGGGCCCTGGTCTCTCACCTGGAAAACCTCCCCAGGGAGGTCAGAAACGGGGACGGCTCCCAGTCCTCCTCGTCCCAGCCGGCGGCGCTGCGCCACCCGTAGGACAGGCCATAGCGGGGACGGGAGCGCACCTTGCGGAAGAGGGAGGTGTCCAGGATCATCTCGGCCTTGCACTTGGGGCACTTGACGGACACCACGTTGTGCCCGTGGCCGTAGGCGTCCAGCAGCCGCATGCCGCAATAGGGACAGCGGATGGGCCGCGCCTGCTGTCCCTCTGCCATCCTGCGGGACAGGGCCAGGTTATGACGTTGGAGATCCGTCATGAGCGGCGGTCTCTGCGCATCCGATCCAGGAGAGCATCGATCAGCTCCTCGATCGGGTGGGGCTCATAGAGGCCCAGTTCCTCCAGGCGGTACCGCATGGGCATGTAGTTTACCCGCATGGCATTCGCCAACCGTTGCACGGTGCGATCCCCCTCCGAACTCAGAACGCACTTTCCGTAAATCGGGATTCTCTTGCCGCCGTTCACTTCGTGCAGAGCCCGCATCATCAGGAAGCGGGGCATCAGCAGACAGGCGCCGCACCGGTCTACCTGCTGCTCCCGGCTCAGCTGGCCGCTCTGCTGCTGCTCCAGGCTGATCAGGCCTGGAGCACACTGCCGGTCCTCGTCCACCTCCCGGAAGTACCCCATAACCCAGTGGGCGCATTCGTGTGCCGTGGTGAAGCGGAGTTTCCGGATATCCTCCTCTCTGCCGCTGTTGCGCAGCTGCTGCTCCAGCACAATGGTCCCGGTGGGGAAAATGCGAAGTCCATCTTCCTTGACGTACTGGATACTTTTAACAAGAAGGGGAACCTATGGCTCAGATAGACCTCCGGCGCTTTCAGTGAGATGGAGAAGGATCCGGCATACTCCGGCCGGGACATCCCTCGGTCTGGGCAGACGCTGCACTAACGTACTGAAACCCATCAGCCGCATTCCCTTTCATTGGTTGGGATAGCTATACGGTGATCTCTGAAGTCTGCCAGATTTCTAAACCGCATCGAATTCGATACGGTCTAGAAGGGATCTCCAGCCATGCGCAATCTGTATTCTATCCACCCGTCACCCCTCTTGACGAACTGCCCATAGACAGCGATAATGAGTGCGCTAAGGATCGGCAGGATACGATCAAATTCGGCCCAATCCGTACAGTCCGTATCAGAAATCGGAAGGAAGGAAACCATATGCTATTGACCAACGCACTCATTCACGATGCGGTACATCGCGTGCCCTATCTCGGTGCCATCCGCATTCACGACGGCAAGATTGCCGCCATCGGCATGGATCTCGCTCCGCTGCCCGGCGAGGAAGTCTCAGACCTGGAGGACAGAAATGTCGAGGCAGTGCTGTTGATATCCCAGCCGCGATATAATACCGATATTTAGACTTTATAGCAACGCTGAGTGGGAATT
>CANRFN010000202.1 GCA_947629915.1 uncultured Oscillospiraceae bacterium | reverse complement strand
TGGAAAAGATAACACCATCTAACAATATATTTTAGTCGCTTTTTGCCTCATATGGGCGGAAACCCAAATGACTGTGCCTAAGCAATCAATACGGCGCCTGCTCACACTCTCGAGCAGGCGCCGTACTTTGGCATTATTCGTCTATTCTGTTGTATCCCGGCTGCAGCGGTACCCGTGTGCCATCCGCTCCCACAAAGGTACCCTGCAGGCCCTCGGGCAAGGTAATCTCATACTGGAGTTTGTCCCCGTTCCGCTGATACCGGTACTGCACCGTTCCGTACTCCGTCTCGTTCGTGCCCTCCAGATCCGGCAGCAGGTCCATGTGGGGACGCACCACGATCCGGCCGGGATCTCCATCTGCCCTGCGGAATCCGGCGGAGACGGCGATGAGCTCATAGATGGGCACGGCGCTCCAGCCGTGGCACTCGCTCCGGGAGTCCGCCTTGGTCTCCGGACAGGTGGAGCAGTGTTCTTCCACCATGTGAATCCACCAGTCCATGAGAGACTGGGTGAGGTGGTAGCAGCCGGCCTGTTCGCAGGCCCGGAAGAGCTCAAAGCAGGTGGAGTACCCGCAGCGGAGGATGTCCGGGTCTGTCATGGTGCGCTCCATCAGGGCTTTGGCGTCCGGTCCAGACACCAGGCCGTTCAGGACGGCCCAGGCCTGGGCGTGCTGGGTGTACTCCGGGTAGTCCGGTCCCTCCCGATAGAGTCCCTTATCTTCGTCCCAACAGAGGGCCTGTACCCGCTCCGCAATAGCCTTTTGCCGGGTTTGATACTCCAGAGACAGGGGCGGGCGTCCCGCAGCGGCCCAGATCTCCGAGCCCGCCAGGAGGGCCTTGCCGTACATCAAGTTGATGATGGTGGACGGGCCGCTCTTTGTGGCACCGGGACACCCGGCGTTGTCCGCCCAGGCGTCCTGCCAGTCCACAAAGTCCCAATACCCCAGGTCCTCCACCAGGCCGGAGGGGCCGATATGGCGATCATAATAGTCCAGAATCCGGTCCACATCGGTGCGGTACTGCTGCAGGAGATCCAGATCCCCCGTGCGTTGCCAGTACTCATAGAGCATAAAGATGTAGTGGAGAGAGAATGTGGAGATGATCTGCTTGGGGGCAGAGGGTGCATGCCCCTGGACCAGGCCCATGGGGAGGGTGGAGTCGTGAAAATCCTGGAGGGCCTTTTTAGCTAGGGCGGTGTCCGCACCGCAGGCGTAGGTGAAGAGGGCTTGCAACCGGGTGTCCATGGGGTACTGCATCTGCTCCCAGAAGGGGCAGTCCATGTAGGCGTCCGTCATGCAACAGCGGAGGGTGCGGACGGCCATCTCGTACACCGGCTCCACCCACGGGGCGCTGGAGCGAACCGTGGAGACCGCGGGCAGCGGATAGCCGGTCTTGCGGATCTCGGGGCGGAACAACACCAGGGGCTCCTCGGCGGTCTCGATCTCGATCTGGAGAAACCGCAGGGACCGGTACCAAAATGGCTCATAGATCAGCTCTCCCCCGCCGGCGATGATGCTGTCTTTCTGGCTGGGGCCGATCTCCCCGTGCTGCCAGTCGTCCCGGGGCACCTCGTCCACGCCCCGGACGAACTTCTCAAAATAGGTGAAGGTGAGTTTGGCTCCCGTGCCGCCGTCCATCCGATATCGCATGTAGCCGTTGCACTGCCCCTCGGCGTCCAGAAGGAGTCTCACGCTCCGATGGGGCTCCACGGTAATGGATTCCCTGCCGCCGAACACCGGCCCGCCCAACTCCCGGGTGAGGGTACAGGGGATCTCGTTGAGCAACGGGATGGGCCGCGCCTCCAATGGGAACTTCTTCAGGATACCATACTGCTGCTCAGCCCCGGGGAGCACCGGCTCCAGGGAGATCGCGGTGGACCAGAGGGTGTCGTTGAAAGAGGGCAGCTTCCACTGGGACGGGGTGCGGGTGAAGTCGATCTGCTCCCACACGGCGCCCAGATTGTCTGCGGCGTCCATGTTCCGGACGAGAGACCAGGTGTTGTCCAAAGAGACCTTCCAGGGCGCCTTGCCGGTGTGCACATCCGCCAGGACGTTGCCATTCTCATCCACAGCGGTGCCGGAGGCCGCCAGCCGGTGTGCGGTGGGCGGCGTCTCCACGCTGAAGATGGGATACCGGGGGTCCGTATTCCAGTCTGATATGGAGGAATTGTCGCAGAGAAGGACCTGCACCGCAAAGACGTTCTCCCCTACCTGCAAGTACTCCCCCACCTCGATGGCATCGTAGAAATACCGGTGGACGCTGCTGCGGCAGGGGCCAGACAAGACGGGTTGGCCGTTGATCCACAGCCGATACCGGGAGCAGGCGGTGATCTGAAGCTGCAGGGAGGCCTTGCACTCCAGCTGCACATTCAAGCGAAAGAGGGCAAATCAGCCGTTGCTGTCCCCCTGATAGATTCTCTTAGCCCGGATCTCCTCCTGAGGTACCCCGATCCAATCGGTGTCTTTCCACATATGTGCCTCTCCTCTCATCAGTACCGCTATTGTACCAGCCGCCGGGACTGGCTGCAAGCGCTCTTTCACCCCAGAATGATACGGCATAGCCGGGATGCGCTGTCCTTCTGCCTTTCTTCGGTCTCAGGCCCGCTCAGCCCAAGGAATACACTTCGGTGAGCTTCTCTCGGATGGCATCCCGCAGGTTGTGGGTGACAAGGATCACGCCCAGGTTTGGGTCCTCTACCAGGTCCCGCTCGATCTCCACGGCGTTCCGCTCGTCTAATGCAGAAGTACCCTCATCCAGGATGATGTACTGCACCTGCCGGATCAGGCTGCGTGCCAAGGCGATCCGCTGCCTCTGCCCGCCGGAGAGGTTCTTGCCGTTCTCCTGGATCACGGTGTCCAGTCCATCCGGGAGGGTATGGAGATACGCCTCCAGCCGGCACTTGCGAAGTACCGCCAGAATCTCTTCATCCCGATACGGCTCCCCCAAGGCAACATTGAACCGCAGGGTATCCTGGAAGAGATAGACCTCCTGGTCCACGTAGGCGATGTGCTCATAGAGGCTGTCCGTGCGCAGATCTCGCTGCTCACGGCCTCCATACAGGACCTTACCGCGGTACCCGGGGAGCAGGCCCAGGATGATCTTGGTGAGGGTGGTCTTTCCGCTGCCGCTCTCCCCCATCACCGCGTACTTGCCGCCGGCCTGGAAGGTACAATTCTGGTGCTCCAGTACCGGCTGTTCTCTGTATCGAAAGGACACGTTCTCCAGCCGGATCTCCGGGATGGTCTCCAATTCTCCCTTGCTTGGCTCTTTCTGAGTATCGTCCCTCTCGAACTTCTCCCACAGCGGCACCGATGCCTTCACGGTGAGAAAGCACTGCACCAGGCTCCCGGCGCCGTTGAAAAAGCTCCCCGCCAGGTTGCCCACAGACAACAGCGCAGACGCATCCGCCGCCCCAAACACCGCCGCCAGCAAGGTCACAAACAGCAGCAGGACCTGTCCCAGCATGCTCACCGTTTGGATGCCGATCTGCACGGTGGTATTGGTCCGCTGGTATCGAAAGCACACCTGCTCCGCCGTCTCTGAGGCAGTCCGGATGCGCTCCCGGATGCGGTCTCGAAGGTTGGAGAGAAAGAACACCGCGCCTCCCATCACCACGTCTTTGTATGCCTCGGTGGCCGTCTCCAGTGCCTGAGACCGTTTGGCATTGGCCTTCTGGAGCGGCCTGTTGGCAAACTGGGGCAGCACGGAGATCACCGCCAGCAGCGCGATGGCGGAGAGGCCGATCCACCGGCTCAAGAGGACCAATGCCCCCAGGGAGAACGCCGCCGTGGTGAGGCACTCCACTCCGGAGAACAGCGCGGCAAAAGACTGACTGTATATCTGGTCCACATCGTTGGTGAGCCAGGAGACGTAGTGGCCGCTGTCCCGGGAAGTGAAGTCTGCATAGGAGAGGGAGCCGATCTTGGTGCCGATCATGGCCCGGAGATCGTTTTTCACAGGAGCATGGCGATGATCCAGATCGCAGACACGATTCCCAGGGTATAGATGAGTGCCCGGACCTTGTCTCCCGCATACTGGTACGCCGTGAAAAAGAAGGACAGGGAGTACCCGGCGATGGTCATGGAGAGGGACTCCAGGAGAATGAGAACGGCTGTGCCGAGAACCCCGGGGAGGTTCTCCCAAATCAACCATCTATACTGCTTCATCTGGGAGCACCTCCTTTGCCACGCCGTCCCACAGCGCCTGCAGCCTGGGAATGGCACCGCTCTCCATGGCCACTCTCTGCCGCAGCCCCTCCACCGCAGAGGGTCCGTACCCGCTGTATGTGGGCTGGTGCTCCAGTTCAAGTTCCCGATAAAAGGCCATGGGCTGGACCTCTGCCGGGTCTGCCCCATCGAACCGGACCGCCTGCACCAAGGCATCTCGCAGGGACTGCCGAGCTTGATCCACATTCCCCTGCATGCAGTATGCCTCGGCGATGATCTCCTGGAGGATGCACTCGTACCGATCAAACCAGGTGAGCTGGTCCTCGGGCTGGATGCCCCGGAGCACGGTCCGGAGCCACTGGAGGCAGTCTATGGCGGCACCGAAGTTGCGGCGCTGGAAAAAGACGTTGGCAAAGCCCACCATGATGTCATTGATCTCCTCGGCAAAAGAGGAAAACGCCCGGCCCAGGTATTGCTCCGCCCCGTCCGCATTGTGGAGGTAGTCTCCCAGCACCATGCCGATGAGCGCGTTGTTCACCCCGCAGGCGTTGTGTTTCTTCAGGATGCGCAGCGCAGTCTCCGGGTTGTCCAGCGCCAGATACGCCTTGGCCATCTGGGTGCGGATGGACACCTCACTGATGGTCTCGTCCTCGTTCTGGTCTATGAGCTCGCAGGCATGCTCCAGCAGTTGGATCGCCCGCCGATTGGCCTCCCGGTGTTCCCGCTCTCTCCCCATCTCCAGGTACAGCTGGGCACATGGATACACCACGGCAAAGTGGTTGGGATAGTTGCACAGGAGCTTCTCCGCCTCCTGGACAGCCTCCTGATACTGCTTTGCCTTGGCGAATGTCTTGATCTTCTCCAGCGCAGCCTAGGGCAAACGCAAAGTCAGGTAAACGTATAACATATCAAATAAATCCAGAATTTAGGATACAAGCCTCCGTGAG
>CANRFN010000201.1 GCA_947629915.1 uncultured Oscillospiraceae bacterium | reverse complement strand
AGCTCATTACCAATGTCCGACCCCAATTCGGTGCTAAAACCGGCAAATCAGGCCGGTTTAATCAGTCGGATAACACCTCTAAGATTTCATTGTTCCAATTATTGTAAAGGAAAAACGCTGTACAGGCAAATTGTCGCCTGTACAGCGTTTTTCAGCGAATGGGCTACTCCCCATCGCCGCCTTTGAAGTTGTATATGGGCTTGATGATCTTCTCCACCTCTGCCGTGGGGCCGATCTGGTCCAGGATCTCCTGCATCCCCTTGTATGCCATGGGGCACTCGTCCAGGGTGGCGCTGGAGATGGTGGTGCTGTATATCCCGTCCATCTCCTTTTTGTACGCCGAGACCGTGAAGGACTGTTTGGCCTCGGAGCGGCTCATGAGCCGGCCGGCGCCGTGAGGTGCCGAGCAGTTCCAGTCCTCGTTCCCCTTCCCCACACACAGCAGGCTCCCGTCCCGCATGTTGATGGGGATCAGCAGCCGCTCCCCCGCCTTGGCGGAGACGGCGCCCTTTCGAAGGATCATGGCATCGGTGTCCAGGTAGTTGTGGATGGTGGTGAACTGGTCCTCCACATGGAGCTTCATGCCCCGGATGATCTCATCCACCATGGCCTGCCGATTGCGGGCGGCAAAGGCCTGGACGATGCGCATGTCGTGGACGTACTGGTCCATCAGCTCCCCAGTGACGTAGGCCAGGGGCTTGGGGATGTCTGATTTGCTCTGCTCCTTCAGCGCCTTGATGGCCTTGGGGATCTCCCGCTGCCGCCCCTCCGCCTTCAGCTGCTCCGTGAGGGCCTGGATGGCCGCGGGGTCCGTGCGGGAGAGGGCCTTGAAGCCCTCGTTCTGGTAGTAGTTGGCGACTTGGAGGCCCAGATGGCGGCTGCCGGAGTGGACCACCAGGTACAGGGCTCCCGCATCATCCCGGTCCACCTCAATAAAGTGGTTGCCGCCGCCCAATGTGCCGATGCTGCGCAGCGCCCGGGGAAGGTCCACATGTCTGGCGCAGCAGAGCTTCGTGAGATCCACGTCCAGGCTGTACCGGTGGGGCTTGGAGCGGATGTCCATGCCGCAGGGGATGGCCTCGTGGATGCGCTTGTCCAGCTGCTGCAGCTCCAGGTGGTCCTCCCGGAGCCGCACGGTCTCCATGCCGCAGCCGATGTCCACGCCCACCAGGTTGGGGACGATCTTGTTGGAGATGGTCATGGTGGTGCCGATGGTGCAGCCCGCCCCGGCGTGGACGTCCGGCATCAGGCGGATCTTGCTGCCCGCCGCAAATGCCTGGTCCACCAGGGCCTGGATCTGCCCCCGGGAGGCGCTGTCTATCGTCTCGGCGTAGACCTTCGCCTCGTTGTACTTGCCCTGAATTTCAATCATAATTCCTCACTCAGCGTTCTCGTATGCTGCCGCCTCAAAGGGGCAGACAGTCTTCTCCCAGGATACCGCGTTCTCCCGCTCTCCGCCAGTGACCTTGTAGTTCCATTTTCAGTTTCAAGCCAGTTTTCAGTCCGTCAGCTTCCCTCAATTACGGTCTTCACCAGCTGCCAAGCGATGCTGCCCTCCCGCATCCGGGAGAGAGCCTCGTCATAGGGGACCCACTCGGCGGCGTTCACCTCACCGGAGAGGCGGAGTTCTTTCTTATGCACCGTGGATTGGAAGCCCAGCATCAGCATCTCCTTGGAGGGATAGGGCCAGCTGCGGATGTACCGCACCTGCTCCACGTCCTGGCCGATCTCCTCCTTCACCTCTCGGACCACGGCCTCCTCCGCGGACTCCCCCAGCTGCATGATACCGGCGATGCAGATGGAATTTGTGGTGTTCACGTAGTCCTGCCGGATCAGGGCTACCTCCCGGCACTCGTTCACCACGGCGGTGATGATGCTGGGGGTGACGATGTCCCAGAGGGGCACGCTGCAGTGCTGGCAGTAGGGGATCAGGCCCTCATCGCCGATCTCTCGCAGCACCAGTTTGGCCCCGCAGTGGGGGCAGAATGTAAATTTCATGTGGGTCTCCTCCCTCAGAGGCGCACATCCCGCTCCGGCAGCTGGCGGATTCGCCTCTCCAGCGCCGCGGCAAACTGGCCGATGTGCAGCCCGTCCACAAAGGCGTGATTCACCTCCACGGAGAGGCCCAAAGTCTTCCGCCCCGCCGCCTCGGTGTACTTGCCCCAGGTGAGCCGGGGGATGCTGTCCCGCCGGGATTCCGGGGTACTGAGATCCCGCTCGTTCACAAAGCCGGTGAGGTCCACCCAGGGCAGACATGAGAAGTAGATGAGATTCTCCGTCTCACTGGACTGGTCCAGGAAGGTCTGCTGGGCGGCGCTCTTCCGGGCGGCCTCCCGGCAGAAGGCGGCCGGGCCGCCGTCTCCGCAGTCCATGGTGACGATGTGAAACTGCTCCGCCCCGGGCTTTAGGTCTGTGAAGCTGGGCTCCCGCCGGGGCAGCCGGACGACCTTCCCATCCACCGCCGCATAGTGGAAGGCGTCCACATCGTTGATCGCCTCGGTGCAGAGCCACACCAGGGTGTAGTAGAAGGAGACGCCCATCCGCTTGGCGTACTGGTATATGTCGGTCACATCCTGGCGGAAGGTAACCATATAGAAGGGGTTGGACATGCCGGAGAAGAACTGATAGAGCTCCTTGCGGGGCCACGTCTCCAGGTCCACAGGCACGGCAGATTCCATTGATATCGTCTCCTCTTCTTTCGAAAAATATCCCTCATTCTGCAGCAGTTCCAACACCAGGGCCTCCCGCTCCAGCATGGTGCGGTACTCCGAGGTACCCGCCGCCTTCCGGTTGGTGCGGATGGCGGTCTCCGGGGTAACCCACTCCAGCTGGTACCCCTCCTCCGCCTCGTAGGCGTCCAGGTTCTGGGCCACCGCATCGGCTTCCGCGGCACAGAAGTAGTAGAAATTGTCCTGGAGAAAGCGCTCCTCCGGGACCTTTTCACTCCGCTCCACCCGGTGCGCATAGCCATATGGCTGGATGCTGTCCGGCAGCACCACCAGGCCGGCCTCCTCCCGGGTCTCCCGGACCATGGCATCCACCGGGTCCTCCCCATCGCGGATGCCGCCTCCGGGAAACTTGTAGTGGTCCAGGAGGACGGCGTGCACCATGGCCACCCTCCCGTCCCGGATCACGATGCTCCGGGCGGAGTGGCGGACAAAGGTACGGGTACAGGTGCCGTAGTTGTGCTTGTCCATTTCAAAGAGCAGTCTCATTGGCCTCCCCGATCCCTCCTCTGCCGCATTTTCTCCTCCACGGATTCCCGGACGAATCGCTCCAGCGCCTGCTCCTGTTCCGGGCTGATCACGCGGCCCTCCTCTTCACACTGCCGTTTGATGCTGTCTATCAGAAACATCTGGGTGATCTGGGAGATCCCCGCAGCCATCCCCCTCTCAAACCGGCCATAGTCCCGCTGGAATCCCTCCAGCGTACAAACATCGAAATGATCTGTGTCTGCTAGGATTTTCGGCAGCACAACCTTATGCTGGCGCACCACATTGCCGCGCTTATCCCGCACATCCAGAATGATGATCACATCCTCCAGATAGGAGGTATCCTCTGGGTCCTCTGAGCGCTTGGGCTCCCCATTCCCATAGGCGCTCTGCACCGGTCTCTCCTCTCTCCTGGCCTTCTCCGCCGCCCGCTGCGCCTTTTTAGCCAGTTTCACCGCTTCGTCAAAGGGCACGCCCTCTGTTGGCCGCACTCCATAGAAATAGGCGTCTAAACCGCCGAGGCCCTCCTCCGCAAAGCAACGCTTCCACTTCAGCACTGTCTCCGGCTTCAGCCCATACTGCGCCGCCACCTCTTCCACCGTGGCACCATTGGCCAGGGCCAAAACCATGGCGGCCCGCCGGTTCTTCTGGGGATAGGGGCACGCCTGCACGTACCACTCCAGATCATGGCGGTCCTGGGCATCAATCTGCATCGGCGTATTGTTCTCTTCCATAAGGCACATCCCGTCCTTTTCCGTGTGTACAGGGAAATCCCGCTCCCGGCCATTTTGGGCGAGTCAATCACCCCATTTTGCCTCCCACTCCCGCTTCAGAATGGCATACTGGTACGTGTTCTCATAGAGCGGGGTGCCGTCCGGATTGTTCCCGAAGAACACGAATTCCAGAAACAGCCCTTCCCGCCGCATGCCCAGCCGCTCACAGAGCCTCTGGCTGGGGAGGTTGTCCTCCTCGGTGTAGGCGTAGATCCGCCTGGCCCCCTTCTCCCGAAAGAGATAGGCAAAGAAGGCATGAGCCGCCTCATAGGCGTAGCCCCGTCCGGTATAGGCCAGATTCAGCATCCAGCACGGGCTGAACGTGTCCAGGGGTTCGCCCTCTGGGGCCTCGCTCTCGGGATAGGCCTCGATCTCCCCGATCACCTCTCCCGTCTCCTTCAGGGCGATGGCAAAATAGAACACGGTCTCCCAGCCCGCTTTTTCATCTCCGCCCGCGCCTCCTCCAGGGAGCGGAGCTGCATGGAGGCGAAGCAGTGCGCCGCCGGCTCTCGGAGGTACGCGTAGACATCCGCCGCATCATCGATCTGAAAGGGGCGCAGCAGGAGCCGCTCCGTCTCAATGGTCACGCCTCGGTGTCCTCCGGCGAGGGAAGCAGCTCCTCCATCTCTTCCAGCATGCGCAGCACATCCGGGTCTACGCCGTCTGCCAGGAGGGTGAGCAGCTCCTCGTCCGCCCCGTCCAGGGCACCCAACTGCAGCATCTCCTCTTCCTCCCAGTCCTGGGCAGCCTGTTCCTCCGCCAGCATGGGGTCCAGGATCCGGGGCGCCCCCGGGTGGAGATGCATCCAGGCGTCCTCCGGCAACTCAATATCCAGGTCTGCATCGGTGATGAATTCCATCTCCTCGCCCTCTTCCATCTCCCAGATGGACTCTTCTCTCGGTGTCTTCTCCACGGCAGTCTGTCTCCTTCCGCAATCTGTCTGAACAGCGGCACGCCCACTGCAAGGTTGTACCGCATTGTACCGTTTTGGGAAGGGGCTGTCAAGGAAGGTTTGGCAGGTCTCACCAGGGGAAATTGCAGCCCGGGCACCGCTGTGCGGTGCCCGGGGATCTTGTCCAAAGTTCGTGACCCAAATTTTTCCATCAAGATAATGAACATAAAAGAGGGTGGAGTGCACGTAG
>CANRFN010000200.1 GCA_947629915.1 uncultured Oscillospiraceae bacterium | reverse complement strand
AGATCGGTTGTTAACAAATAGAGATTGACCAAGATTTATCGCCGTGAAATCCTGTTAGGGAACCTATATAACCCCTGTCCAGAAACCCTTGTGCCACAAGGGCAAAATCGTTTTTGGGAACACTCTACAGGTTCAGGACTTTGCGCCCGGGGAGATTCCGCTCGCTGAGCACATAGCCCAGAAGGGCTGTCATGATGATGCTGAGCACCGTGCCGGCGGCGGTGATGACGATGGTCATCAGGTAGGCCCGGCCCAGCATCTCCCACTGGGCTGCGATGTACTCGTAGGCCGCCAGGGAGAGTTTTGCCGGGAAGTAGCTGTAGCCCTGGGTCAGGGCGACCTGCTCATCCGTGAAGGAGGCGATCACCAGCAGGACAAAGGGGGCCAGAGCCAGGAAACTCAGGACACACATCACGATATTGGCCGCGACATTCCAGCCGCGTTTGCTTTTCTGCAACATATTCCGCACCTCCCGATTAGAACAGTGCGCTGCTCTCATCCACTTTGGAGACCACCTTGTTGGCGGTTACAATGAGGATGAAGCCCACAACAGACTGGATGAAGCTGGCGGCGGCGGACATGCCGACGTCATTGTACCGCATCAGGGCCCGGTACACATAGGTGTCGATGGTCTGGGTCACCGGGAACAGAGCACCCTGATTCATGGGCAGCTGATAGAAGAGACCGAAGTCCGAGCGGAAGATGTTGCCCAGATTCAGGATGAACATCATGATCAGGGTGGGCTTCAGCAGGGGAATGGTGATGTTCTTGTGCTGCTGCCAGCGGGTGGCCCCGTCCAGGGTGGCGGCCTCATAGAGGCTGGGGTCGATGCCCAGAATGCTGGACAGGTACAGAATCATGCCGAAGCCGATGCCCTTCCACTGGTTCACAAAGGTGAGAATGAAGGGCCACCACTTTGGCTCCTGGTAGAAGTCCGGGGCCTCGCCTATAAGACCCTCCAGGGCCTTGGTGAAGAGGCCGGAGGTGGGGGACAGATAGGCGTACACCAGGTAGGAGATGATAACGGCGCTCATGAGGTACGGAAGCAGGATTACCGTCATGTAAAACTTCTTCTTGAGCTTGCCGATGACCTCATTGATGAGCACGGCGGCGGTGACGCCCAGCACCATGCCGAGAGCGATCCACACCACGTTGTACAAAATGGTGTTGCGGACCATAATAAAGGCGTCTGAGGTGGCAAAGAGGAATTTGAAGTTGGCGAAGTTGTTCCAGGGGCTCTCCCACATGCCTTTGCTGTAGCTGAAGTTCTTAAAGGCGATCTGCAGGCCCGCCATGGGGATGTAGTTGTTGATGAGGAGGTATGCCACGCCCGGCAGCGCCATCAGATAGAAGGGCAGCCAGTGCACGATCATCTGCAGAGGGGTCTTCCTGGCCTGCTGGGCGCTTGCGGACGCGGCTGCCGGCTTGGACTGGGTTTTCATAGCGTCTGAATTCCACCTTTCCCTTTCTGGATGCGGGGCTGTCTGTTACCCGCTGTGCAGCGAACAGACAGCCCCGAAAAACTAAGGTTCTATGGGGGAGTGTCGGCTCAGCCGGCCAGGTAGGCGTCCAGGGCCTCCTGATTGGCGGTGATGCAGTCGTTGATGCCGGCCTTCTCCAGAGCGGCCACCAGATCATCCACGGCCTTGTCCACATCGTCCACGGTGCCGGCGTTCAGGGCGGGCAGGCGCTCGGCCAGCACGCTGGCGATGGCGCCGGCCTGAGCGCTATATGCGTCACCGGAGAAGCTGTATCCGAAGGTGAGGGATTTCTTGGCGGAGGCCTCAAATGTCTCCAGCTCATCGTAGTAGCTGTCCGTCATGGGGGCGAGAACCTTCATCTGGATCTGGCTGCCGAAGCGGGAGAAGGGAGTGGAGTACTTGTTGCCGTCCGCGTTCTCGGTGCCGGAGCGGGTGATCACGTTCTCAGTGCCCTCTACGGCCACATAGTCCTGGCCTTCCACGCCGTACATCAGCAGGTTTACCACATCGTTGTCGCTGTAGATCAGGTTGATGAGGTCCATGGCCTTGTCCGGGCGCTCGCACTTGGCGGAGATGGCCAGCTGGAACTCTGCTACACTGCCGGTGGAGATTACGGGATCGTTCAGGCGGATTACATCTACCTCAAAGTTGTCGTTCACCCAGGAGGCCAGCTGGCCGGGGTCATAGCTGGTTGCCGTTCCGAAAATGCGCTGGGCCTGGAACATCTCCTGGACGGTAGTGGTGTCTGTGAGCTGGTCCGGGGGCAGATAGCCGGCGTCTTCCCAGGATTTGACGGTCTTCCAGAACTCCCGCATGCGATCAGCGGCGTACACGTTCTCGATGGTGGTGCTGTTGGCAGGGTCCAGAATGCCGCCGAACTCGGCGCTGGAGCCAAAGTAGTCGCCGCCGTTGTAGAACTTATACTGTACCTGAGCGGAGTTGCCGTGGGTGGTGAGGTACATGCCGTTCTCCTTCAGTATGGCACCAGCGGCGCCCAGCTCTTCCATGGTCATGTCGTCGTGCATCTCAATGCCGTACTGATCTGCCATGGTCTTGTTGTACACGAAACCGGCGGCCAGGGCTGCATAGGGATATCCGGTTACGGCGTAGGTGACGCCGTCGATTTTGGAGGCCTCGGACACGTTCTTGGTCATTTCCATGGCGGCCTGGCCCCGCTCGGCCAGCAGGTCGTCCAGGGGCAGCAGGCAGTCATCGGAGACCAGGGAGATCATGGTGGAGGTGAGGCCGGCCACCACGATGTCCTGTTTTTCGCCGGTGGCCACGTTCAGGGAGGTGGTGGTGGGAAGGTCGCCGATGAAGATGGGGACGATGTCCACGGTGCAGTTGATCTTCTTCAGGGTGATCTCGTTGAGGGCAGCCTCTACGGCGGGGATGTCGCTGTTCTCCTCGAACAGGCCTACGAACTGGATAGCTACCTCATAGGGATCCTCGTCGAAGTTGATGAGGCCACCCTCATCTCCGCTGCTCTCCCCGCCGGGATTGTCGTTGGTGCCGGAGTTGCCGTTGTTCTGGTTGTTCTGGGGCGGCTGGGTGTTGGCGGATTCTCCGCCGCCGCAGGCGGCGAGGCCGAGTACCATGACCAGTGCCAGCAACAGAGCGATCACTTTTTTCATTTCGTTGTCCTCCTATTTTACTGTTGTTTTGGGGCTTGGGGTTTGGGCATTATATCAATGCGGGTTCCGCATTTGATAGCACGATTGTCACCGGAATGAACACTTTTCCGGCTTCCTGTATAAAGATTTCCGGGCGGCTTGAAGCTGTTTGTGCAACCATACAAAATGCTTTGTGCACATCCTACAAATCTTCCTGCGGCGTCTCCCCACCGGTGTCCTCCCGGTGGGCGGCTCGGTATGCCGTAGGGGTCTCGCCGGTGTGCTGGCGGAAGATCCGGATGAAGTAGGAATAGTTGCCGTATCCCACGGCGCTGGCCACCTGCCGGACGGTGTAGTCGCTGGAGACCAGCAACTCCTTGGCCAGCCAGATCCGCTCCTCCGTGATGAACTGCAGAATGGAGGTGCCAGTGGCGGCTTTGAAGGCCCGCATCAGGTACCGCTCGTTCAAAAAGACCTGGCTGGCGATGTCCCCGATGTAGATCTCCTCCTGGATGTGTTCCCGGACGTACTGCTTTACCACCCGGACCAGGTCCCGCTTTTTGTGTTCCCCACCCAGGGCACGGAGCAGATCCGGAGAATAGGCCGCCATCCGGTGTCGCCGCCGGATCCTGCGGGTGAACACGTTGAGCACCCGGTCCAGTTCGGCGTCCTCCAGGGGCTTTAGGAGGTAGTCTCCGCACCCCAGCTGCAGGGCCCGCTTGAGGTAGGGGAATTCGGCGTGGACGGTGAGAAAGGCAAATTCTGTCTCCGGGGCCACACCCCGGATCCACTCCAATAGAGAGTACCCGCTGCCGCCGGGGAGGTCGATCTCGCTGAGCACGGCGTCGATCTCATTGTCCTGAAAGATCGATACCGCCTCCTCCACGGAGGTCGCCGTGAACACGCCGTTGATGCCGTACGGTTTCCATTCTGTCCTGCCCCGCAGTGCCTCCACCGCTGTCTTCTCATCCACCAGCAATATGTTTGCCATCTGTCCTCCGTCTCCCCGTCTGATTTCCGAGGGCCTGAAATCTGTCTTTTCCCGTAGCACTTTTCTGGCCTGGAATGTACCGTTTTTCCATGGTGCGAACAATCCGATTCTTCTAACTGGTCGTTTTCAGAGCGTAACCCGTCATCTGTTGTCCGACAGGGTGCACAGAGACTGCTGGAGGGGCTTTCAAATCCTTGCTGGAAACGTCAAAAAGGCCGGCGCCTCCCGGCGCCGGCCTTGCATGACTGGCAATGTTCAGATATTCACTTCAGGTACCGATGTTGCCGCTGTTGATCCCGAGGCCGTTCTTCTCCGTGGGCAGCCACTCCAGGGCACGCTTGATGCCATCGTCCCAGAAGTCCCACTCGTGGTTCCCCGGGCGGATGGTGAAGGTGACGGC
The DNA here is from genome assembly GCA_947629915.1 of uncultured Oscillospiraceae bacterium. Lineage (GTDB taxonomy): Bacteria > Bacillota > Clostridia > Oscillospirales > Oscillospiraceae > Enterenecus. The sequence continues at coordinate 817 of CANRFN010000200.1, read as the reverse complement.
TGCCCCCTGCCGCTCCAGGTATGCGGCCATGTCCTGGTTCACCGGCAGTAGGCTGTCCTGGTTTCCACAGGTGATGAAGATCTTCGGGAAGGGCTTTCCAGCCGCCTTGATCTGGGCCGCCAGGTAGCGGGGATTCTTGTCGCTGGAGAGGACTTTGGTGAGGTCCCCAAAGCAGGCCTCGGCATAGCTCTTGCTCTCAATGAAGATCGGCGCATCCTTTGTCTGGGCCGCCATCTGCTCCAGGTGCAGGGCACCGGAGAGCACCACGATGTGGCTGAAGGTATCGCTGTACTTGAGTCCGTTGCGCAGGGCGCCGAAGCCGCCCATAGACAGCCCGCCGATCCAGGCGTCCTCCCACTTTCGGGACAGGGGGAACATCTTCCGGGTGAGCTCTACCAGCTCCTGGCCCACAAAGGTGCCGTACAGGTTGTTGCTGCCTGGTCCACATAGAAGGCATTGTCCCCGGAGGGCATCACCACCGCCAGGTCGTGCTCCTCGGCGTACCGCTGGATTCGAGTGCCGGCAACCCAGTCCATGTAGTCCCCGAACACCCCGTGGGGCAGGTAGAGGGTCTTGTACGGTTTCTCCTCCCGCTCCGGCATGCCGGGCATGGTGAGCTTGTCCGCCGGCAGGATCACGTTAGCGGCTCAGACGGTGCGCACCATAGACCTGGGCAGCAGGACATGCAAGGTGAACTGCCCGTCCTCCGCCTCCACGGACAGGATGCCGCCGTAGTGCTCCTGATATCATGAATTGTAGTCATACCCAGAATTCGAAATTTCATGCATTTAAGTTATACCCACGTAATAAAGAGGAA
>CANRFN010000199.1 GCA_947629915.1 uncultured Oscillospiraceae bacterium | reverse complement strand
GGCATCGGGGGTACCCCCTGGGGGGTCTCGGGTGGCTAGTGTCGGTTCCAATCAACAAATTTGTCGAATATCACCACTGTATTTTCCAAGCGCCAGACACTTCCGTTCTCCCCAGCTCTCTCATAGATCACCTTCCCCGTCCGCCGGATCTCCAGATCAATCCGGGAGCCAGGCTCGATGTGGGCGACGTCAAAGAGGCCTATCTCTCTGTCCAGAGCCTCCCGGATCTCCTCCAGCAGCCCCACAAACCGGAGGCCGTGGAGTCCGCTGTCCACCAGCAGATCGACATCGCTCTTCTCGGTTGCCGTCCCCTTTGCATAGGAGCCGAAGAGCACCGCCTTTCGGACGCCGTGTGCCTCCAGTACGGGGACCAGCTTTTGCTGCAAGTCTTGCAGGTTTAAGGTGACATGCTGCGGCATCTCGATTTCCCCTTCCCGTCTCTCTCAGCGAGAGCATACCGCTGCACCGTCTCAGCGTCCAGGACCCTGCGGTTCCATTTCTGTCCCATCCAAGTCTCGGGCAAAAGAATAGGACGACTCCTTCGAATCGTCCTATTCGAGTCCAAAGGCGGGATTGGCGCTCCACGGTCTTTCCGCTCACTCCTCCGCCAGCTTTGCGGACTCCGCCATGCTGCCGCAGGCGGCCCAGGCAGCGTCTGCCCGCTTCACCCACTGCTCGAAGGTTGCCGGGGTCTCGGGGTAGTCCGCGTACACTTTGGACACAGCGCCTCCGTCCCCCATGGACTTCAGCAGGCTCCGGATGGTTTTGATCCGCACCTTTCCGGTGATCACGCCCCACACCATGACAGCAGCCGTCCGGGCCATCTCGCCGGGGCCAAAGGTGAGCTCTTTTCCCTCCCCCATGGCTCGGAAGGTCTCGGCACTGAAGATCACATCGTGCTGGAAAAAGAAGTCGTTCTCCCCGGCGCTGGTGCCCACAGCCCCCACCACTGTGGCCAGTTGGGAGGCAAAGGCCCTTCCCTGGGCCTCCACATACCGCTTGTTGATGGGCCACAGATTCTCCCGCGTCAAGGGCATGCCCTGCTTCAACAGGGTGCCAACCACCTCGGCCGCGATCTCCGCCTGGACCATGGCGCTGGTGACGCCCTCCCCGCAGGAGGGCTTGGTGAGACAGGCGGCATCCCCCATGGCAAGGAAGCCGTCTGCCACCATGGAATAGGGCGGGCGGCGGTATGGGGTCCTTCCCCGCTCGATGTGCTGGAGGGTGTATTTGGGCAGGTCTATGGCCTTCTCAAACCGGGCAAAGACGCCGTCCGCATATTCTGCGCTGAAGTTGGCCCCCACTCCCAGGATGGCCCCCTCCGGGTCCATCTGCGGGGCCTCCCAGGTCTTGTAGTAGGGCCAGGAGCGGTTCCGCCGGACATAGTCCTTGGGGTCTTGGTACTTCACATACCGCAAATTCACGTAGAACATGTCCTCCGGGCCGATGGGGAAGTTCTCCACCCCATACCCGTCCGGCAGGGAGGTGCGCACCACGGACGGGATGCCCGAGCAGTCTGCCACCAGCCCGCATGCGGCGGTCTCCGTCTCCCCGTTGTGGTTGTAGGTAACGCCGCAGATCTTGCCGTCCGCGCCGTACTCCAGATGATCAAAGCGGGCCTCGTAGAGGATCTCCGCCCCGGCCGCCTGGGCCCAGCGGTTCATCCGGAGGGTGTGGGGGTGCATGTGCATCCCGATGACGTGCTCACGGCCCGGCTTCGGCCATTTTCCAAAGGCAGACAGGTTCACGTTGTCCGTGAACTCGAAGGCCCAGTCCGCCCCCTTCTCGGGCAGGGGAAGGTGGAATCTGTCAAAATCCTTTTTGGCCACATGGTAGATGTCGTACTTTGTCCCGACTCGCTCAGGGTCCAGCGCCTCGAGGACCAACACCGAGCGGCCCTGCTCCGCCAGCTGATGGGCAAAGTAGCTGCCTGTGGTGGCTCCCCCGACAATGATCACATCGTAGCGCTTCATTTCACACCCCTCTTTCCGGGCGGGCCTGCCATCTCCGCCTTCATCTGCAGATAGGCCGCCCGGGCACCGGTGGTGACGTTGCCCACGCCGCCGATGTTCTCACTCTGCTGCCCTACATACCAGAGATTTTGGACTGGGGTCTTGTGGGCCGGGTTCTCCTGGTTCCAGATGGGCACCACGCCGCCGAAGGAGCACTTGGCCATGTGGGTGAGGCGCCGGTAGTCCGGGGCCGCCAGAATCAGCTTTTCGGTGATGTGCTCCCGCAGACCGGGCAGGTGCTCTTCCGCCAGGGCGATCAGCGCATCGGCCCACTGTTCCTTTTCCGCCTCCCAGTCCCCGTGGGCCAGGGTGTCTGGGGCAATGGTGTACATGGTGACCGCGTGATGCCCCGGCGGGGCGAACGCCGGCGCGTGGGCGGAGTCCACCGAGATGAGGAAGCCGTCCCGTCCGCCGTGGTACTCTCCCGCCCGAAGGCGCTTTGTGGCGCCGTAGATGTCATAGGTTTTGTAGTAGTAGCAGAGCGGGGCCTTCATGAACTGCATGGGGTCGTAATCCACGCCCAGGTGGAGCATGAACACCGCCTCCATGGGCCGGAAGGTGTCCAGCACCTGCCGATAGTGCTCGTCCAGGTGCTCCGCTCCCACGAGATTGTAGAAGACGTCCTTTCCGCCGCCGCTGGCCACCACCAGATCGGCGGAGATCTGGGCGCCGTCTGCCAAACGGACTCCCTTTGCCGCACCGTTCTCCACGGTGATCTTCTCCACCACGGTGTTCAGGTGGAGCTCGCCCCCGTGGGAGGTGATGGCCTCCGCCAGAGCCTCGGGCAGCTTCTGCACGCCGTCCTGGATGTAGCAGTACCCGGGATAGTACGGCTTTCCGTTCTTGGTGAGCGGGATGCGCTTGTCGAAGGCGGTCTCAAAGTTCAAAAACGGGATACCCAGGCCCTGAAACTCCTCCGGGGAGGCGCAGAAGTCTGCCAGGATGCCGGTGAAGAGGGTGCGCAGCTTCTCCGTGTGGAAGAACTTCTCCATCAGCTCCTTGGCGTTGAGGCCGGCGTACTTTTTCACCTTGAGAAAGGCCAGGGCCAGCCGCAGCTTGTTCAGCGGGGTGGGGTGCATCGAAGCCAGGCCGCCCCGGTAGCGCAGTTCACACATGTCATCGTAAAAGGTGTAGTATGCATGGATGCCCTCCTTCTCCTCCGGGAACAGCTGACGCAGCCGGTCCCGCCGCCAGTACATGCCGGCATAGGTATCAGGGCGCCACATGGCGTAGTCCGGCATCTCGATCCCCCGCTCCGCCCGGACGGTCTCCAGCTGGATGCCCAGCTCCTGCAACAGCTCGTAGACGGGCTCTCCCGGCAGCAGATCCCCCAGGATCAGAGGGCCCTGTTCCCACTTATAGCCGTTTTTCTCCGCCAAAGCACACACGCCGCCTACCTTGGGATTTTTGTCGTATACGTCTACCTGCCAGCCATCCCGGGCCAGGTACGCCCCAAAGGTAAGGCCGCCCAGGCCCGCGCCGATGATAATCGCTCTCATGGACGATCTCCCCCTTTCTGAGAATGGGCTGCTTTGGTCCGCCGCGCTTCCAGCTGCCGCACCACCGCCGCATGGCTCTCCTTGGTGATGGGATAGCGCATCAGCAGCGGCACGCAGATCAGCAGCAGGACGGCGGGCAGCAGTGCGAACAGGAATCGGATCCCGAACAGAGCCGTCTCGGTCTGGACCGCGTTCTCCACATATCCGGTGAGCTGGAGGCCCCAGCCGCAGATGGCACTGCCCAGCGCTCCGGTTACTTTGCCCACCATGGCGTTCATACCGTAATAGATCCCCTCGCGGCGCTCACCGGTGGCCAGCTCGTCGTACTCGATGACATCGGGAACCATGCTGTGGGGGCAGACCCACTGGCTGGAGAAGCCGATGCCCGCCACCACAGACACCACTGCAACCAATACTCTGGCCTCCCGGGGCGTGAAAAAGGCGGCGATCAGGGCCACGCAGGCGATCCCGATGCCCAAAGCGTAGGTCTTGGCCTTACCGATGCGCCGGGAGACCATGGAGCAGGGCACGATGAAGAGCGTCAGGGTGCCGAGCAGCAACAGCATAATGATCGCCTGTATGGCCTCCATGTCCATCTGGTACTTCAGGAAGTACGGGAGCATGGTGGTAACCAGAGTGAAGGCGGTACTCATGATCATCGAGATGATGATATACCGCACGAAGGGGCGGTTTTTTAGGGTGCTGAGGATGGCACGCATCGGGGGCATGGTGGTGGGCTCTTCGCTGACGGCCGGCCCCACGTTGACGAACAGAGCGGGCACCAGGGTGGTAAGGCCAGCCACCAGTCCGAAGATGAGGCCTACCCAGCTCCAGCCCTCCCGGACAGAGACGCCGGCGGAGGTGCTGATAAAGGAGGCCAGGGCGGTGGTGATCCCCGCGCCCAGAATGTACCCGGTGGCGTTGAACACCATGCGGTAGGTGGAGATGGAGGTGCGCTCATCATAGTCTGTGGTGAGCTCCGCCGTCATGGCGGAATAGGCGGTGGTGATCAGGGTGTTAAAGGTGTCGTACAGGATGAAGGTGCCAATGATGGCGAAAAAGGCCGCCACATTGCTCATTCCCACTGGCAGGGACAGGGTGAGCCAGAAGGATGCCGCCAGTGGTAGGGCACAGAACATCAGAAAGGGCTTGCGGCGGCCCCAGCGGGATACGGTCTTGTCCTCCAGGTAGCCGAAGAGCACATCGTTCACCATGTCCCAGGTGAGCTTGCCCACCAGGATGGCGGTGCCGGCAATGCCGGGGTCTATGCCCACCACATCGGTGTAGTAAAAGAGCATGTAGAACTGCAACAGGGCCGTGACCGCTGAAATGCCGAAGTCCCCCACACCGAACTTCAGCTTGTTCCAGACGGACAGTTTTCTCGCGGTATCCAATCTGCCACTCCTCTCTCTTGTCCCGTAGGCGCCCGGATGATAGGGCCGCCCGTTTCCATCAAAGTTGGAAAATGCAACTGGTCTCATTCTACCAGAGTTTGGCTACATTGACAACCCCGAATTTTCCCAAATATCGTAGAAGTGTGGAAAGGCTGATTTCCCTTTGTCTTCGAGGCTTTCCGGCAGCGCCATGCTCCATCTCCCCTTCTCATCTCTCTCCCCACAGGACACTACCGTCTTGCCAGAAGATAGGTCTCTGTGGTTCATCCTGCTCCGCGTCAAGGGAAATCGGGCGGCAAACAGCCCTGAAGGCTGTCTGCCGCCCGATTTTGCACTATATTCGTTTGCGCTATTTGCCTGTCTCAGCGTCCTTTTTTCTTCTTCTCAAGTATCTGCACTGCCAGGCCAAGGCCAGAGGCCACGGCCATAGCCGTCCAGGCGCCGATCACAGTCCGCTCACTGGTCTGCGGCGGGTTATCGTATGGCTCGTCCTCAGGCGGCGCAGGATAGTCTTCTGGCGGTGCCAGCGGCACATCCGGATCCGGCAGGTCCTCCCACGGCTCATCCCAGTTCGGCTCGCCAGGTC
>CANRFN010000198.1 GCA_947629915.1 uncultured Oscillospiraceae bacterium | reverse complement strand
TCACCTCGGCCCTATTATACACCCCCCAGGGTGCTCTAGTCAAGCATCCAATCAACATTTTTGCTGAATATCACCATGGTCGTAGATGCCCTGCTGCTGGGGCATATAGCCCAGTACCGCCCGGAACCGGTTCCCGAGCTTGAGGATGTCCTCCCCGTTGAACCGTATCGAGCCCCCGTCCCGCTTGATGTTGTCCGTGAGGAGGTTCATGAGGGTGGACTTCCCCGCCCCGTTGGCGCCTAGAATGCCGTAGATCCCGGGCGCAAAGGTGATGGACAGATCCCGCAGCGCCACCAGATCCCCGTAGCACTTCGTGAGATGTTCGATTTTCAGTTCCATGTTCTCACCGCCCTGTGATTCTCTCTGTACTCCACGGTGGAGCCCAGCACCCTGGCGCCGCTCCCATCGATGGGCACGCTGACGATGGTGGTCCTGTTTCTCACGCTCCCGCCGCCGAAGGGGAGCGCACCAAGCGGCATTCTCATTCTGCACCATTCTTGTCCGCCAACGCTCACTTTTTCCGGACGACCTCGTCCACCTTGCACGCGCCGGTCTTCAGGTCTACCTCCACGATGGCGGAGGCTCCGCCAGAGGATTCGAATGCTCCGAGGAAGTAGGCCTTTTCCCCATCGGTGCCGGCGTATGTGATGACACTGTACTGGAAGCCGTCCTCCGGCTCCGGGATGCCCCAATCGGTCATATCATAGGTGTTGTCTATGAGCACATTCCCTTCCAGGTCCCGTATGATGACGTATAAGCCCTCCTGTTCGCCTTCGTTCGGGCCAAAGATGTGGCTTCCCGCGGCAATCCCGCCGGAGATCCCGATGTTCCCGAAGACATAGGGCCCCATGCTGAACAAAAGCTCCGGCTCGGAGGCCCCGAGGGCCAGGCGATAGATGCCGGAATCGGAGTACTGCCCCACATGGGTCTGGTTGAAGTAAATCCCCGTCTCGTCCACCGCCAGGGTGGTGTGATAGAAGTAGTCGCTGTCCAGGTCCTCGTAGAGGGTCTCCAGTTCGTGGGTCTCCATATCCCACCGCCGGATCTGGACCACGTACTTCCCGGTGCCGGGGTCATAGTCCGGGCTCTTCGGGTCCGCCGGACGGTCCGTCAGGAGATAGAGGCCGCCGTCATACACGGCCGTGGCGATGTAGGAGTCCGCGTACTGCTTCGGCATCGCATACTCGTTGAGGATCACTGTCACCTCCTGCTCGGGGTCCAGCGGGATGGCCAGGATGTACAGGCACCCGTCCGGCTCAAAGCCGTTTACACCGTCTGCCACCATCACCAGGAACATGGTATCGCTGTCCACAAAGCTGTAGATCTTGTTCCAGGACTTCGGCAGCACCTCTGCCGTAAGCTCGCGGTCCGTCCGGTGATCCGTGCCGTCCAGGGCGCAGCTGTACAACTTGGCCTTGAACTCGTTTCCCCGCCCCAGCCAGTAGATCCGGCCGTTGTAGATGCTGATCCCGCACTCCTGATTGACGTAGGCGTTGCATGTCGTTGTCCCGTGTTTGCACTCCGGCTTTCCGCAGAGCGGCCCGCTGGTCCCGGTGGCCTTGTCCACGTAGCAGATCTGATCTGAATAATAGGAGGGCAGAAAGTAGACCGTATCCTCCGTGCCGCAGACGCCGTAGGACATGTAGTTGTGGACAAAGCCGTCATTGGCGCCGGTGCCGGTCTCTGTCTCCTGCTGAACCTCCTGGTCCGTGAGGAGGCACGCAGACAGCACCAAACAGAGGAACGCCGCAATGGCCGTCAGCCAGAGCGGTGTCTTCTTCCGCCTGAGGTTGCGGATCCTCGTCCCCACGCTCCCGCCGCCGAAAGGAAGCGCACTCAGTGGTATTCTCATCATGTTCATCTCCTCTCACAGGGCGAATTGTCTCTTGTCCTCGTCACGGGAGCGGACAATGATCCGGCTCTCGGTGGCGGATTTCAGAAGGAATGCGCAGTAGTCCGCCCGGGCGTCATCCCCCAGGGCCCGGATCACCGCCTCATCGCAGCTCATCTCCATGTCCTCGGAGGCCATCGCAAAGGCCACCCACACCAGGGGGTTGAACCAGTGGATGCTGAGCGCCAGGACCCCCAGGGCCTTGAACACATTGTCCAGCCTGCGGATATGGCACTTCTCGTGGAGCAGGACAAACTCCCGGGCCCTGTCCTCCAGCCCATCTGGGAGGTAGATCCGAGGCCGTAGGATCCCCAAGGTAAAGGACGAGCCGATATTGTCTGCTTGATAGACATTGTCCTGGAGATGCACGGCCCGCCGCAGTTCCCGTTTTAGCCGCAGATAGGCCGCGAGGTCTCGGCAGAGGATCGCCGCCGCGCCGAGAAGCCACACCACCTCGGCGGCACGCAGGAGAACCAGCTTCCAGTCCACGCCGGTGTCTTCCCGATCCTCAGTCGCCGGGCTGCCCGTCCCAGGCCGATCTGGGCGGGTCTCGGGGATCTCCCCGCCCACAGAGCCGTCCCAACTCTGGATTCCCACAGACGGGCGCTCTGTCTCCTCCAGCTTCACGGGCTCGGGATCCCGGATGAAGCCGAAGGGGGACTTGATGGACACCGGACAGAGAAGGCGCACCAGCACCACCGCCCACAGGACATAGGAGAGCGTCTTGGGAAAGCGCTTCAGCGGGAGCCGGATGAGCAGGACGGACAAGATCACAAAACAGGCCGCCTGGCTCATGTTCAGGACCTTGATGAACAGAAGGTCCAACGGTCTCACCTCCGCATCTTCTCGATGATGCTCTCCAGCTCATCGATCTCCGCATCGGTGAGCGCCTTGCGGGAGCAGAAGGCGTTGAGAAATGCCGGGAGGGAGCCGCCGAAGGTCTCCTCCACATACTGGCGGCTGTGGCGGGCATAGAAGTCCTCCCGGGAGATCAGCGATGTCACCGTGCCGTTCTCGTTTTGGAAGATGCCGCGGTCGCAGAGGCGCTTGAGCACCGTAAAGGACGTGGTCTTCTTCCACTGAAACTCCGCCGCCCCCAGCTTTGCCATCTGGCCCGAGGTGACGGGCTCGTTTTCCCATATGAGATCCGCGAAACGGGCTTCCGCCGATCCGATCTTAAAATCCGACATGATAGATCCTCCTGTACTACAAGCGGTAGTACGGTATATACTACAGGCTGTAGAACCAGTTGTCAAGCACCAATTTTCAAAAATTGCAGCTGTCTTTCCGCTGTCCTCTTGGAACCGCGTGTTCCTTGCGGAAGCACCGCGGACGCGCTATCCTTGTACGCGGCAAAATGATACCGAAAGGAGCCGATCCCCATGGTAAACACGAGACCGATCTCGGACCTCGCCCGCGATCCAGGTGTGCTGCAGGACGTGGCAATTGGAAAGCCGGTCTTCCTCACAACAGAGGGAGAACGCCGGTATGTGCTCCTGGACCAGGCAGACTGAGAGCTTAACCGCCTGCGTGAAGTCCTGGGCCATCTCCCGCCTCCTGGAGGAAGCGGAGAAGGACCGCCGGTCTGGAGCGGAAAAGGGCTGGCGGTCCCTGGAGGAAGTGGAGGAGACCCTGGGGATCTGTGCGGCCTCCTGAGGCTTCAAACGCAGCAGTCCGCCATTACGCCAAAATGTTCAGCGCCTCACCGCCATATGGCGGTGAGGCGCTGTTTGCTATTTTTGGCATATCGTCTGGGTTAGGCCAGTTCTCTCCACTTGTGTGCGGTCTCCTTGCATGGTGATACCGGGCAAAGTATACTGCAAAACACGCAAGCACGAAGAATGCGCAGAAAACATCACAAGCCCAGAAGCACTCGTTGCAAGTCCCGCAGAGACTAGATTGTTTTCCTTTTGGAGGTGTTCGTGCAATGGTAACGTAAAAGAATCAGCCATTCTTAATGTGTATCATTGAAAAACTGCCTGTCTCCCGACAGGCAGTTTCATTCAGTCTACATGGTCTGGGGCAGTGTCTCAGGGGATGTGTGCGGATTCTGATGCGCTGGATATCAACTGCGGTTTCGATACGAAGAGGAGGTCTATACCATTACAGTGTACGGATACATCCGGGTGAGCACGAGAGAGCAAAATGAGGACCGCCAGATCATCGCTCTCCAAGGCAAAGGCATCCCGGAAAGCAACATCTACATGGACAAGCAGTCCGGCAAGGATTTCCACCGACCGCAATACAGGGAGCTTGTGAGCAGGCTGCAGGATGGGGATCTGCTGTATCTCACAAGCATTGACCGACTGGGCAGGGACTATGAGGAGATCCAAAATCAGTGGCGGTTTCTGACGAAGGAGAAACGGATCGACATTGTGGTCCTGGACATGCCTTTGTTGGACACCCGCTGCGGTAAGGATCTGATGGGGACGTTCATCGCAGACCTCGTCCTTCAGATCCTGTCTTTTGTAGCCCAGAACGAGCGCGAAAACATCCGCAAGCGGCAGGCGGAAGGGATCGCGGCGGCAAAGGCAAAGGGCGTTCGGTTTGGACGGCCGGGAAAGGACCTGCCTGCCGATTTTGACGCCCTGGTAGAGGCATGGGAGAAAAAGCGCCTGTCTTTTGCCGAGGTGATCCAGCAATGCAACATGAGCGAGTCGACTTTCTACCGCAGGCTGCGGAAATGCAGGGAGGAGCGGTGAGGGAAGGGACTGTCAGAAAGTGTACTTTTTGAAAGGAAATCCCACCGACCATGTTAAACCCAGGAGCATTCAAAGTCAAGCCCTTTTTCAGGTTTTTGCTGCAGGTTTTCTCGGGGCCTCGCCAAGAAAGCGCATTTGAAGGGTACGGAGCTGGGGCCTGTCTAAAAGTACACCTTTTGCAACCTGATCTGCAGGAGAGGAAAGCATCCAGATGAACTGGGAACAACTGCACCTGGCTGCAATGCTTTGCGGTTCAAAATCAGAAGCAGGACGTCTCTGAAATGTAGAAACACCACACAGTGCCGGTTCCCTGCTCAACATGCTTTTGGAGCAGCCGGCTCCAGTAAAACAAGCTCCCTATCTGCGAATGAAATGGCCGGCATCAATTGTCTCACCAAAACCATACAATCCCTATGAGGATCCAGCATATTGGTTCTCATTGAAACAATGCAGTTCCAACTGCGAAAAACGGTCCTTTACAAACTGATTTGCTGTTGTATCTGATAGTATTGAAGCATGACGCAGCTTTCATTTTGTTCTGGAATATAACTCTTTAAGGAGGAGATATGATGAGAAGATTTCTATCAGCACTCATAGTCATCTGCCTTGTCTGCACAATGCTATACTGGCCGGCAAGCGCTGTTGACGACCACACACCGCCGGTTGTCACCGGTGTGTATATCAACAGCCCAAATACCACTGTAACAGCTGGCGACAAGCTCATTCTTTCCGTTGCCGCGAAGGATGACGTAAGGCTTGACTGGATGTATCTTTATTTCACATGCACATGTGAGTCTGGGTACGAACACAAGCTTGAAGTAGAGGCCTTTTATTCAAAGAACTATGATGAAGACAGTGAAACATTTACCGTTGAACTCCCTATAACAGAGGACATGGTAGATGGAAAATATGTCCTTTCGCAAGTATACTCAACGTCGAAAACATTTGCATGGTATAAAATGGCAATAATTTCACCTGGGCAAGAACTTCGAAAACCGAG
>CANRFN010000197.1 GCA_947629915.1 uncultured Oscillospiraceae bacterium | reverse complement strand
TTGGAAAAGATAACACCATCTAACAATATATTTTAGTCGCTTTTTGCCTCATATGGGCGGAAACCCAAATGACTGTGATTAATAATATGTGGGCCCTGTTCCTACCTGGCGGCGTGGCCATGGGCAACGTGGTTATCGTCCGGAACTTCTTCGAAAACAACATCCCCCGCGACATGATTGAGGCCGCGCAGATCGATGGCGCCTCCAACTGGAAGATCTTCTACAAAGTTGTGGTTCCTCTGTCCAGGTCAATTATGGCGGTTATGGTAGTTTTTTCCATGGTTGCCTACTGGAACGACTGGTTTACAGCTATGATCTATTTGAACAAAGCTCAGAGCCCCTTCCCCCTGGTCCTCCGCGGCATCGTCATCAACACCGATGCCACCTCTCAGTTCACCTCCGGCCAGGACTACATGGCCGCAGACCGGACGAAACAGCTGGTCAAGTACGCCTCCATGGTTGTGGCGGCGCTCCCCATGCTGGTCATCTACCCGTTTGTTCAGAAGTACTTTGAGCAGGGCTTCATGACCGGCGCAGTCAAAGGCTAAGATCCGTTTCCATTCACCACTGTGCATCATCAATTCTAATTGAAGGAGAATTTCTATGAAAAAGAATGGCTTTGCAAGACTCCTCAGCTTGCTCCTGGCCGCCTGCCTGATGATCGGCCTGATGGCCGGCTGCGGTGGCGGCGGCGAAGGCTCCGGTTCCGGCTCTGGCAGCAACGACACCCCCGCCAACAACGAAGGCGGCAACGAGGGCGGCGGCACTCCCGCTACCAGCGACCAGACCGAGTTCCTGATCTCCGGCGGTGTCGGCGCTCTGAGCGGCGGCTACGACAACAACCCCGTTCTGGCGGAGCTGGCCAGCAACGTCGGTGTTGACATCGAGTGGGACCTCTTCTCCGACTCCCTGGGCGAGAAAGTCGGCGTCATGATCGGCGGCGACCAGCTCCCCGATGCCTTCATCGCTGTCGGTTTCTCTCAGTATGATATGAACCGTCACGGCGCCAACGGCACCTTCATCGACCTCACCCCGTACATCACCTCCGACATCATGCCCAACCTGACCAAGATCCTGGAAGAGCATCCCGAGATCAAGTCCGCTATCACCAACGCGGAAGGCAAGATCTACGGCCTTCCCTCCGGCGAGCTCATGAACACCAGCGCCATCGGCGCAGACAAGGACCTGAGCATCTATGCCATCCCCGAGTTCTCCATGATCAACAAGAAGTGGCTGGACGAGCTGGGACTGGCTGTTCCCACCAACCTCACCGAGCTCCACGATGCACTGAAGGCCTTCAAGGACAACGATATGGCCAGCAAGGTCTATGGCAATACGCAGGGCACAATTCCTATGTCAACAGGTTATGATCAGTGGTGTTGGGGCCAGGAGATCTTCTATGCCGGTTTCGGATTCACCAACTTCACCTCTGACGTCTGCTTCGACCTGACTGTTGATCCCGAGGGTAAGGTTTCCTTCGTGAGCAACACCGATGCCTATCGCGATGCTGTCTCCTACTTCTCTGACTGGTACAAAGAGGGCCTGCTGGACCTCGAGATGTTCTCTCAGGATACCTCCACCCTGATCGCTAAGGTGTCCCAGGGCCGTGTCGGCGTCACCACTTGGTGGTACATCGACGAGATCGCTGGCCCCTATGCCTCCGACTTCGTGTTCCTGCCCCCGCTGAAGGGCCCCGTTGGCACCCAGTATGAGAACACCTGCAACGTCAACCTCCGTTCTGGCCCGGGCGTCACTTCCGGTCAGTTCAGCATCACCAAAGAGTGCACCAACCCCACCCTCCTCTGCAAGTACATGGATCAGTGGTTTGATGCAGAGACCGTTATGCAGCTGATGTATGGCCCGATCGGCACCTACTTCACCGAGAAGGACGAGAACGGCGTCTGGGGCGTCATCACTGAGGAAGAGTCCCAGGAGAAGTACGGCAAGAGCTCCGGCGAGCTCAAGGCCCAGTGGGAAGTCTATGGTCCTCGTCTCGTACTTCCTGAGTACTACGGCTCCGTGTTCCAGCTGGAAGACCGCGCCGCCACCCGTATGAAGGACCTGATGGAGAGCTGGATCCCCTACGTCACCAACTTCAACTCCTTCCCCAACGACTGCACCTTCACTGAGGACGAGCTGGACACCATCGACCGCTATAAGCCCGACTTCACCTCTCAGGTCTCTGAGTACGAAGGCAACTGGCTGCAGAAGGGCGGCCCGACGGACGATGAGTGGAACGCCTATCTGCAGACTCTGAACGACTGCGGCATGGAGAAGCTCCTGGAAGTCTATCAGGCAGCTTATGACCGCTATCAGGCAGCACAATAATCGCCAATCCCTCCTTTCCCTTTTCTAAGTCCTAACAAAATGCAGCAGCCACATCCCTTTGGGATGTGGCTGCTGCAGAATCAATGCAACATTCCATTTTTTAGACTCCCCGCGCACTGCGGGCCATCTGTTGGCACACAACTTCAGTCTCTATCTCTTCCTTAGGAGGAACCTTACATGACCAGCGAAATACTGCAGAAAGCGCGGGACTATGAGGCGCAATTCGGCGCACACATTAGAAATAGACCGCTCTTCCACCTCTCCCCTTATGTGGGCTGGATGAACGATCCCAATGGCTTCTCTTTCTACAAGGGCCAATATCATCTCTTCTATCAGTATCACCCGTACAGCATCCAGTGGGGTCCCATGCACTGGGGCCACGCGGTGAGCAAAGACCTGCTCCACTGGGAGTACCTTCCCGCAGCACTGGCACCGGATCAGGACTACGATGAGGCCGGCTGTTTCTCCGGTTCCGCCGTGGAGATGCCGGACGGCAGACAGCTCATCATGTACACCGGCGTACAGAGAAAGCTGGGCGTAGACGGCAGCCGCCAGGACATCCAGGCCCAGTGCCTTGCCATCGGCGATGGATTGAACTACGAAAAGCTGGACGATCTCAACCCGGTATTGGGCGATCCGGATCTGCCGGAGGGCTTCAGCCGTCTGGACTTCCGTGATCCCAAGATGTTCCAGTATGACGATGGCACCTACGCCTGTGTGATCGGCTGCCGCACCGATGACGACAGCGGCTCTATCCTCCTCTTTGAGAGCGATGACGGCCTCCACTGGCACTACGTCACGGTGCTGGACCGCTGCTATAACGAGTTCGGCCGGATGTGGGAGTGTCCGGACTTCTTCCCCCTGGACGGCAAACAGATCCTTATGACTAGCCCTCAGGACATGAGCGCCGTAGGCCTGGAGTTCCACAACGGCAACGGCACCATCTTCCTCATCGGCACTTACGACCACGCCACCCGCACCTTCACGCGGGAGAATGTCCAGGCTGTGGACTACGGGCTGGACTTCTACGCCCCACAGACCATCGTCACCCCAGACGGCAGACGCGTGGTAATCGGGTGGATGCAGAACTGGGACACCTGCGTAGGCGGACAGCCCAGAGGCAGCAGCTGGTTCGGCCAGATGACCGTTCCCAGAGAGCTCTCCTTCCGGGACGGCCGCGTGATTCAGAACCCCATTCGTGAGTTGGAGCAGATGCACGGCCGCCGGGTATACTACCAGGACATCCCCGTCTGCGAGGAGACCACCCTGCGGGGCATCTTTGGCCGCACCGTGGATATGACGGTAACCGTAAAGCCCATGACCGAGGCCGGATACAACCAGTTCCGCATGAAAGTGGCCTCCGGCAGCCAGCACTACACCTCCATCACCTACACGCCCCAGACTTCCACCCTGCGGGTGAGCCGCGATCACTCCGGTTCCAACCGGGACTTCGTCCATGTGCGCGAGTGCTTCGTACGGGAGAAGCAAGGCGTACTGAAACTGCGGGTGATCCTGGACCGGTACAGTGCGGAGATCTTCGTGAATGACGGCGAGCAGGCCATGTCTCTCACCTTCTACACGCCGCTCTCCGCAGACGGCATCAGCTTCCAGTGCCTGGGCAAGGCGCTCATCAGCGTGGAGAAGTACGACATCATCGGCTGAGTCTTGGAATCGGCCGGCAACTTAATGATGAAAACACAGACAGCCAGCATCCGGAGCCATTCTGGCGTGCTGACTGTCTATTTATTCGCTGTGTTAGAGCACCCCTGCAGTCTGCAACGGCATGCTTGCCGTCTACTGAATCATCGTGTTCACTTTCCAACGAAATACCATATAGCATATTGAGCGTTCTTGCTACCGCATAGTCTGTGAATTACATTGGAATTGGAACCCCATGTGTCTCCAATTCTGAAACAAGGGACGGGTCCTTGCTGAGGAGGAGCATCAAGTTTATCGCTGTTGGGGAAGGATTAGACCTGCCAGTTTCCCAAGCATCAACGGTTCGCTTTGATACTCCCAGAATTCTGGCAAACGCCTTTTGTGTCAGGTTCATCTTCTTCCTTTCATGGGCGACATCAATGCTCGGAAGAATTCTTTCCCGCACTCTTAAGGCAGTCTTATCCCCGTTTTTATATGCTCTGATCTGTTCTAAGCTGGCCTTAACGCATGCTGCATCATCAATCTTTTGGAAGTTTTCCGCAATTTCCTCATCAGAGAGCGAACTGTATACGGTCGTCTCCATATAATTACTCCTTTTCAATTTCTTCAATTATCGTTCGGATCATGTTTTTCTGCTCTGGTGTAAGGTCAGACTGTCGGCTTTTCGGGTATGCATAGATGAGATACAATTTCTCTCTCAAACAGAAATCAACATATATCACACGTCCACCCTTGCTTTTTCCTCGGTTCTTATCTACTTGGATTCGTATTTTTCGTGCTCCACCCGTGCCTTTGACAATATCGCCCTTCTCCGGATTGGCAAGCAAGATGTTCTCCAGTGTAATCAGATCATCATCCGTAAGACCCATTAATCTCCAGGATTCATCGAACCATTGGAGGTAAGTGAAGGATCGTCTTGTCGGTTCCACAGTCTCAACTCTACCTTTCTCATTATAAACGATTTTCTCGTAGTCGTCAATGGGTATCTTTGAATCATCCTTTGCTTCTCAGTAGGAGGTCCATAGCCTCCCCAGATCAATGTCGCAGGCGGTCCTCTGCCCAGCAGGGAACGATCGTCACCCCAGGCGGCAGATGTGTGGTGATCGGTTGGATGCAGAACTGGGACACCTGCCAGCCCAGAGGCAGCAGCTGGTTAGGCCAGATGACCGTTCCTAGAGAGCTCTCCTTCCGGGACGGCCGGGTGATCCAGAACCCCATCCGGGAGCTGGAACAGAGGAATCTTCTGGTTTCAGCCTATTTTCATCATGGCACATGGTTCTCATCTCTCCTAAGGCAATTGGGAATGGAGAACCGCTCTCTTGATCCACCACCCTCTCATCAGCTGCAGCCCACTTTTCTCTTTCTTCAACGGTTCCTTCCAAGGACCAGGCACTCTCCTCGAATAGGATCGTCTACTGCGGTTGTTGTCGAAGTGCTGGTCGGTGATTGCGGGACACAGCACCACGAACTGGCAGAAGCTGATGAAGAGGATGGCCAGACAGATCACGGCCGCGGTGACTTTGCCAGCGAGTTTGAAGACAATGGGACACTTGGTTTGCACCGATCTCATGCATGCACTCAGATGGCCAATCGTCCAAGTGTCCCATTCTTGAAACTTGTCTCGCTGCTGTCTTACCCGGCCCAGTCCGGATGGATGTGTTCGGCAACCTGTTTCTTGATCTCGTCAATGTCCTTTCCGTCTGCGGAGGCCTCTTCCACAAGGCTCACATAGGCCTCTTTGAGGATGTCCAGAGCACCGCAGAGCCTGTCCACTTTGGCACG
>CANRFN010000196.1 GCA_947629915.1 uncultured Oscillospiraceae bacterium | reverse complement strand
CCAAGTTGAATTGTCGATTAACTGCGCAATCAAATGCTGCTTAATGTCGGGTTTGGACTATCAACAGCACTGCCTCACAAACTTCAACGGTATGGGACACTTGGATGATTGATCCCCTGACTGCATGCATGAGATCAGTGGAAACCATGTTGCATCTACTGCCATAATAGAAGAATCAACACCTCACCATTTGAATTTATTAGTATGTCCTTAGACCGAGAAACTCGTAATCGTCTTTTTCACTAAATCGAGAAATAACTTGAAGAATCAACCGATGATATCTAAAATAAGTCTTGTGGAACCGGCCAGAAAGTGCTATAATACAGAATTGGAACGCGTGCAAATTTTGCACCAGAAAGGTGAATTCTGTATGGGCCCAAAAACAACGATAATTGCCAATTATGGCAAGATTTCCTATGGTGGAACAGGCCTGATGCATACGCTGATAGAGCGGTCTGGTCTGAAGAAGCGCATTGATGCCCTAGGCCACAAAGGCCGCTCCGGCCCGCGCATCTCAAACGGTGAAATGTCGAGCCTTGCAGCAGTGCTGTATAGCACAGGGACGACCGTGTATGACCGATTCGACCGGCTTGGAGGCAGCGTTGCCTCGGGGCTAGCAGGCAGACTGGCCAAAGAACTCTACGGCATAAAGGACCTGCCTTCTGCCGACCAGTTCCGGCAGCAGATGAACAACATTGCGAACTTACCAGGCCTCAGCTCGGCTGTCCGGGCATCGATAAGAGAGATGCTCCTCAAGAGCGGAGTCCTTCTTCAGCCACTCCCCTATGGCCGTGGTTATATCCCAATTGACGGCGATGTAACCGTATTCAACAACTCCAAGACGAAAAAGGAAGGCATCGGGTATACGTACCAAAAGAACTTTGGCTATGCCCCCTTCATGATCTATATCGGGTATAACCAAGGCTTCTGCCTTGGCGTTGAGTTCCGTCCCGGTAATCAGAATGGGCAAAAAGGGGCGCCGGAATTTTTGAGAGCCATGATCCACGAAGCTAGAGAGCTCACTGACCAGGCGTTGCTCATCCGGCTCGATTCCGGACACGATGCCGCTGTGAACTATGTCCTTTTTCAAGAGGAAGGCGTTGACTTCATCGTAAAAGGCAACCCTCGGATGAAGCGCACTAACTTGGTTGCGTTCGCGGAGAAGCACATCCCGGAGTGCAAGGACGTAAGAATGCCCAGGCCGGGCAAGTCTGTTTACCTGGGCAGCTATTACAAGACAATGCACAGCAACGGTCACCCCATCAGGGTGCGGATGGTGTATGAGATCACAGTGCGCGATTCTGTCTGGGTCAAAAGCAAGGGAACAGCCGATGGCTATTACCAGTACATGATCCAGCCGGAGTATGAGGTCGATCTTTACTACACCAGCTTCACCAAGGAGGAGATGAGCGACCGGAACGTTATCAACCTCTACCACGATCACGGTACCTGCGAACAGTATCACAGCGAACTCAAGACCGACATGGACGTGGAGCGCCTTCCCAGTAAGTACTTCGCCACGAACAAGCTCGTCTGTGAGCTGGCCATGCTCGCATACAACGCACTGCGGATCATTGGATCCTTCAGCATGGAGTGCTCAGACGTGCCTGTCTCCAATGACGTTGACCGCCACCGGCTCAAGACGATTATCGATGGCATCATTCACCTCGAGGCCAAGGTCACTTCGCATGCGCGACGCGTACACCTGGTTTTCAGCGAGAACGACTCGAGGACACCAGTCTACCATCACGTCGAACAGCGGGTGTTTGGGATGCCAGCATAGCCGCCATCGGCAGGTTCTAATTAGGAGGTGAGACCCAGCAGATCCCCCCCCCAAGCAATCCTCAGCAAACACCAGGTAAAATATTTTAAATATAGATTTTATGCCCCTTCAAAAATAACATAGGGGTATTTTACACTTTTTCGAATTGGTAAAATTTGGCTTCATTGATTACCAGCAATTTTCCAGTTGTGAGGGGCACATAAGCACTGAGTGGAATTTCCCGGTTTTTGTGCCAGCCGCAAAACCATCAGTTTCTCGGATTCAGGTATGTATAAGCCGTTCAAATTGACGTATTCTCTTGTTGAATTCACATATTTCTTTGAAGGAGGTGCTTGTGTGCAAACCAAGTTTCCCATTTCCTTTATCTATATCATCATGGTGGCGTTGCTGGCCCTCTGCACAGTGACCCTGTTCGCTGTGGGCCATTGCCTGTGCCACTATGAGCACAACAGCTGGAAGGATTCCGGCAGACTCTTCACCGCTGTGCACGAAGGCAAGGAGCCAGAGCGTCCGGAATGTCCGGCCTGCCAGCATGACAGACTTCTACGAGGGAGAGGTCCCCCTGATCAGACTATCGGCTGATCTAGCGCGGCTTGCAGGGTCCTGTATTTGTAAGCTGCAGAAACAACTACACTGCATGTGGCGATATGTTCCTGATCATATCACCGCTTTCCGAACAACGAGAACAGGAGCAGCGATCATACCGGCGTGGCATGAGAGATGGCCAACAAATCCAGCTTGACCACAGACCCTTCTCGTGCTAGAATAGCATTGAGGTAAGAATGGGATTCTGCCGAAAGTATGGCCTTTTGTGAAGGCAAGCAACTGACGACAGTATACTCATGTGCCCGGGATCGGTTGCTCCCTGAATGAAGAGGAGCACTTATGGACAATTTCGAGACACCGGAAGAGAAGATCATTGTGGACGGGCAGAACGGGCCCGATGGGACGGAGAGCGGACTTGAGGGCAATCCCTCAAGCGAGTCTAAGGACAATGTGGGGTATGGGCCTCCGGGCGATACCAACAAGACCGAGGATGCGTCCAAGACCGAGGATGCGTCCAAGACTGAGGGTGAGTCCAAGACCGAGGATGCGTCCAAGACTGAGGGTGAGTCCAAGACCGAGGACAAGACCAAGAAAAAGGGCGGGTCCAGGAAAAAGGACAAAGACAAAGTTCGGCCGCCTACGCCCTATGAGGCAATTTCGCAGGCTATCAGTCTGATGAGGGCGGCTGACACTTTAGAGCAGGCCTCTTCAGTGGGAGTTCAGATGCATAGCGACTTGGCGAAGATGATTCGCGAAGATGCTAACGCGCTCGGCGAGAAGTACGGCGGCGAGAAGTGGAAGCAGGCCAAGGAAGAGGCGGAGAAACAGAAAGCGTCTCTGTCACTCTTGCACGACATCCCGTTCAAGGTGACCTATCGCGGGCAGAAGCGGCTCTTTGCCCGGCTGCTGGAGATGGGAGGATGAGTCCTGTGACGCAGGAGATGATCGACTGGTACGCTCAGAGCAACTACAGGAGCGGGGTCGAGGGCGAGGCCCGGGGCAGGGCCGAAGGCAGAGCCGAAGGCATCGAGAAGGTCGCGAAGAACATGATCAGCGATGGTGCCGATGACGAGTATGTGTCTCACATGACCGGCCTGGAAATCGAGGCCGTGAAGAAGCTGCGGGCCTCTGTGAGTCCCTGAGCCCGGGCCACCTGCCGGCTTCGGTGCTAGGGCACTGCTCCATAGATGGGCCGGCAGGAAACAGTACGTGTCCCGCGCTCTGTGGGACAACACAGGCAAGACACAAGATGGCCAGCCATGGGCAGTTGTGCCCATGGCTGGCGGTGAAACGAGACTGCGGCGTCTTCTTAGGGACGCCGCAGTCTCGTTCATTGGGTGCAGTGTTGCCAGCGAAGGGCGAAAACGCATGGCAGAACCCGGACGATGGGTTCGAGTTGGGGCGTTGGCAGGATCTGATTCGCTTGGGAGCGGACCTGGCAGCGGATAATCCGCAGGAGATGCAAAACATTCAGAACGACGAACTGAGAGAACGGGTGCAGTTCGTCATGCTGACAGATACGGAAGGGAGGTCCCCACCCACTATGAGAACTGGGATGTAGACAGCATGCGGCCGGAGACCCCGGTGTCCGGAGAGAGCAGCATCACCGTACTGGCGGAAGGGCCGCTGTACTGTGAGGTCCGGGTTCGGCGTACTTTTGGAAAGTCCTCTCTCACCCAGACCATCCGCCTGGAGCGGGGCAGCCGGCAGATCACCTTCCGCACCGAGGTGGACTGGCTGGAGACCCAGAAGCTGCTGAAGGTGGACTTCCCGGCGAATGTCCAGACAGATGAGCTCACCTCAGAGATCCAGTACGGCCACATCAGACGGCCCAACCACACCTCCCGGCAGCTGGACCGGGACCGCTTTGAGGTGTGCAACCACAAGTGGAGCGCTCTCGCTGAGGCAGATCGCTATTTTGCCCCCTCAACGACTGCAAGTACGGCATTAGCGCGGACCACAACTCCATGTCCCTTACTCTCCTCCGGGCCCCGGTGTGGCCGGACGAGTCCGCAGACCTGGGGAGACAGGAATTCACGTACGCAACCACCTTTGGGGACGAGCCTATCTCCCGGTCTGACGTGGTCCACGCCGCCTATGAACTCAACGTCCCGGTCCAGATGCGCCATTCCCCCTGCTGCCAGAGCTCTTTCTTCCAGATCAGCGATTCCCACATCATCCTGGACTGCGTGAAGCTGGCGGAGGACAGCGATGGGTTGGTGCTGCGGTTCTACGAGTCCTCCGGTTCCGCCCGCACCTGCACCTTCCGCACTACCCTGCCGAGTACCGCCTGCACAGAGACCAACATGCTGGAGGAGCTCCAGCGGGACCTCACGATAACGGATGGCACCGTGAAGTTCACATTCCGGGCCTTCGAGGTGAAGACTCTGATCCTCTCTCAATAGATATGATTTGGGTAACAAAAGTGCAGGTCAAATAGCAGGGCATCCCTGTTGCGGCCCAGAGTCACCCCCCCTGTGAACTGTTGGGGCTGAAGTGAGCCAGAGACAACCGTTTCCCAGATGCCTTTCGATGAAGTCCTATTAACAACTTTCTGAAGTCGAAGGCGGCAACACGGAAGCCAAAAAAGATTCTAATGCGGGCATGCCCCCTTACTGCCATATGGTCAACGTTGTATCTGCGCCTCAAGACAGATGGCACTGTTTCAATCCCATTGCGGAATCTACATGCGGTACTAAATAGTTCGGTCGAGCGAAATCGCTGAAGGACTGCACGGATCTTAGACATTTGCGAAACCCTCTTGATGTAGACGGGTTTGGTTTTAGCCTTCGAAGGATGGCACTCTTTAAAGTGGGGACAGTTTGCGCAATCCGATTCATCGAATCTAGCAATGCACGTTCTGTTATGGGGTGTATAAGTGCAGGAGGTCGGGCTGTGTCCACCCGGACAGGTAATCAGAGTATCACCGTTGATTGAGAATACAAAGTCCGCCAGGAATGGATCTGCGCTCTTCCCTGTGAGATTAGTTGGAATATGGATAACGCCAATCTTCAACGATGCAATCGCATCGCCTACGCTATAAAAAGCAGCGTCAGACACAGCTAACAGCCGTATCCCTGCACCATCTTCTATACTCTGTTTTAGCAGGGAGTAATAATTCTCATCGGTCTCGGGAATGGGGAATGGATCATTGGCGCCTGTCGTGGAGTATATCTTTTTCCTGAGTTGCTCAAGGTATTCTTGCGAAACGCTGGGCA
This sequence comes from uncultured Oscillospiraceae bacterium, assembly GCA_947629915.1. GTDB lineage: Bacteria > Bacillota > Clostridia > Oscillospirales > Oscillospiraceae > Enterenecus. The sequence goes on along the minus strand of CANRFN010000196.1, from coordinate 277 downwards.
CATTGAACATAGTCAGCCGTTCGCCGGGAGTACTGTGCTCCGCCACATTAACTGCAGTATTGGCGAGATGCTGGTCAGAAACGGCAACTGACGCAGCTTGGTCAACGGTAGTATCACCGGCAGATTGTGCCGTTTGGTCAACAGCGGTATTGGCAGTAGCAGAGGGGGCAAGATCAACAGTAGTAACATTGATAGCTGGCGTGGTCTGGTCAATGGCAGCATCATTGGCAGTTGGTGTTGTCTGGTCATTGGCGATAACGGCAGTAGCAGAGGGGGC
>CANRFN010000195.1 GCA_947629915.1 uncultured Oscillospiraceae bacterium | reverse complement strand
TGGGCGGCACAGATGGCTGCCTAATTTTACCAAATCTTTTTAACGCGATAGGCGAATCGCATGCACTTCTAGAAATCATTTGACAGCACATGGCACCTCTGGTAAAATGAGTGCACCGCTTAAGGCAAGACCGCATTTTAGGGCGTGTCTTGAAGACCGAGAGGAACTGATGTATGTTTTCGTATATCTTGATGAAGCTGCTTCAGACAACCTTGGGCACTATGGGGACAAACCCCATGGCAGAAAGCTTATCTCTAACAGAACCAATCTTTTGAATACCACGAGCCCTATTTCAACAATGTGACTTACAGTGACCGCAACAAATTGTACTGGAGAATTCGTATGAAAAGGAAGTGAATCTATGATTGTAGCCGTTATAGTTGTGAACGAAGGGGCCAACGCCGAAGAGATCAACAAAATGATCGCCGCTTTGGACTACAATGCGCAGATAATTCTCGCCTTCGATGGCAGCCGTATCACGAGTTTTATTCCCCGCACCGGTGAACTCACCCCCACAAAGTTCATTCTGGTCATAAAGGTCAAGCACACGATTGACGGCACCTTTGATATGTCGGTTCCCAACGCATTCCGTCCTATCACGTTTCCCGGTGCTCTGCTGCGGGGAAACAAGAAGCTGGTGGAAGGCATGCCGGAGCCGGTGGTGGTACCCCTTGCGCCGCGCAAGATCACCATCGATCTGCCCGGCCTCGTTAACAACAGCATTGTTCCCAAAACCATGGACTTTGCCGGCGTTCTTGCCGCGACCACCGCGCTCCTTCAGCGCTGGTTTGATATGAAGCCTGGGCAATCCATTGCCGCCAACACCCAATTCAAGAAGAACATCCTCTACAACGAGAGCGAGATGGCACTGCAGTTCGGCGTGGATGTGTCCTACCTGAAGGGTAAGCTGGGCATCAACTTTGAGTCCATCACCAAGCAGGAGAGCTCTGCATACCTCGTCATGTTCCGGCAGATCTTCTTTACCGTGTCTGTAGAGCCGCCTGTACATCCGGCGGATATGTTCCCTGAAAGCGTCTCCTGGCAGAAGGACCTGGCCGGTAAGATCGACAACAACAACCCGCCTGTCTACGTGATGAACGTCCAATTTGGACGCGAGGTCTATGTCCTTCTCACCTCTGATATGGCCTCCGCCGAGCTGAAGGCACACCTGGACGGATCTCTGGAATACCAGAAGGGCACCATCACCACCAAGGATGACGCCATGACCAAGAGCCTCAACAAGCGGATCAACTGCTCTGTGATCACCGTGGGCGGAAAGCCTGTGTTTATCAACGGCAATCTGAGCGAGGACAACATCCTGGATCAGGTTAACGAGCTCATCCAGTCCAACCTGAACCTCACCGCCGATAACCCCGCATTGCCCCTGGTGTATACCACTGCATTCCTGAAGGACAATGCGATTGCCCACATCCAAGGCAACACCGAGTACATCACCACAGACACCCAGGTGTTCACCTCCAGCACCCTGAAGCTGTATCACGGCGGCCTGTATGTGGCCATCTTCTACGTGGACTGGGAAGAGGTCACCTTCGATGCCAACGGTAATACGATTATCACGAAGAAGCACTGGAGCGGCAGCGGCGTCTGGCGTACGGTGCTGTTCCAGACGGAGATCCTTCTCCCGGCAAACGCACAGAACATCCATGTGCGTATCCTGGAAGAGACCGGCCTGCTCTGGGACAACTGGTGGGTTGTCATGGACAAGATCCTGGCACCGGTACCGGAGCGGAAGATCGGTGTCTTCGGCTGGACGCTGGGTCCCTGGTACGTCATGAACCCCACAGACAGCATGGGCGATCTCAGCTCCTTCGGTCCTGGCTTTGACGATAACACCCCGATGCCCACCACACCCTCTCAGAACTACGAGGCCAATCCCCGTACGCTGCCTCTTCTTGGCAGCCCCGCAGGCGATCCGGCTATGGGTGCCAACTCCTTTATGCCCGGTACCCCGGAGGAGACCACCGCACGGGCCAACCTGGCGGAGTATCTCAAGAGCCACCCCGATCCGGAGCAGACCCAGTATGAGGACACCGGTAGCGACCCGTATGGCGAGTTGCAGCCATTCAGCTTCGATGCCAGCTCCCTCCTGGACGACATGATCACCTTTGACGATATCCTTGGGACCAACAAGGTACGCAGCGCCGGTCCCGATGCCTCCCTGGTGTCTCTGCACCAGAAGCTGGAGCGGCTCCGGAAGAAGGCCATGGCTACCGCAGCCAAGGGCGGCATCTCCGCTGCCCAGGCACAGATGGCAGTGGAAGAGAGCACCAAGGAAGCCGCTGCACTGCCCACTGCCCCAAGCGATGTGGATGTACCTCTGGTACCCATCGTGGCCGGCGGAGTGCCGCTGCCCGGCGTGCCCACCGCCAACGGTCGGGGTGCCTGGTACAAGTTCGACCAGTACTTTGTGTACAAGCTCATGGCCTATCAGCAGTCTTGCTTCCCGTGCTCCATCCACACGATCCTGGCCAACCTGGGCTATCTGCCCGCTACGGACAACGCCGTAGAGGATCTGTGGAATCGGCTGCACGGCGGTCTGGATCACACCGCCCCCAATGAGCAGCAGATCCACAGCTACCTGGCACAGACCTTTGAGCTGGGGAGCAAGGGTGTGGTCTATACGCCCATGGACTTCAAGACCAAAGAGGACACAGACCAGATCCGGGCTCAGATCGAGCAGAAGTTCCTGCACGCCACAGGTCCTGTGGGCCTCGTGGCAGGTGTTGGCCACGCGGAGGTCTTCTTCCGCACCAAGTTTGGCCGCTATATCCACTATCGTCCGTCTCCCGAGCACGACTCCATCACCTGCGAGTACATCCTGATCCGCGGCCTGCGGACCCTGGAGGGCGATGGTGAGTGTGCTCTCGGCATCGACTACTATGACGGCACCGAGGAGACGGCACAGGCGGCGATCTTTGCCATGCTGATCCAGTGACCAGCTGGGAGGGAGCATGATGAACTTCGCCTGCAACGAGCATCTGCGCATCGCCTATGATGTCTCAGACGATGTGCTGCGGGGCGTGCGCCGCCAGCCCGGGCAGCTGATCAGTGTCAAGGCGGTCTTGGACTATGTGCGGCGGCGCTACTGCCCCAGCATTGAACTGTATACGCGGTCTTTTACCGACCTCAGTTCAGCCTCCGGTTCCGTGGCGGACAGCGGTGCCATGATGTCGGTTGAGTTCGATGGGCAGCCAAAGTCCGCTGTGATCGTACTCAACAGCGATATGTCCACGTCCTACCAGCGGTTCTCTCTGTTCCAGCAGATCGGGCACCTTGTCACGCTCCCGCCCGATGTGCCGGTGGACCAGAACAGCTATCATGTGAGTACCAGGATCGACTACGATCTGACGGAAATCACGCCGGAGGAGCTGGACAGTGACTACTACCTGATGCGCGAGCAGGTGGCCAACGTGTTCGCGCTGCGGGTGCTGATGCCAAGCGACCTCTTTTACAGGAAACTACGGGAGCTGGACAGCGTTCATGCAACGGCCCGATTCTTTGACTTAGAGTCGATAGCCGTGATCTCCAGGATGATCATTGGAGGGTAGAGAGATGGCAGACGATCAGACAGTACAAAACCAAGCCGCTGCAGCGGTGATGGAACCGCCAAGTGCGGCTCCCGGGCCACAGGCAACAGACCCGCCAACCACTGCGGCTGCCCCTCAAAAGCCCAAAGCACCGTCCTCCAGGACCATTGGGCCGGGCTTCAAGATCCCTGTGGACCAGATCGATCCCGCAACCCTGCAGAAGTTTGAAGTCCCGGAGGTCCACGATCGAAGGCAGACGGAATATGAGTCTGAGGTGGGTTACAACAAGATTGCCCAATATGTCATCGACGTCTCTCGCGAGCAGCTTGTCAGCCAGCAGCGGGACAAGGTGGCACTGCGCAAACACTTTGCCAAGTTGTTTTCTGGGCTGCTGATCCTGGAAACCGTATGCTTAGTGATCTTCATCTTGCTGGACGCCATCACCGTCATCCCTGTGGATCTCTCGGATGCAACGCTGAAGAGTCTCATTAGCACGGTCTCAACGCAGGTGCTTGCGACCATGGGCGTCATGATCGCCTTCGCCTTTGTGAGCAAGGAGGAGACGCGGATCGTGGGGCTGTTGAACCAGATTGTCCAGAACTACCAGAAGGTGCGGCTGGGCGACAATGGGCCCGACCAAACAGGCAGTCCCGATAAGCACTGAGAAGAGCGCACAGGAGGCGATGCATTTGACCGGTTCGGAAAAAGTGGTGGCCACGGCAGAGGCGGAAGTTGGCTATCTGGAGAAGAGAACCAACGCCATGCTGGACGACAAGACGGCCAATGCCGGCGCTGGGAACTTTAACAAGTACGCCAGGGACCTGGATGCCATCGGAACGATCTTCAACGGGCGCAAGAACGGTTATGACTGGTGCGCTGTGTTTGTGACATGGTGCTATGTACATACCTTTGGCGCGGAAATGGCACAGAAGCTCCTGTGTCAGCCGCGGAAGAGCATGGCAGCGGGAGTGCGGTTCGCCGCAAACTACTTCAAGCAGAAGGGCCAGTTTCACACCGTCGGGCCGCAGCCTGGGGATCAGATCTTCTACTACGGATCGGATACCTCCATCTGGCAGCACACGGGCCTAGTGGAAAAGGTGGCCAACGGGCGGGTGTACACCATTGAGGGGAACACCAGCAAGGCCTCGGGCGTGATCCCCAATGGCGGCGGTGTGGCGCAGAAGAACTACCCGCTCAGCTACGGCCGTATCGCCGGATACGGACGGCCGGACTGGTCTCTGGTGGACGGAGCCACAGCAGGCACCGGAACTGCGGTGCTGTATCACGCGAAGGTTGAAATTGCGGGCGAGCTCAACTGCAGGACAAGCCCTGTGGACGGGAGCGTTGTGAAGCAGTATCCCAGCGGCTCGGTTGTGACGATCAGCCGGGAAAAGGACGGCTGGGGCTACACCGGCGAGGGCTGGGTGTCTCTGGAGTTTCTCCAGAAGATCATGGACCAGCTGCCAAAACCGGCCCCGGCTCCGGTGGTACCGGATGCACAGAAGGGGGCAGGTCACGACACAGTTCAGCCGGTCCCAATTGAAGCGGAACGGGTGGCCACCGGCCATGCGAGCTTCTTCGAAAAGGACCTGGCGGGCGAGTACACCGTGATTGCAGCCGATGGACTTCATGTCCGAAATGAAGGAAACATCGAATCGGAAAGCATGGTCTATCTCCCGGTAGGGACGAGGGTACAGTGCTATGGGTTCTATGCCCTGACCAACGGGGTGAAATGGCTCTATATCCAAGTCACCTATGAGGGTGTGAAATATACCGGCTTCTCCAGTTCGGAGTTTTTAAGAAAGCAACAGGGGTAGGTTAGACCGTACGGGGAAATAAAGGTCTGCCGAAATGGCCAAGGATACAAGGTGCGCCGAAAAGAGATCTGAGGATGGGAATGCAGGAGTTGGGTAGATGCCGCCAGGACTGCACAATGCCCGGTGATTCATCGGAAACGTTGTGTTGGGCATCCAATTGCCTGTGCCCCATCCGAAGGAGCGGGAAGTGCAGCCTGCCAGAGACATGAGTTCTCTGGCAGGCTGCACTTTTTATCGTGACAGGGCTGAGGGGCTGCGAGATCTGAGATGTGCTTTGGTGGGTTTGGTGCACTCCGGTCTCTCTCTCTGTTTCGGGACAGCGATGATATGGTGGTTGTGATGTCTCGCCAGGGACCCATCAGGAAGCGGGTACGCACCACAGCAGGAAGCAGAAAATGGACATGCTCCACATGGAAAACGCGGGTTCTGGAAGCTGGCACCTGCTTCGTGATATCATGAATTGTAGTCATACCCAGAATTCGAAATTTCATGCATTTAAGTTATACCCATATAATAAAGAGGAA
>CANRFN010000194.1 GCA_947629915.1 uncultured Oscillospiraceae bacterium | reverse complement strand
AGGGCAATCACCGTGCTGAGGGGGCAAATTTGAGTACTTTTTTGAAAAAATCATATCCCCTGTGCAGACGAGCCAGGCTTGCAATAGCCCTCCAGCAGCAGCCAGCCCCCGGCGGTGAGATTCTCCCTGGAGAACACCCGCTCTTGCCGCAGCTGTGGCAGCAGATGCTCCGGCCGCTCGATGGGGCCCGCCACGAGCTGGGGGAAAAAGGACACAAAGAGGGCGTAGTACCCGAAGTGCTTTTCCGGGGCGATGGTGCCCCGAGATACGTCAATCACATAGGACAGGGTCTGGAAGGTGTAGAAGGAGATGCCCGCGGGGAGGAGGATCTGCAGGGTGATGTTCAGCCCCGCCAGCTCCGCCAGAAAGCCGGCATACTTGAAGACGGCGAGGCACCCGAGGGACACAACACAGGCCAGGACCAGCAGCGCACGCTGTCCGGCCCTGTGCTCGGTCTTGGCGATCCCCCTGCCGCAGAGCCAGGACACCAGGGTGATACCGATGAGCAGCAGCCCGGTCCAGGGGTTCCAGTAGAAGTAGAAGGCCCAACTGGAGAGGAGCAGCCAGACCCACCGGAGCCTGTGGGGCAGCAGCCAGTGGACGAGACACACCAGCGGGCAGAAGAGGAGGAATACCGGGGCGTTAAAGTTCATGAGGCATTGCCCCCTCTCTCCGGCAGCACCAGGCCCACGAGAGCGGCGGCGCACACGGCCAGCAGCGGGGTTCCCAGGGCCTGCAGGTCCATCCCGGCTGTGAGACCGGTGAGCACCCCGGCCGCGGTACAGACTTCCGCCAGAACGGCTGCAATGCCCTTCCCCTTTGGGAGGAATCCCCGGAGGAGAGCGCAGAAAGCCGCCAGGCCGAACAGGAAGAGGGGAATCCGGTTGTCCATGGTGCCTCAACTCCTGTCCGGCCTGGCGGCCGCAGATTATTCGAACTGGGATGCGTAGATCTGGTAGTAGAAACCCTTGGCGGCCATGAGCTCGTCATGGGTGCCCTGCTCCACCACATCGCCGTGGTTCATCACCAGGATCTTGTCTGCATTCTGAATGGTGCTCAGTCTGTGTGCGATGACAAAGCTGGTCTTGCCCTTCATCAGCTCCCGCATGGCCCGCTGCACCTGCTGCTCCGTGTGGGTGTCCACGTTGGAGGTGGCCTCATCCAGGATCAGCATGCGGGTGTCGTAGAGCATGGCCCGGGCGATGGTGAGCAGCTGCTTCTGGCCCTTGGAGATGTTGCCGCCGTCCTCGCTCACCACGGTGTGATAGCCCTCGGGCAGGCGCATGATGTAGCTGTGGATGCGGGCGGCCTTGGCGGCGGCCACCACCTCGTCCATGGTGGCCCCCTCTTTGCCGTAGGCAATGTTCTCGAAGATGGTGCCCCGGAACACCCAGGTGTCCTGCAGCACCATGGCGTACGCCCGGCGAAGGCTCTTGCGGGTGAGGTTCCGGATGCCCTTGTCGTCCACCAGGATGACGCCGTCATCGGTGTCGTAGAAGCGCATCAGAAGGTTGATCACCGTGGTCTTGCCGGCGCCGGTGGGTCCCACAATGGCCACGGTCTGGCCGGGCTCTGCCAGCAGGCTGAGGTCGTGAAGGATGGTCTTCTCCGGGAGATAGCCGAAGGAGACGTGCTGGGCCTCCACCTTGCCGGCCACGTCAGTGAGCTCCTCGGCGCCGTAGATGTCCGCCAGCTCCTCCGGCTGGTCCAGCAGCTGGAACACCCGTTCCGCGGCGGCCAGGGCGGAGTAGATCTCGTTGATGATGTTGGCGATCTCGTTGATGGGGCCGGAGAACTTCCGGGAGTACAGCACGAAGGTGGAGATCTGCTGGAGCCCTACGATCTTGTAGAGGTAGAACAGCGCACCCAGAAGGCCGATCATGGCGAGGCCCAGATTGGAGATCATTCCGATGGTGGGGCCCATTGTCATGCCGAGGGAGTCCGCGTCCCGGTATGCGTTGGCGGCGCCGTGGTTGATCTCGGAGAACTCATCGCAGACGCCGTCCTCATAGGCGTAGGCCAGGATGGTCTTCTGGCCGGAGAACATCTCCTCCACGAAGCCGTTCATGGTGCCGTATGCGGCACTGCGCTTGGAGTAGCGGGGCCGGGTGCGCCTGCCCATGTAGCGGGTGTACGCGATGGACACTGGGATGGTGATGAGCATGCATGTCACCAGGGGCGGCGAGATGATGCACATCATGGCGAAGGATCCCACCACCGTCACGGTACTCGTCAGGATCTGCACCACATCGGTGGCGAGGCTGGTGGACACCACGTCCACGTCATAGGAGACGCGGCTGATGATGTCGCCGGCCTGGTTGCGGTCGAAATACTGGACGGGCAAGGTCATGAGCTTGTCGAAGATGTCCTTGCGCATCCGGCGGGCCACCCTTCTGGAGACCCGCATCATTCCCTGGCTCACCAGGAAGGAGAGGATGTTGCCGCCCACATAGGCGATCAGCATCAGTTTGCAGTAGTAGAACACGCGGTCAAAGTTGATGTTGCCGGCGCCGGCCTCCACCTCGCCGATGGCCTCCCCGGCGAACTGGGGCCCCAAGAGGTTGCCGATGTTGCTGGCAAAGGCGCAGATCAGCAGGATGACGACCAATACTAAATAGGAACTGAGATACTTCAGAATCCGCAGCAGGGTGCCTTTCGCATCCTTCGGCTTCTGTTTCTTTCCGCCCCGGTCTCCACGTCCAGGCATGCAGATTCCCTCCTCTCAGGCCAGAGCACCCATCTGGGTCTCGTAGATGGTGCGGTATGTGGGACAGGTCTTCAAGAGATGGGCGTGGTCTCCGTAGCCGATGCACTTGCCGTCCTCCAATACCAGGATGTTGGTGAGGCTCTGCACCGAGCTCACCCGCTGGGCCACCATGATGGTGGTGGAATTGGGGTAGTGGCTGAAGATGGCCTTGCGGAGGGCGGCGTCCGTCTTGTAGTCCAGGGCGGAGGAGGAGTCGTCCAGGATCAGGATCTCCGGATTTCCCGCCAGCGCCCGGGCAATGTACATTCTCTGCTTCTGGCCGCCGGACAGGTTGGCGCCCTTGATGTCCGCCATGTAGTCCAGGCCCGCGTCCAGCCCGTTGATGAACTCCGCGGCCATGGCGTCCTCCACCGCCTGGAGGATCTGCTCCTCCGGGATGTCTCTGCCGAAGGTGATGTTCCGCCGCAGGGTGTCGTTGAAGATCATGTCGTTTTGGAAGACCACGCCGAAGCGCCGGTGCAGCTCGTCTTTGTCGTAGGTGCGGACATCCTTGCCGTCCAGGAACACGCCGCCCTCTTCCGTGTCGTAGAAGCGCATCAGAAGGTTCAGGATGGTGCTCTTGCCGCAGCCGGTGGAGCCGATGATGCCCAGGCTCTCGCCCCTGCGGATGGAGAAGGTGATGTGGCTGAGGCACTTCTCCCGCTCGCTGCCGGCAAAGCCCTCCCGGTTGGTGGAGCCCTCGCCATAGCTGAAGCTCACGTCCTCGAAGCGGATGAAGTCGTCCCCGGTGGGCTGTTTGGCCTCCTCCAGGGACAGCACCCTCTGGTCCTCCGGGGCCTGGATCACCTCGTCAATGCGGTCCGCCGAGGCGGAGGCGCGGCTCAGCATCATGAAGATACGGTTGATGCCCATGATGCCCATGGCGATCATGTTGAAGTACTGCAGGAAGGCCAGGATCACGGCATCGTCCATGAGGCCGGCGTTCACCCGGTAGGCGCCCAGCAGCACTACCACCACGAGGCCCACATTGATGCACATCTGCATGATGGGGCCGGGCAATGCCATCACGGTGCTGGCCTTGATGTCCTGGGCCGTCATGGCGTCATTGGCCGCCCCGAAGTGTCTCTTCTCGTACTCCTCCTTGCTCAGGGCCTTCACCACCCGGATGCCGGTGATGTCCTCCCGCATGATCCGCACCACATCGTCCAGCCGCTGCTGCACCTTGTGGAACATGGGGATGCCGAAGCGGGACACGCTGATGCACACCACCACCAGGATGGGGGCCATCAGGATCATGATGAGGGCCATCTGCACATCCATGGTGAGGGCCAGGATGATGCTGCCCACCAACAGAATGGGCGCCCGGATGAAGAGCGTCTGGAGGGACTGCACGCAGGACTGCACGTTGTAGCTGTCGCTGGTCATGCGGCTGATGATGCTGGGCAGGCCGAAGGCGTCGAACTGCGCACCGGTCAGGTTCACGGACTTCTTGAACAGCGCCTGGCGCACATCGTAGGAGATGTTGTGGGCATTCTCCACCGCCCTCCGGTTTGCCGTCACGTTCAGCTGCCGGGTGACAATCGCCGCCACGATCATCAGCAGGCCCCACAGGACAATCTGGAGCACATCCCCCAGCGGCACCACCTTGTCTAACAGGTGTTCCAGGATGTACGGAAGCATCAGCTCGCACATGGTGCCGCTGAGCTTCACCATCATCACCAGGGCCACACTTCCGCTGTACCGGCGCAGATACCGGATAATCAGCTTCAAGCGGATAACCTCCCTTTTCTCATCGATAGTGAACGGGAGAGATTATAATCCCGGCAAGCGCATGAAGTCAAAGGAAAAATCGCCGAATTTGCGCTCCGACCGTGGTTTTTTCGCCACTTTGTCCTATTTTTGCACCACTTTTCCCCACGCCTCCAATTTAATTCCTACTGATTACGTAGGTTTTGCTGCATTCCTCTTGACACCCTCCGCTTCCTGTGTTAACATGCCTACCTATGGAACAGCCTCGGGTCCAAACCCGCGCTCTGGATCTGGAACAGGAGAGATATCATGCCCATTAAAATTCCCAGCAATTTGCCCGCCGCCAAGGTTCTGGAAGACGAGAACATCTTCGTCATGACCGAGACAAGGGCCATCTCCCAGGACATCCGCCCCCTGCGGATTCTCATTCTCAACCTGATGCCCACCAAGATCACCACGGAGACCCAGTTGGCCCGCCTTCTGGGCAACACCCCGCTGCAGATCGAGATGGAGCTGCTGAAAGTGGAGAGCCGCGTCCCTCGGCACACCCCGGAGGAGCACATGCTGGCCTTCTACAAGACCTTCGACCAGGTCCGGGACGCCTTTTTTGACGGCATGGTGATCACCGGTGCCCCGGTGGAGCACCTGGCCTTCGAAGAGGTGGAGTACTGGCAGGAGCTCACGGAGATCATGGAGTGGAGCAAGAGCCATGTGCACTCCACCTTCCACATCTGCTGGGGCGCCCAGGCCGGCCTCTACTACCACTACGGCATTCCCAAGATCCCCCTGCCTCAGAAGATGTTCGGCGTCTTCCGTCACAAGGTGACCCACAAGGGCTCCATCCTCTTCCGCGGCTTTGACGACATCTTCCTGGTCCCCCACTCCCGGCACACCACCATCCTCCGGGAGGACGTGGCCGCAGTCCCCTCCCTGAAGATCCTGGCGGAGAGCGATGAGGCCGGGGTGTACGCCATCTCCACCGATGGCGGCCGGCAGATCTTCATCACCGGCCACTCGGAGTACGATGCGGACACCCTGTCCAAGGAGTACTGGCGGGACAAGGATTTGGGCCTCACCATCAAGCTGCCGGTGAACTACTTCCCCAACGATGACGACAAACTGCCGCCGCCCTGCACCTGGCGGTCCAGCGCCAATCTGCTGTACTCCAACTGGCTGAACTACTTCGTCTATCAGACCACGCCCTACGATCTCAGCGACCTCACCCCCCACAGCTGAACAATGCGCCAACGGACACCGCCTCCAGCCGAGACGGTGTCCGTTTTCTGCGCCAAGAGCAAGTGCCGGGCCCCGCAGGGGGCCCGGCACGGTTGGTTTTCGGGTTGTGCGCTGTGCAGCCGGATTACTCCGCAGTTGTCACCGTAATGTCCTCATTGCGCATGAAGATCACGGTCACCACGGCCACCATGCTGCGCTGGGTGACCTCGGTGGGGCTGACGTT
>CANRFN010000193.1 GCA_947629915.1 uncultured Oscillospiraceae bacterium | reverse complement strand
GCCGGAGAGAGCACAAATGTGTGAGAGTATTACACGAAATCCTCGTTTTTGGGTATGACTATAATTCGCAGTATCAGCTCCGCCGCGGCTTTAATGCTCTTGAGGCCGTAGCCGTGGTTCATGTGCTCCGGTTTTGTGGTAGCCGGCAGCTCCCCGTGGACCGTGATGCTGCTGTCGCAAGTGTTCTCCACCTGGATCTTCACCATGTCCTTTACCCGGAACACCGCCACAGAGATGAGCCGCTGCTGAGGATCCTCCAGTTTCAAAACGCTCTCGATGGCGTTGTCCAAGGCGTTGCCCAGAAGGACGTACAGGTCCACCGCATCCATGTCCCGCAGCAGGGAGCCGTCCGCCACACATGTGAGTACAATACTGCTCTGCTGGCAGGTGAGATTCTTCTCAGTGAGAACTGCGTCCAAAATCTCATTGCCGGTGTGCACAGCCACGTCAAAGGCGCGGACGGAGGCCTCCACCTCATCGCACACCCGCTCCTGCAGGGCGTTTCCACCCTGGGTGCGCAGTGCGGCGATGGTGTGGCGGATGTCGTGGGCCTTCATGTTCAGAAGCTCCATGTTTCGTTTAGACATCTCCAGCTGCCGCTCGTGCTGGGCCCAAAGCTGCTTTTGCAGAGACAGCTCCTGCTCCAGAGAGAACTGCTTTGCTGATGTGTGCTGCCCAGTGAGAGTGGCCAGCACAAAGAAGATATCAATGAGCTGGATGCAGGTGAGCACATCGTATGCTCGGCTGGGGCCCTCTATCTCCGGGCTGAGCCAGGCAGGAAGCAGCACCAGCAGTAAGAGAAATGCAACTTGAGTCCAACGGGCCTTGGAACATCGCAGCTTGCCGTCTTCCGGTAGATTTCGGGCGACTAGAAACAACATAGCGGTATAGATTAGCGCGGGTACCAAAATATTGGCGGGAACAAAGAGCGTATCGTTGTATGTCCCGTCTGTGCCCAGAAAGCGCAGCAGTGCCTTACATAGTTCAGTGCTGAACTCTCGGGTGAGGTAACTGAAAATTGCTGTATAGCAAGCATCGGCCCAGGGAAATCCGGTACTGCAGCGAACTAACACAGTTATCAGGGCCAGTACTAACAGTGGGCGCAGATGCCAGTATGCCTCACTGGGTGGGGTGTACATTGGCAAATCCTTAAACCAGGCGAAAAAGACGGTGCAGAGCGCCGCGATTAAGGAGGCGCTGAGAAAATATCGGGGCCAGAAGTTCTTGGGGCGGTCCTGGGGCAGCAGGTAGGGCAGACAGGAGGGCAGAAGCATGAGCATGGGCAGCTCATAGAAGAGAAACAGCATTGTCTTACCCTCCCACGTACTCTGCCAGTTCCTGGAGGAAGGCCTTTTTCCGGGACCGGCTGACGGCCAGCGTGTCTTCCCCCACGGTTATGCTGTCTCTGGCGATGGAGGACACATACCGCAGGTTCACGAGATAGCAGCTGTTGCACCGGGAGAAGTGTGCCTCGGCCAGCTTTGCCTCCAGGGCGGACAGGGTGCCGGAGGCCATCAACTTCTCTCCCTCTGCGGTGTGGCAGTACAGCCGGTGATCCCGGACCTCGATATAGTAGATCTCCTCCGCCGGCATCTTCTGCATGCCGCCCTTGAAGGGCAGCATGACAAAGCTCTGGGGGCGTTTAGCCAGCATCCGGACCACTTTTTTCATCTTCTGCTGGAAGGCGGGATAAGAGACCGGCTTGATCACAAAGTCGGTGGCGCTCACCTCAAAGGCCTTCAGGGCCATCTGGGCGAGATTCGTGACAAAGATCAGAATCACGTCCTCATCGTGCTCCCGGATCCGCCGGGCCGCCTCCATGCCGTCCATCTGGGGCATCTGGATGTCCAGAAAGATCACATCGAAGCGGGGCGTGTACCGCTCCACCAGCTGCAGCCCGTCTGAGAATGCGGTGATCTCCAGCTCCGCCGGCTCCTCCCGGGCAAACCGTTTCGCGTGGTTCTCCAATAGCTCACGGCACTTCTCCTCATCTTCCACGATGGCGATGCGAATCACAATATCCCTCCGTTTTCAGATAAAGTGGTGTGGAGCTGGCATCAGGGTTTAGATTAGAGTGGGCGGTCTGAATACTCCATCACCAGATGACCATATTCCTCCTGTGACATGATGCCGAACTTTACAACTGCCCGCAGCGGTACGGAACCGGCGATGGCATCTCCCAGAGTGTCGTCTTGGATGTTTTCCGATGCGAAGAAGTGAGCTGTCCGAGCCAACAGATCTCGGCCGATCTCTGTTAACTTGGGATGATCGTAGAGGTCCCCTACCGTGGTATCCGGGGTGATGTGGATGGATAGCGCCCGGTCTGTCTCCAGCCGGACGGTCTCGGTGAGGCGGATGTCCCGGGAGGAGGATCCCACCGCGATGCCGTACTCCCCGGGATAGGCATACCAATCGCGGATGGCGGCGGAGTACCAGGAGAAGCTGCGGGTATCCAGGTGCATGGAAACGGTCTTGGTCTCCCCCGGGTCCAGAGACACCTTGGCAAATCCCTTCAGTTCCCGGATGGGCCGCTGAACCTTGCCGGTGTGGTCCTCGATGTACAGCTGGACTATTTCTTTGCCGGCCACCGCACCGGTGTTGGTGACGTCCACAGACACGGTGAGGGTGCCGGGGTCCGTGATGACGGGCTTGTCCAGCCGAAGGTTGCTGTATGCAAAGGTGGTGTAGGACAGGCCGTGTCCGAAGGGAAAGTTCACGGCCATCTCCTTCTTATCGTAGTACCGGTACCCCACGAAGATGCCCTCCCGGTACTCCACAGATTCCTTGTCGCCGAAGTTCAGGTACGATGGGTTGTCTGAGAGCTTGATGGGGAAGGTCTCCGCCAGCTTGCCGGAGGGGTTTACAATGCCGTACAGCACGTTTACCACCGCTTCCCCTACCGCTTGGCCGCCCAGATAGGCCTCCACCACGCCGGCCACATCGTTCAGCCACGGCATGGCGACAGGGGCGCCGTTGTGCAGCACCAAGATGACGTTCTCATTCACCTGGGCGATCTCCCGGATCAGCCGGTTCTGGCAGGCGGGCATGTCCATGTGAGTGCGGTCGTAACCCTCAGACTCAAAGCTCTCCGGGAGACCGGCGAAGATCACCACCCGGTCTGCAGCCTTGGCGGCGCTGATGGCCTCCTCAGCCAAGGCGGGATCGTACACATCCTCCATGCCGGAGAAGCCCTTGGCGTAGGACACGTCTGCATAGGCCTTCACAGCGGTGAGGGCATCGGAGACCTTGAAGCTGTTCACATGGGAACTGCCGCCGCCCTGATACCGGGGCACCGCTGCGTATTCCCCTACGAAGAGCACCTTCTGGGACTTCTCCAGGGGGAGAACGCCGTTGTTTTTCAGAAGGACGATGGACTCCTCCGCCACATGCCGAGCGAAGTCGTGATCGGCCTCCAGGGTGAGGGCCTGCTGCTCCCGGTGGGCGGTCCACTGGTCTATGAGGTCCAGTACCCGTTCCACAGCCTTGTCCAGCACGGCCTCACCCAGTGTGCCGTTCTTTACCGCAGCCACGATAGCCGCATCGTCCCCTACCCCCGGCATCTCCAGGTCCAGCCCGGCGGCGAGACCGTTTACCCGGTCTACGGTGGCGCCCCAGTCCGACAGCACCAGCCCCTGGAAGCCCCACTCGTCCCGGAGGACCTCGTTCATGAGCCAGTTGTTCTCTGAGGCGTGGACGCCGTTGATAAGGTTATAGGAGCACATCACCGTGGCGGGCTGTGCCTGCTTCACCGCCGTCTCAAAGGCGGGCAGGTAGATCTCCCGCAGGGTGCGCTCGTCTGCATCCGAGGAGCAGCTCATCCGGTTGTTCTCCTGGTTGTTGGCGGCGCAGTGCTTCAGAGAGGTGCCCACATGGTGGGCCTGTACACCCTTAATATACGGCACGGCCAGCTCTCCTGCAAGATACGGATCTTCCGAGATGTACTCAAAGTTGCGGCCGCAGAGGGGAGAGCGCTTGATGTTGACCCCTGGCCCCAGCACCACCGCCACATCGGTTGCCTGTGCCTCTTTGCCGATCACATCGCCCAGATCCTCCATGAGATCCCGATCAAAGGAGCAGGCGAAGAGGGCGGCCGGCGGGAAGCAGACGGCCTTGATGCTCTCGTTGATGCCCAGGTGATCTGCCTTGTCCTCCTGTTTCCGGAGGCCGTTGGGGCCATCGCTCACCATGATGGCGGGGATGCCCAGCCGCTCGATGCCCTTCAGATGCCAGAAATCTCCGCCGGAGCAGAGCCCAGCCTTTTCCTCCAACGTAAGCTGAGCGATCAGGGCCTTTTTCTTGTTGCTCTCCATGTTTGTCTCCTCCATCCGATATTTTACGTTCCATATTCGGCACTTTGCAGAAATAGACAAATCTGGATTCGGATATCTGAATCCGTTAGCGCACCGGCGATCTCTGCACAAGCCGATTCCGTGGAATTATACCATTGCAGCCCGTGTCAGTATAGCAGAATTGTCACATTTTGCAGTATTTTTTGCACAGAGTGGACAAGCTGCCTGTCTTACCCAATTTTGGATGAAAAGGGATGCAAGCGCGAGCGGGAAATGTCTTGGAGAACGGAGGGGACGTCTGCAAGAGGGAAAAATGTAAGCAAAATGCATGCAAAATCAACCGGAATGTGGAGCCTGGTGGAACTTTGTATTACAAAATTCCGTGCGCAAGGAAAAATGTAATACGTTTTTCTGACGCATTAACAAACTTAATGAGCAAAAAAGATTGGAAAAAGCTATTGATTGCAGTCAGAAAATGTGCTAAGATAGACCATGCGCTGGGGACGGGAGCCCGCGGGCTGCTGGCCTCAGCAGTCGGGAGGGATGTATCGTGCGTACGAATGAGCTGGCACTGCCCATCGGGGTGGACAACTTTGCGGAGCTGCGGCAGCGCGGCTGCTTTGTAGACAAGTCCATGTTTGTCTACGAGATCATGCAGAACAGCGCCAAGGCAAACCTGATCCTCCGTCCCAGGCACAGCGGCAAGTCCATCAATCTGGACATGCTCCGGCAGTTTCTGTCCTTCGAGGGAGATCCCTCTCTCTTTGACGGCCTTCAGATCCAGCAAGAAAAGGAATTCTGCAGGCACCACATGGGACATTACCCGGTGCTGTACCTCAACCTGAAGACCGTGGATGCGGAAGACTTTAATGCGGCGTGCGACCAGTTAGCCCAGCTGCTCTCCGAGGTGGCACGGTCCATGCCGTACCTCGCCGCCAGCGAGAAATTGACTGAGTACAATCACACCCAGTACGACAGGATCCTGCACTTGGCTGAGCAGGGATCTGCCCGATCTAAGGTCGAGATGGAAAGCGCCCCGTACCATCTCACGAGAATGCTGCAGAAGCACTATGGGAAACGAGCGGCTGTCCTGATCGATGAGTACGATGTGCCGCTGTATCGCGCCCACCTCCATGGCTACGGAGATCGGATGAACACACTCATCCACGGCATGCTGCATGAGCTTCTCAAGGGCAATGAGAGCTTGGATTTTGGTGTTGTGATGGGGTGCCTGCGGCTGCCCCGAGCTGGGGTGTGCTCTGGGCTGAACAATCTCATCGTGATGAACCGCAGCTACGATTTTCGCGGGCAGTACTTCGCCTTCACAGAGGACGAGACAACTACTGTGCTGGCGCACTATGGGATCTCGGAGAAACTGGACGAGCTGCGGGAGTGGTATGGCAGGTCCAACCCGGATAGAACAGTTGTGTACAGCCCGCAGGATGTGTGGGACTTTGTGGACTGCTGTGTCTCAGGCAGAGCGGCAGATCCGCAGCAGGACTGGAAAGAGCGCAGCGGCATTTTGCAGACCCTGCTCTCCCGGGGAAGCACCTATACCCAAGAAGACTACGTACGGCTGCTGGCAGGAGAAAGCGTTTCGTATGGCATCTCAGAGGATCTCGCCTATGGGGATTCGGATTTTGATGGGAGCGGGGGAATCTGGAGCAGGCTTGCGCTGTCCGGGACGCTCGGTATCGTACAGCCGGATCTTGTTCAAAGTTCGTGACCCATATTTTTCCATCCTTTAAAAAAGCAGATTGAAGCGTTTTAGCGCTCCAAT
>CANRFN010000192.1 GCA_947629915.1 uncultured Oscillospiraceae bacterium | reverse complement strand
TACCCCAGGTACAGCCCAACACATCCCCCTCGCAGGCCTGGGCGCTACCCCTGTCTATGGGCAATTCTTTTGTGGCATACACCGAGAGACTGAATAGATACCTTTCGGCGGGATTTGCAGGTCTGGACGGGACGGGGAAAACCGTGTATACTTCGGATCATTGCTGCAAGGGAGGTGCCGCCGTGGAGCCGGAAGTGATACAAGAGATCATACAGTCTGTGCCGCTGGACGAGGCGCTGCGCTACGCCGGGGTGCCGAGGCCATCGGAATCGGACTACGGGGAGATGCGTACCGCGGCAGAGCGCCTCAAGAGATCCCTGCTGCCGAGGCGGGTGTGGAAGGTGTTCCCGTTGGAGAGAGTGCCGGAGGGCATGTCCCTTGTGGGCAGCGGGCTGGTGCTGCCGGGTAAGATGGCATCAACGATGCTGGCGGACTGCCCCAGTGCTGTCCTGATGGCCTGTACCGCCGGGACTGCATTGGACGGGGCCACCTGCACCTGGCAGGCCCGGGACATGGCCGCCGCTGTCCTCATGGACGGGTACGGCTCCGCTTTCGTGGAGGCGGTGGCAGACCGGGTGGAGCGGGAGATCGCCGCCCGCTTTCCCGATTTGTACAGAACAGACCGGTTCAGCCCGGGGTACGGGGATCTCCCCCTGGACCTGCAGCCGGGGATTTTAAATGCGCTGAACGCCTATCGCCTTGCGGGGATTGCCGCCACAGACAGCCTGATGCTGCAGCCCTGCAAGTCCATCACCGCCGTGCTGGGCCTCTCCCCGAGGCCCCAGCGGGCCCGCATCCGGGGCTGCGGGTATTGTGCGCTCCGGGAGACATGCCGGATCCGTAAGGGAGGAAACAGTTGTGTGCTCTGATATTTGGAACAGCGGACTTGTACTTTTAGACGGCGCCATGGGCACCATGCTCCAGCGCCACGGCCTGCAGCCGGGGGAGTGCCCGGAGATGTGGAATCTCCGGCACCCGGAGCGGCTGGAGGCCATCCACAGGGCCTATCTCGAGGCCGGCAGCCAGGTGGTCTATGCCAACACCTTTGGGGCCAACCGCCGGAAGCTGGCACCCCTGGGCACCACCGTGGATGCGGTGGTGTCCGCCGGCATCGCCGCCGCCAGACGGGCGGCGGCAGGCACGGATGCATTGGTGGCCCTGGACATCGGACCTTTGGGAGAGCTGCTGGAGCCCATGGGCAGCCTCACCTTCGAGGACGCCATGGACCGCTTCCGGGAGATCGCCCTGGCTGGGGCCGCCGCCGGGGCAGACCTGGCGGTGATCGAGACCATGACAGACCTCTCCGAGGCCCGGGCTGCGGTGTTGGCGGTCCGGGAGAACACCGATCTGCCGATTTTGGTCTCCCTGTCCTTCGGGGAGGACGGCCGCACCTTCACCGGGTGCACCCCGGCCGCCATGGCCCGCACCCTCTCCGGCCTCGGGGTACAGGCGGTGGGGGTGAACTGCTCCCTGGGCCCGGCCTCCCTGGCGCCCATCGTGGCGGAGATTGCCCGGAACACCAGGCTCCCGGTGCTGTGCAAGCCCAACGCCGGCCTGCCGGACCCCGCCACCGGCTCTTATGACCTCACCCCGGAGGACTATGCCCAGGGGATGCTGGCCTGTCTCGATGCCGGCGCCACGATCCTCGGCGGCTGCTGCGGCACCACGCCGGAGTACATCGCGGCCCTGAAGAGGGCTTTGGAGGGCAAGATCCCTGCAACCCGGGAGTGGGACGGCGCCTCCGTGGTGTGCAGCGCCACCAACGTCTGCCGCATTGATGGCGTCCGGGTGATCGGTGAGCGGGTGAACCCCACCGGCAAGAAGCGGTTCCAGCAGGCCCTTCTGGAGCAGGACCTGGACTACATCCTGGAGGTGGCCATCGCCGAGGAGGAGGCCGGGGCGGACATTTTGGACGTGAACGTGGGCTATCCCGGCGTGGACGAGGCGGACATGCTGCCGCGGGTGGTGAAGAAGATCCAGAGCGCGGTGTCCCTGCCGCTGCAGCTGGATACCACCAATCCCGCGGCCCTGGAGGCCGGCCTGAAGGTGTACACCGGCAAGGCGGCGGTGAACTCCGTGAACGGGAATCCAGAGTCCATGGAGAAGATCCTGCCTCTCGTGCGGAAATACGGCGCCTCCGTGGTGGCCCTCACCCTGGACGACAAGGGCATTCCCCAGACCGCCCAGGAGCGCATCGCGGTGGCCAAACGGATCTGCGCCGCGGCGGAGGCGGTAGGCATTGCCAAAGAAGATATTTGGGTGGACTGCCTCACCCTTACCGTCTCCGCCCAGCAGGAGCAGGCCCGGGAGACCTTGCAGGCGGTGCGCACCGTCCGGGAGGAGCTGGGCCTGCAGACCGTGCTGGGGGTGTCCAACATCTCCTTCGGCCTGCCCAACCGGCCCCTCATCACCCAGACCTTCCTGGTGGAGGCCATGCACGCCGGCCTCACCCTGCCCATCCTGAACCCCAACCAGCGGGAGATGATGGACGCGGTGGCCGCCTTCCGGGTGCTCTCCGGGGAGGACGAGGGCAGCGCGGCCTACGTGGACCGGTTTGCGGGTTGGAAGCCGGCCGCCCAGGCCAGTGCACCAATGGCCCAGGAGAAATCCGCCGCCCAAGCAGGCGCCGGCGCCGTCCGCACCCTGCAGGACGCCATCGTGCGGGGCATGCAGGCGGAGGCCGCCAAAATGGCCCAGGCGATGCTGGCAACGGAGTCTGAGCTCAGCTTAGTGGAGCAGCACCTGATCCCCGCTTTAGACCAGGTGGGGGAGTACTACGGCGCCGGCAAGGTGTTTTTGCCCCAGCTGCTCCGGGCGGCCCAGGCGGCCCAGTCCGTGTTTGAGGTATTGCGGACCTCTCTCGCTGCCAAGGGCGGCGCCCCGGTGAAGAAGGGGCGGCTGATCCTGGCCACGGTGAAGGGGGACATCCACGACATCGGCAAGAACATCGTGAAAGTGGTGCTGGAGAACTACGGCTACGAGGTGCTGGACCTGGGACGGGACGTGCCGCCGGAGACGGTGGTGGAGACCTGCGTGCAGGAGCACATCTCTCTCGTGGGTCTCTCCGCTCTCATGACAACCACCCTCCCCGCCATGGAGGAGACCCTGAAGCAGCTGAAGGCCCTGCCCAATCCCCCTCTGGTGATGGGCGGCGGCGCCGTGCTCACCCCGGCCTATGCCGAGAAGATCGGCCTCGATTTCTACTCCAAAGACGCCCGGGACGCGGTGGAGATCGCCCGAAAGGTGTTCGGGAACTGAACAGGAGAGACAGAACAAGAGGCAGCAGGCCGGTGGCCTGCTGCCTCTGATGGTTTGTGGGATGTTGATTTGGGCTCCGCGCTCAGTCTGCCAGAAGGCCCTTCACGTAGGCTGCGATGGCGTCATCCTTGCAGTGGGGGAAGAACAGCTCCGCGAAGTGCTCTCCTGCCACGGCGCCACGTACGAGAGCCGGGTCCAGGTCCGGGAGGATCTCCAGCAGCGGGCGGAATGCCTTGGCCCGGACGTTGTCCAGAATGCCCTTATTGCGCATCTCCGGCTCCCGGCGCTCCGGGGGATAGCCCTGGCCGTGGCCGAAGCCGAAGAGCTTCTCAAAGCAGTACTCCAGGTTCAGCTCGCCGCCCCAGCCGAAGCCCTTGGCGAAGGGCATGGCGATGGCATTGCCATCGTTGACGTGGGCGAAGGTATAGGCGTCCACGGGGTCCTCCACATGGCCGCAGATCACCCCGGGGAAGCTGTTCAGGGCCAGCATGGCGCCCTCGCCGGTGCCGCAGCCGGTTACCACGTAGTCTGCCGCGCCGCTGTTCAAGAGGATGGCGGCGAGAATGCCGTTCTGTACGTAGGTGAGCTGGGCGGCATCGTCTGCGGCGTACATACCGTAGTTGTCCACGGTGTGCCCCATGGGCTCTACTACCTTTTTCAGGGCCGCCAGAATGGTGCCGTTCTTCGCGGCCTGGCTGTTTTCGTTGATCAGTGCGATTCGCATGGTGATTGTGCCTCCAAAAGAGAAGATATGGTCTGGATCAGCTGCGGTCTGTCTGGGCGTGCCTTGTATGCCGCATCGCGCCGATCCGTTGTGGTTTGCGTACCGCCTGAGTATAGCCCCCTTTTGGCCTCGCTGCAAGCACGATTTGGCGGAATCTCTGGACGCCTCGGACAGGTTGCGTGGCGGACGTCTATGGCGGCCGGATCAGGGCTGTTCTGCGGAGGCCTCGATCTGCGTCAAGGAGGTGTACAGGCTGGTGTTTGAGCGCTTTTTCAGGTGAGAACGGCTCTGGAATTTTCTGGTATGATGATCTGCGTATCTGTGTGTATCTGTATGAAGGCTCCGCATGACACCTCCTGAGTGAGTTGGGCTGGCGGTAGGACAGATAGGAGTGCAGTGCAAACGCAGATTGGGTGTAAGGGAGATTTGCCGATTTTAGCCTTTTGCGTACTCTGCATGCCCGCGATTGTCTGCGGGTGTCCAATGAGGTGTTCCTAGCCGATCAGCGCTCTGGTACCTGCTGCCCTCTGATCAGGGTAAAAATACAAAATAAATAGGATAAAGCTATTTTTCTTTGTTGAGGACATTGCTTCGAAAAAATTAAAAACTTGTTGACAGCTTGGGCTGCATGGTTTATAATAGCGCTAGCGGGTGGGAAAGTTTAGCTTATGGCCGCTTGGGCTCTTCATCTTGCGATTCGGAACCCGTATCGAAGCCGTCTGTGCCCGCAGACGGCTTCCACTATATCTGGACAGAGAAAGAGCCTGCATCTTGAGAAGCTGCATGCGATAGGCGCAGACGGTCTCAAGGTGACGTCTCTCCCTTGTGACAGCGAGATATGGTCCGGACTGGAGCGATAGCGGATTCCGCCTGGTGCCGCCATTCCTGCGGAAACAGCATATTTAACGGTGAAATGTAATACAAAATAAATAAGATAAAGCCGCTTTACTTTGTTAGGCCTTTTTCACAGAAAAACCAAAATACTTGTTGACAGTCGGTCCCTCAGAGTTTATAATGGCGCTGGCAGATGAGAGGAAGCTTTACTCGGTTGGCCTCGACTCTGACGAATCGCAAACCGTATCGAAGCCGTCTGGTGCAACAGACGGCTTCGCCTTTTTCCATGCAGCTCTCACAATGGGGAGGATCTGCAGCACCGATGAGAGAATGCTGCAGGTTCCCGAGATGATTGCAAACACGGCAAGTGCGTCTAGCATCGATTTCGCCTCCTTAAGGGGCTCCCCTAAGCTGGTAAACCGCCCTGCAGGAAAAAAGATGTGCGGGAGGCCGTATGGCCTCCCGCACAAACCCATTGGTTCCGGCTACACCGCTGTGCGGATACTCCCAAAGGGCAAGAGTCTGATCGCAGCGGAGGGTTGATTAACAGTTTTGAAAAATCGAATATATCTATCGATAGTATGCGAATTATGGGGTTTTGTAGTTCACACCCCCTTGCCTGATCGCAAAGTGATATAGCCTAGTTTAAATGCTGCTCCATATCTCACCACGATTCAATCAGTCTATCAAAATAGTTTCTATCAAGAAAATTACCTAAAAACGCCGACAGTTTGACGGAATACGCATGATTAAGTATTAAATTCAGCAAATGCAGATCACTGTTAATTTCGATGTACTGAATCTGAGGGAAACATTCGAATGTCGAATGATAGATCCATCCTCAGTGCTAAGAGCGGTAGGTGCTGCTATAACCAGTTAGAGTGGATGCATCTAGAAGATCGGTGATTTAAACATGTTGTCATTGAAAAGCTCTTAACAAGCAGGGGTGCCCCGTATTAGAATAAGCATTGCAGTCATTTGCGGATCAAAAAGGCAAAGACTTCAAGGCTCATTGCTTTGTTCAAGCAACCAGCGAGGTGGACATAGAAGCAAGCCGGAACTGTGTGAGCATCAGGGCCGAGAGCAAACAGCTGTTTAAGATGGTTATTCATGATGAATTAGTCTTGTTCATTGAAATAATCTTGACGCACGATGATGACGAAGATCTGTTCCTGAGAGGTGAATGGCAGGCCTGCGATGGGTTCAGCTGATGGGTACAGTCTTGGGTTAGCGGGGCTCTATGAAGAAATTGCCGATT
>CANRFN010000191.1 GCA_947629915.1 uncultured Oscillospiraceae bacterium | reverse complement strand
GTGTCCCCAAAATCCGGCATTTTCCCCTCAAATAGCGTGGCGTCCGTGGTGCAGCACACTACGTCGCTTCACAGCTGGGCGATGGCCAGGACCGCAACCAGCAGGAAGAAGACCACTGCCTTGGCCTGGGCCACGCCGTGGTACCGCTTATTGATGTTGTACGTGGAGTAGATGTTCAGGGCCAGAAGCTCTGTCATGTTCACCTTGGCGCCATCGATCATCACGGAGGGGTCGCCGCCGGTGAGGGCCAGGTTCTGGTCGAAGAGCTTGAAGGAGTTGGTGAGGGTTAAGAAGGTGCAGATGGTGATAGATGGCATCACGTTGGGGATGATCACATGGGTGAGACTCTGCCAGCCGGAGGCGCCATCGATACGGGCGGCCTCAATCATCTCGGTGGAGACTGCCTGGAGGCCGGCGATGTAGATGATCATCATGTAGCCGATCTGCTGCCAGGCCACCAGGATCACGAGACCCCAGAAGCCGTAGGTGGCGTTGGCGGTGATATAGGTGTTGTACGCCTTCAAAATGGCATCGAAGATCACGGACCAGATGTAGCCCAGCACCACGCCGCCGATCAGGTTGGGCATGAAGAAGACGGTGCGGAAGAGGTTTGCTCCGGCCATCTTCTGGGTGAGGGCATAGGCGATGGCGAAGGCCAGCACGTTGATGAGGACTATGGACACCACAGCAAAGGCCGCCGTGTTCTTGAAGGCGTGTACAAAGCCTGCGTCCTGGAAGGCCTTCACGTAGTTCTGGATCCCCACGAACTCCGCATCTTTCGGGGTGTTGAAGTTGCAGAGGGAGAGATAGATACCCTGCAGGAAGGGCCAGACGAATCCGATCAGGAAGCAGACGAAGGTGGGCAGGATGAACAGCGGGAACCACCGCTTAATGGGGCGGCGGAGCAGAATGCTGTTCACAGACGTGCCATCGTTTTTCTTTGGTTTTTGTTTGCGCAAGACAATCGCCCTCTTTCAAACAGGTCTGCCAGGATTCGGCAGGTGCCGGATGGAAAGCGGGGGGGCGGGCTATCCACCCGCCCCCGCAGAGAGGTTTCTAGGTTCGGTTCGTATGTCAGATCAGCCGTTGATCACGTTGTACTCATAGGCCCAGCCGTCCACGAAGGCGGTGACCACCTCGGCCCAGGTGTCATCAGAGGGAGCGGCGGAGTAGGCTGCCAGTGCGGTGACCACGGTAGCACGCCAGCTGTCCACGTTGGGGGTGTCGTTGAAGGCCCAGAACATGGTGTAGTTGCCTGCCTCAGCGTAGGTGCGGGCATCGCCGGCGAAGACGTTGATGGTCTCCTTGGCGCCCTTGAAGGGAACGCCGCTGAAGTTGTCCCGCAGCATGGTGGTGCCCTCTTCGGAGGTTACCATCCAGTACAGGAAGTCCAGAGAGGCCTGGATGTTCTCCTGGGAGGCCTTTGCGTTGACGGCCCAGCAGTTCTCAGTGCCGCTGCAGAGGCCGGCCTTGTCCTCGCCAGCCACGCCGGAGTAGATGGGGATCATGGCGAGGTCTGCGGGATCCATGCCGAAGTTGCCGGTGAGGTTGGCATACTCCCAGTCGCCGTTCTGATAGAACACGGCCTGGCCCTGGCCAAACTCGGCCTCGGACATGTCGCCGGTGGCGCTGGTGAGGCTGGTGGCGGAGGCAGCGGTGTCGGTGATGTACAGATCCCAGATGTTGCGGAAGTTGTCCAGGTAGGCGCCGGTGACGGTGGCGGGCTGGCTGCCCACGTTCAGACCGTTGTCCCGATACTCATAGTACAGGGGGATGTTGGCCAGGTGGCCGGAGAAGCGCCAGCTGGAGGAGCCGTCCAGACCGGGGCTGGAGAATGCGTCAAAGCCGAGATCGGCGGCGCGGCTGTGGATGTCGTCCGCCACTGCCTTCAGGGAGGCGAAGTCCTTGATCTCATCCAGGCTGTGACCGGCATCGGCCAGCAGCTTGGTGTGCACAATGATGCCGAAGGACTCGAAGCAGTAGCCCAGAGCCTTGGGGGTGGAGCCGTCATAGAGGACGTAGTCATCGTTGATGCGCTCATCGAAGAACTTGGCGCCGGTGAGATCCAGTGCATAGTCTCCCCAGTCCGCCATGCCGGCGGCGTTGCCGATGTTGAAGATCGTGGGAGGCTCGCTCTTGCCCATCTCAGCGGTGAGGGTATCGGAATAGGTGCCGGAGGCTGCGGTGACGACCTTTACGGGCACGCCGGTCTTGGAGGTGTAGACGCCGGCCAGATCCTGCAGGGCCTTGTCTGCCTCGGGCTTGAAGTTCAGGTAGTACACGGAGCCGGTGGCCTCAGTGTTGCCGGGCTCTTCCGGGGTGTCCGGGGTGCTGGGATCTTCGGGGGTGTTGTTCTGCTCGGGCGCCTCGGTGGCAGGGGCCTGGGTTGCCGGGGGATTGGTAGCAGCAGAGCCGCCTTCGCCACCGCCGCCGCAGCCGCAGAGCAGCCCGACCAGCATGACAGCGGAGAGAACAAGAGCCAACAGTTTTTTCATTCTTCTTTTCCTCCTTGATGAATTCGTACAGGGTTTGTGGCAAAGTCTGAACCGGCGTTCTGAACAATCTGCAAAGTCTGTTTTTGTGCATTAGCGAGAGAAAGAACACCAGAAAAACGATGGAAATACAACATTTCCGAATTGGAAACGTTATCATAAGATGCGGGAGACCATGCCTGGTGCTGCGACATCTGGCAGAGACCGCCTGAAACACAGGGGGTGTCTTGACCCACTTGGAACATCTGAGACGAACAGAAAACGGGCACGTCTCGTATCCCCGTATGCCTGGCGCGTGGGAGAGCGGCGCAAACTTGGCAGATCCTTTGGAACCGGTTCCCCGTTTCCGCTGGCGTTTCCAAAGGAGAACTCCGTGTCTCGCAGGACGGAGAAGCAGGGTTCTTGAGCAATCGTGTGGAAGATCGGGCAGGTCTGGGCGATTTTCTGCCCGCGCCGGGGTCCGGCGCGGGCAGGGGAGGGATTGGGCTGGTAGTATGGGGTGGGGACCCTGTCCCCGAGGGTGTTCAAGGGGTGAGGTTGTGGTAGCACTTGCCGGACCAATTGAGGGGGCTGTGGAGGGATCGGGCGGAAAGGGGCAAAATGCAGCAGCGGCGGGGGGGGAGAGCCCCGCCGCCGCTGCATTGAGAGGCGGTAGAGAAACTTCGGCCAGGTGGGTGCACAACGCTATCGGGTGGACGACCAGAGCACCAGATGCTGGGTGTCAAGGCGGCCTCTGCTTGGCGAGGCCAGATCAGTTTGAGAAAAATAAGAAAATTGCCCAACCGGAGGAGGGGTTCCTCACTGGTTGGGCAACTTGTTTCTTGAGTGACCTGGCGCATTATCCCTGCCTTGGGACTAAGAACGGGGACATCTGGCCATATCCACTCACATATGCTCCCTTTTGAGCCCTTGTGAGGGCCACATAGAGAAGGCACTTTTCTGCAGTGATGGTCTCCTGCTCCGATACGGCATCCGTGCTGCTCTCAACCATACTGGCAAGGGGGATGATCCTGTTGTTTGCCGCTACGATGAAGACATACTGGAATTCCAGTCCCTTTACCCTGTGCATTGTAGCGACACGGATTCCGTCCAGCTTGCGGTCGTCGGCCTTGTTTCGCTTGATCTCAAAGCAGTGCAGGCCGTTGGCGGCGAATTCGGACATGTAGTCGTCCAGGAGCCTGTGGGTGCGAGCTACCACGCAAATGTCTTTTGCAGAAACGCCGCTCTCCACAAGACGCCTGATCTCTGTGATCACTGCGTTGAGCTCTTCGTTGGCGTTGGCATACCGCCGGACCTCCGGGGGCTTGCCATGGGTCAGGGAACGGCAGCGATCTCCGGTGTCAAAGGAGTCATCCAGGTCATCGAAGGAGATGCCGTTCAAAAGGGCAAATGCGGCCTTCCGGATCTCCTCTGTGGTGCGGTAGTTGATGCGCAGAATGCTGCCCCGCCCCCGCACGTTGATACCGCACTGGGAGAGAGACGCCCTGTTCTTGTAGATGCGCTGGTGGGAATCTCCCACGATGAAGATATCGTTCTCGTGCTCTTCCCCGGCGATTGCCCGAAGAAGCCGGAACCCATTGGGGCTCAAATCCTGCCCTTCATCTACAACCACATGTTTATACCGGGGCTCGGCAGCAGACCGCAGAAGCAGCGTGCGGCACTCATACATGGCTGTATTGATGTCCCGTACCTGCCGCTCCTTCATCAGGTTCTGATAGCCTTGGACCACGCTCCAGACCTTCATCCGCTTCTTACGGTCCAGTCTGGTGCCCCGCCCCAAGCGGGTGGCCTTCACATACTTCTCCAGAGAGAAGGCCTCCTGGGCCACGATGACCCGGTTGTACTCCTCCTGATAGAAAGCTGGCGTGAACTCGCCGTCAAAGTCGTTCAGAGCGGCAGCTTCCTCCCACAGTTTGTAGGTGTCGTTATCATAGACGATCTCAGCAGAGTATCCGTGCTCCCGCAGGAACTGCATTACCCAGGCGTCCAGATGGATGACATCGATCCGGCGCATCTCCTCCAGGGTACAGATTTTGCGGAGATTGTCCCGGATATCTGAGGCAAGGTTGGCCGTGTATGTGGTAAAGAGAATCCGCTCTCTGCCCTGCAGCTTAGCCGCGAGGTGTTTTGCCCGGTGCATGGCCACCACCGTTTTTCCGGTACCGGCGCCGCCCAGAACTCGGGCTGGCCCGGCGTAGACCTTGTTTACGATCTTCCGCTGGGTCGGGTGCAGGAATACCCGCCACTTCTCCAGCGGCTCTGCCATGATCCGGCGCAACTCGTTCTCACCCTCCACTACCACAAAGGACGTGAGTGTCTCCGGGTGGTCTAGGGCGTCTGCCAGGTTCTTGGATGCCTCTCGCGCCGCCTCCCGCTCCTGCTGGATCAGTGCCTTTACTTCGTCCAGCGGGAAGCCCTCGGCCAGCCAAGACAGGGTCTCAAAGGTGTCCGCGGAGAAGCAGCTTTTCTTCTCATAGAACGCCTGTGTGTTTTCAATGCTGCGGACAAGCTCCAGTTGGTCCTCCGGCACGCCGAGCTCCGTGAGGTCGCGATCCGAAATGCCGGCAAAGAGCATGGCCTCTCGCGCAGCTGGTCCAGCCTGTTGGGAATCCGGTACATCGTAGACCTGGATCGCGCCGGTGATTGGGTTTACATCGCAGCGTTTGGCCCTAGCCCAGGTGCATGCCGCATCCCAGAGGTCCACCCACAGGAGCAGGTATACTCCGGACTCCGGCTGCCGGGCCACAATGCAGCAATACGCATCGTCTATCCGGACGGCGCAGATCTTCTCGTCCCGGCACACCTCCAGCGCCTCATAGCGGATTTCAGGTGCCGCAGGGTTGTTGCGGAAGCGGTTCATGAACTCTGTTGTCTTTCCCTGGATCTGCCGCGGTAAGACGGCAAACGCCGTGAGAAAATCAGAGGATATTGCTACCCTGACGGTTTCAGACATTCATCATCCCTCCTCGAAAACCCTGTCGATCTCATCTGCAGCCATAAAGATCCGCCAGCCGGCCCGCTCAGCAGGCGCCCGTTCTGACTGGTGGTCTTCTGTCATGTAACCGATTTTCCGCTCTGTCCAGACGAGCTCCACTTCCGCAAAGACCATTCCGCTGTTGTCTGTGAGCTCCACGCCGGCATCGTCCGGGGCGGGGATGCCCTTCTCCTCCAGGAGATCGGCCATGCGTTTGGCTTCATCGTCAAAGAGCATCTCACGGATTTCAGACCAGGCCTCTCCGTCCAGACTGGCAGACGATGCGAGCATCGTAGCGGCGTCTATTGTCTGTACATCAAGGGCCACATATGCGTGCTGGTCCAGTCCAACGGTGCTGGCAGCTGTAAAGCTGCGGTTGAACTGCATTACATTGCAGAACTGCCAGAAGCCGTTCCACTCCTCTTCATAGTGGCTCGTCCGGCTGCCGGGACGTTCATCCAGCAGCGCAAGCACCGACACCGGTGCGTTTTTGTCCGTCTTCATCCTGGCCATGCGGATCCCAGCATAGGTGTAAAAGTGGATGTCTGCACGTAAGTATTCAGCGAGGTGACCTGAGTTTGTCGAAATGCACAAATTCGGGCCACCTCGATTTTTAAATCCCACCCT
>CANRFN010000190.1 GCA_947629915.1 uncultured Oscillospiraceae bacterium | reverse complement strand
CTCGGTTTTCGAAGTTCTTGCCCAGGTGAAATTATTGCCATTTTATACCATGCAAATGTTTTCGACGTTGAGTATATTTCCAGAGAGGAACGAACCCACATGAACGACGCACCCTGTGTGAACGGAAAGAACGTAACTGTTGTGATCATGGCCGGCGGGAAGGGCACCCGGATCGCAGCCCTGAACAGCACCATTCCCAAGCCCCTGCTCCCGGTGGCGGGAAAGCCGGTACTGGAACATGAGATCGAGTGCCTCAAGCAGCAGGGCATCACGGATATTGTGCTCACGGTGGGGCACATGGCAGAGCAGATCATCGCACACTTTGGGGACGGCAGTCTGTTCGGCGTCCACATAGACTACATTCGGGAGGAGATCCCCCTCGGCACAGGCGGGGCGCTGTATTACTTGAAAGACAGGGTCCAGGACGACTTTCTCCTGCTCAACGGCGACATGATCTTCGATGTGGATTTCAGCCGGCTGTTGGCATACCACAAGGCCCATGGCGCAGACGCCACACTGCTGGTCCACCCCAACGACCACCCTTACGACAGCGGCCTCATTATCGCGGACGAGAACGGGTGCGTGCACGGCTGGCTCACCAAGGAGGACGAGCGGGGCTGGTACTCCAACAGTGTGAATGCCGGCATCCACGTTCTGTCCCCCCGGATGCTGGAGAGACTCGCGGAGCCCAAGAAGACAGACTTGGACAGGGACATCCTCAAGCCCTCTATTCCGGCCGGCAAGATCTACGCATACCGCTCTCCGGAGTACGTGAAGGACATGGGAACCCCGGAGCGGATCCGAGAGGTGGAGCTGGACATTGAGAGCGGCCGGGTCCGCAGCCGGAACCTGGCTTGCAAGCAGAAGGCCATCTTTCTGGATCGGGACGGCACCATCAACAAGTATGTGGGCTTTCTGCGCAGCATCGATGATTTTGAACTTTTGGATGGAGCAGCCGAGGCCATCCGCGCCATCAACCGCAGCGGATATCTCGCCATCGTGGTTACCAACCAGCCGGTGATCGCACGGGGTGAGGTTACCTGGGAGGCGCTCCGGGAGATCCACCGGAAGATGGAGACCCTGTTAGGTCAGAAGGGCGCCTATTTGGACGGCATCTTCATCTGCCCACACCACCCGGACAAGGGATTCCCCGGAGAGCGGCCGGAGTACAAGATAGACTGTACCTGCCGCAAGCCGAAGCCGGGCCTCCTGCTGCAGGCGGCGGAGCGGTACAACATAGACCTGGCCGCCAGCTGGATGATCGGGGACTCCGCCAACGACATGGCAGCGGGCAAAGCCGCCGGCTGCCAGACAGTGCGGGTGGGAGATGGGATATCCTTAGGGGACGCCGTACAGCATGTCCTGGACAGCACTGTAGAGGCAAACTGAGCGTATCTGCAAGTCCCTGAAAAGAGAAAACACATCAAAACAGCACATCCCCAGTCTGATGACACCATCAGACTGGGGATGTGCTTTACTCATTATTCAAGAGGCACTAGGCTCATTTCCACAACTTCTTCAGGCCTGTCACAGCTGCCTTTCCAACCAGCTCCTGCCCCGCCCGGTTGTAATGGATATCCTCATTAGAACGCGTATAGTTTCCTACGTTCTTAGCCGTAATACCGCTTCCAGACAGGTCCACTAGCTCGAGATCATTTTCCTCTGCGACCTTTTTGATCACATCATTGAGTTCCTTGAGATCCACTGTAAAGTCCTTGCCAGACGATGGCGCATGTATGTAAGGATAGGTGAACAAGGTAATAGATGCGTTGGGATAGCGTTCCTTCATGGACGCTATCATCTGCCCATATTCTTTTTGAATGACAGACAGGTCTTTGCCTGAGAACATATCGTTGACGCCCAGCAGGACGAAAATATCATCCGGTGTTCTGGCTTCGGTATGCAGCTGCGTGCATCTGACGAGGCCTGTATTGCCAGCCCCTTCGGATAGTCCAGGCTGACACCGGTGCTGCTGATGCTGCTGTTGACCAAGATGTTCATGTCGAAGCCCTTCGCCGCCGCAAACCACCATTTTGTCTGCGCCGCATAGGCATCCTGGTCGTTGTCATCGCTTCTCCATGCGTCGGACACCGAAAAGCTGTCTCCGAGAATTGAGAGGTAATGGCCGCTGTGTGAGGTCTCCGCCGGCACTTCCCCGGGAATGTTCATATTCAGCAGATCAATCTCACTGGTGAATATATTGAATCCGATCTCGCTGGTTCCCTCCGGAACCGGGATGACATAGGTGCCCTCCTCATATTCGGCTTGCGGCAGATGAAGATTCTTGCCATCCGCCGAAGCGGCCCAGACATAGTGGGGACCCTCCTTCGTAAAGGTCACTTCAAAGGAGGTAACTGGGTGCTCCGCCGGGACCATGTAAAAGTAGCTCCGGCTCTCATCCTCTGCATTGACTGCTCGATGTCCCCATAGAGACACGGTACTGCAGAAGGAATCCACAAGGTCCTTCTGATTGACTGCAAACACAGACCGCTTGTCGTTGAAGAACTTTATGAAGCTGTCCATCATCTCATGTCCGCACAGGCTCCCATCGCTGTTGACGGCCTTTACATAGGGGACATGGAACACTTCTGAGTTGTTGGTCCAGGTGAGAAAATAGCTGGCTTTGGACTTCGCCAGGATGTTCAAAACCTTCTCAAACCACTGCTTTTCCGGATTGCCGGTGCGGTTCAGCGCCGTTGCCACATCCCCCTGGGCGGGCGTGGTCCGCATGATCGCCGTCTCCGTCACGGCAAAGACCTTTTTGTGCTGCTCGGCAAACTTTTGCGCCGCAGCCGCCTCCGTCTCAAATTGCGCGAGCCACGGTCCGCTGTCTGCGCCCGGATCTTTATAGTAGAGGTCAAAGCCGATGACATCCACATAGTCGTCCCCAGGATACCGCTTCGCATAGGCATCCACAGATCCCTTGGTGTTGTCCCCGTCGACGCTGTACACATAGATCAGGTTGTGGACCTGCTTTGTGTCCCGCAGGTACTCCACTGTGTACCGGAACAGCTTTTGGTCCAACAGGCAGGCGTACGTGCAGACCATGTCCTCGCCGATGGTCACATCCTCATGTACCGCCAGTTGGTTGGGCATCAGGATGTCCCGCCGGTACCGCTTGTTCCAGACGTTAGGCACGATCCCCGGCTGAAAAATACGAGCAGATAGTGGAATCCTTGCATGAGCACTATCCCAGCGTGTGCGCTACGCTGTGCGTCTATCCCTAGTTTAGAAGACCTGTTTTCACGGCCAAAATCGTTACTTTACATCTGAATTGTCTATTTTGAATGAACCCTATGATTTAGGTCAAGCCTGAGCACGACAAAAAGCCCATTCTCAAAAACGCCATGAATGCGGAATGAATCGGTCACCTTATAATGCGTTATTTGTTCTCCATTGAAGAGATCATTCGGATCATCATCGCGATGATACAGTTTCTCAACTTGATCCAGCGTCATATTTGACACCTTGTCGAGAAAACGTTGAAACTCCTTTACGTTTTTCCACTGCAAGTCAGTAAATGTATACGCTTTTTTCAATTTATATCGAAAGCTAATGATGAATCGCGTATCATTTGAATCTGTCAGTTTTCCGCTTTCAGGCTTCTTATCTGGTATTGTAAAGTTTGTATTCCACGCTGTTGGGGCTGGTTCAGTATATTTTCTGCTCTTGTCAGTTTCTTTCGAATCAGTCAGCACTGGAACCTTCAGAACATCGCCGCGCTGCTTACTGCCCTTCCCCATCACGCATCTCCTAGGATATAGATCAAGCGATAGTACTCTTGCATATCTACCGGGCGGATCAAGTTATTTGACGGCATACTCCCATCAAGTCCATTTCTTGCTCTCTGCCACGGGGGCTCAGAATGAGATAGCGCCTCGAGCGCATTAGCAGATTTGTCTCCGTATGTGGTCCAGATGTCTTGGAGAAATTCTTCTGCTTCTTCGCTGAATACGGACGGCTTCTCTCCCTTAGGAATATAAGCGAATCCCCATTCTTTGTACTTGTCATATAACGCCTTGCAGACCGGTCCATGGGGCCACGCCTCAAACACGGCATCCACAATTGGCGGCTCTGGGTAAACGGCCCAGCTCCAAGCTACCGCATAGTAGCAAAGTTTCTGTAGTTTTTTATGCGTCATACGTTCTTTGGACAAGAACCACTCCGCCACATCAAAAATGTTCGCCACAGATTATCGCCTCCCGCAATTTATATTTGCACTCTTTTTCGGCCAGATTATATTGGCTATGTGCAAATTAGTGCCATAGGTAATTTAAGCCAAAGCAAATCAAAAGTCGAAGTATTTTCTGAATAAATTCCACTTACAAAAAGCAGCAAGTCAACGGTCACGCGTTGTTGTGCCATGTTTCTTTGCTGCTTTTTCCATGATGTGTGTCCAAGCCTGTGCACAATACTATCCTAGGCAGCGAACGGTGTGTTGGCATTCTAAACACCTCAGCCCATCCCCTGTCAGCAATGTACACACTCTGCACGCATCAATATCCTTAGTCACTTTGGCTTGCACAATGCTTTGATAGGTCACACAGGATTAATACCCCTCGTCATCTCGCTTGATCAAAGTCCAGCACTCACTGGTGAAGCTCTTGGGCACATCCAGAAGTGTCTCGTCTTTTTTGAAAGCCCTCCCACCTGAAGATAGTTCCAAGAAATGTAGCAAGAAGATTACCCTTGTCATTGAAGAATCTGTTATCGAGCATCCGCACATCTGCCGTTAGAATAAGCGTAAATACCGCGGGGTTCATGATAGTCTTGGCTAATAGAATAGCTGACTTCCCTCTGCAGTACAAAGAGGCCATCACGCAGCAGGCTAATAATAGCATTTCAAAGAAGAATGTGAGCTTTTTTAAGCAAAGTATATACTCTTCCACGTCATTTCCCTCTTTTCCTGTTGATTCTTGCTCTTCTCAAAAGAGTTCCTGCCACTTTATTTTCTCTGGCCATGATTAGTAATAGCATGCCATGGTATGAAGTCGAAAGTATAGTATCTAATATCCGTCTGCTGTGTCTCATGTGCAGTTTAGATTCCCGTACCCAGTGGTGCCTTCAAACGCGGCACTCCAGCAGCGCTTTTTCTAGTATGCGCCTTTTCATCCGTGATTGCAAGTGCTATTTTCACCATTTCGGCAGTCATCTACAAGAAGTTAAATCAGATCTGTTTCGGACGGAAAAATGTATTACGATATGCCGTGTTTCTCGTCTTATGATCAAAACCGCATACAAAGTGCCAAGGTTGGTAGTACAACAGCAGTTTCTACCGCTTTTACCTCAAAATAGACCAGATATCCCGAGAGCAGGATATCTGGTCCATTTTCAAACGGTTGCGTTCACCCTGTCTGTATTAGGGCACACCATGGCAGAGTTCTTCAACCATGATCAGGATGTTACATTGTCGATACCAAAACGTTTGTTCTTCAAATCATTACGCGTCTCCACGGATATAGATTGAACGGTAGTACTCTTTCATGTCCTCTGGAAGTATTGGCTTATCTGATTTGCTGGTCTCATCCACCATCATCCTCGCTTTCTGCCAGGGTGGCTCAGAATGAGCCAGCGCTTCTAAAGCATTACCCGTCATATCTCCATAGGTCGCCCAAGTGTCCTCCAAGAAACTCTCTTCCTCTTCACAAAGCAGGTTCGGTTTCTTTCCCTGTGGAATATAACGAAATTCATACATTTTATACTTCTCGTACAGTACTCTACAGACAGGTCCATGCGGCCATGCCTCAAACACCGCCTCCGCAATCGGAGGCTCTGGATAAATAGCCCAGCTCCAGGCAACAGCATAGTAACACAACTTCTGAAGCTTTTTATGCGTCATCCTCTCTTTTGCCAAGAACCATTCTGCTATATCAAAGATGCTTGCCACTGTAGATGCCTCCTGTCCTAATTTGCAAAGTATGGAAGCGCGTTTCTTTTGACTTAGTTGAAAGTACGCTCTCATTGCAACGTTCTCTTCCCGGCAATAAGATGCCTCCTGTCCTAATTTGCAAAGTATGGAATAAAAGAACCGCAAATCTTTGTACTATAGTGCTGAGGTGTCCGTCTTTCTTGGCCTCCCTCGTTTTTTTGGTGTA
>CANRFN010000189.1 GCA_947629915.1 uncultured Oscillospiraceae bacterium | reverse complement strand
CATATGCTACTATGTCCGTCATACGCGCACACTATAGCTCTTTCGGCAATGTGAGTTGCGTTCCATGCTGGGGGGGGCAAATTAAGGAACTTTTTCGCAAAAACCATCTCCTCTGTGCAGATAAGCCAGGTTCCTCTTTGATAGGCGCCAGATCCGATCCATGCCCCAACAGGTTCACCAGCATGGCCACCGTCTCAATGCGGGTTACGGGTTTGTCCAGGGCCAAATCCGGGGTCCCATCCGGATTCGTTCCCCGCCCGCTCATCAAGCCCATCTCATAGAGCTTCTGGCCAGCTGTTTCCTTGTCGGTGATGTACGCCGCTCCGTTGTCTTCCTCCGCCGCAAATGCGGCCGCAGCTGTGGTGGAGAACAGCATCGCCAAGGCCAGAAGGATTGCCAAGATTCTGCGTTTTACCATACAAGCTCCTCCTTCAGAGCAATATCCCGCCAGCGCACGAGGGCACCGGCATGTCGGAGACAGTTTATAGAAATTGGGACGCATTGTCAATCGCCTTCTTAAAAAGGAAACGTGCCCCCGGGCGAACCCGGGGGCCAGAGGAGGGAGGGAAAGCGCTCCTTCTATGGAGCAGACAAGTGTTGTTTTCGCGATCCGATGGCCTATCCGGCTGCACCGGCAAACAGGTATGATAGGAAGGTCTCCACTTCCGCGGGGTGCGGCACTTTGGCGTTGATTCCCAGCGCCGCCCCCTCGGGGTATGCCTCGTCCAGGATGGAACCGGAGAGGTCGATCCCCACCGGGACCAGGTCCTTCCCGTACTCTTCGTCCAGCGGCTCCGCCCAGATCAGGCGGTCCTGGTACTGCTCCAAGATCGCCTGCATCCGCGGGTCTTCCAGGTCCATCAGCCTGCCGGATCTCCCCATGGCCTGCAGATCTTCTCTCCCCATCACCAGGACGTCCAGGGTCCCGCTGTCCAGGTACGCGATCAGCAGCTGGTAGTACTGGTTGCCGGCCGTGTAGCCCGCGGGGTCCACGAAGACCTGCGCATTGAATTCAAGGTTTTTCTCGGCAAGATCATACCCGGCATAGTCCGCATAGTCCTGCCAGAATTCCGAGCCGTCCCCGATGTCGGCCCGGGTGTTGGCGAAGCAGGCAAAAAACCAATAGTCCGGCTCAGTGGTAAAGTAGTGGTGCACGCCCCAGACCAACACAAAGGCGAAGACCAGGATCCCGATGATCCAGAGCCGGTAGTAGCTCCAGATGTAGGGCATCCGCTTCTCCGACGGGAGGTTCTTCACCTTGGCCCTCTCCTCAGTCCACCACTGGCGGATCCGTTTCATTGCCTGCTCCTCCTCTCTCAGGGCACTTTTTGCAGCAGAATCTGCACACTCGGATACTCTCCAGACAGCAGCGGCAGCACATACCCGGCATACATGAGGGACGCGCCGGAGTACACGTTGTCCGCCCCGCCCATGGGGATCCGCTCCGGCGGAATCCTACATCCGAAGATATCCTGTCTCTCCACCCGGTACAGGGCATCGGGGTCAAGGCCCTTCAGACGGACGCAGATGGGGCCCAGGTTGAGACGCGGCCGGGATTCCACTGCGCTCACCAGTGTCTCACGGCAGTCCTGGGACACAAACTGCCAAGCGGCATAGGTCTGGGTGCTGTCCACCGGCGTGAGGCGGAAGTAATCCCCCTCCCGGATCAGGTCCGCATAGGCGTGGAAGCGGACGATCTGCTCCCGCACCTGCTCCTTCTCCGCATCGGTAAGGCGATTGAGGTCCATCTCATATCCGAACGTCCCGGCCATCGCCACCACGGCCCGGGTGCCAATGGGGACCGTCCGGCCCGTCTGATGGTTTGGGCAGGCGGAGACGTGGGCGCCCATAGAGGAGATCGGATAGCCAAAGGACGTGCCGTACTGAATGGTGAGGCGCTCGATGGCATCTGTGTCGTCGCTGGTCCAGATCTGGGGGGAGTAGGCCAGCATGCCGGCGTCAAAGCGGCCTCCGCCGCCGGAGCACCCCTCAAAGAGCACATCCGGGAAGGCAGTGGTCAGACGATCCAGCAGCTGATACAGCCCCAGCACATACCGGTGATACACCTCGCCCTGGCGGTCCGGCGGAAGGGCGCTGGAGTACACATCCGAGACGCTCCGGTTCATATCCCACTTGATGTACTCAATGTGGTACTGAGTCAGCAGGCCGGAGAGTACCTCATAGAGGTGGTCCACCACGTCCTCCCGGGACAGGTCCAGCACCATCTGATTTCTGCTGATGGCCGGTCCCCGTCCGGGCACCCGGATCACCCACTCCGGATGGGCCCGGTACAGTTCCGAGTCCTCGTTCACCATCTCCGGCTCCACCCAGAGGCCGAACTTCAATCCCATGCGGTTGATCTCCGCGATGAGAGGCTCCAGCCCGTTCGGCAGCTTGGAGCGGTTCACGAACCAGTCTCCCAGGCCGCTGTTGTCGTCATTGCGGGTGCCAAACCACCCATCGTCCAGCACCAGCATCTCCACCCCCAGCGCTTTTGCCTGGCGGGCAATGTCCAGGATGAGCTCTTCGGTGAAATCGAAATAGGTGGCCTCCCAGTTGTTGATGAGCACCGGCCGGGACAGGTTGGAGAACTTGCTGCGGCAGAGGTTTCCGCGGAGGAAGCGGTGGTACACCTGAGAGAGCTTTGTCAGGCCCTGGTGGGTGAAGGCGAGCAGCACTTCCGGGGTGTCAAAAGAGGCGCCGGGCTCCAGCTTCCAGGAGAACTGCTCGTGCTGAATGCCGGAGACCAGCCGCACGCTCCCGGACTGGTCCAGTTCCACATCGGTCCGGTGGCTGCCGGAGTACACGGGCATCACGCCGTAGCAGTCTCCGCGGTCCTCGCCGGCCGCGTGGTCGCAGAGGATCACGAACGGGTTGTGCTGATGGCTGGAGGTGGCCCGCAGGGAGGACACCGTCTGAATGCCGTTCATCACCGGGGCGCGGTTTAGCTCACGCTCCATGGTGTGCCGGCCGGTAAAGTGGATCAGATCCCAGCTGCCGTAGGGGAGATCCAAGCAGACCGATGCCGCCTTCTCCAGCCGGATCGGCTTGTCCGTTGTATTGGTGAGACGGGCAGCCCTTGTGATGACGTCCCCCTGTTTGAACACGCCGTACAGCAGTTCCACCTCCAGTCCGCTCACGGCGTCCCGCAGCGTCACGGAGAGCGTCTCCGCATCTCCGCCGCGGTCCAAGGCGGAGGGCATCCCGGAGATCGCATACTTGCCAGACCGGATCTCGTGTCGGAGATACCGCAAGTCTGCGCCCCACACCCCGGAATCGGTCACGGCCTGGACAGAGCTCAGCCGGTAGTCCCCGGCGTTGGACCCGCTGTACTCCTGGGGCAGCAGATCCAGGGACCAGCTGCGCACCGATCGGAGCTCATAGGGGTTGGGGGAAAACCCGCAGTCCCGGGGGACACACAGGTAGTCCATGGTGCCCTCTGCCCGGCGCCCGTAATAGAGGTGGATCAGGTGGCCCAGTTCATTTACCATCATCTGATAGGTGGTGTTGCAGGTGGCGAGGGTAAAGGTCTTCCTCTCAGCATCGTAGTGAATGCTCATGTGCGCGGCTCCTTTGCGATATCACCAAAGTATGGTGAGCACTGTCTGGTCTGCGGTCTCGGGGAGGGGCAGCCGATACAGCTGCCCGCTCCGCTCTATCTTTTCGGTCTCATCCGTGCCGTCCACTAGCACGGCTCTCGGCGCTCTGTCTGCGGCCCACCCCACCGTTCCGGAGGTGCGGAGCACAACAGACAGGCTGTCTTTTGCCTCGCGGACGCTCCCCACTGCGGCGATGCCGGCGTATTTGTCCAGCAGGCCCAGGCAGGACCCATTCTTCCCTTGCGGGACCAGCACGTACCAGGCAAATCCGTCCGCCTCCAGCTCTGCGGCATACGCCTCGTCCCGCCCCAGGGAGTGGATGTCGCCGTGGAACCAGTCATAGACCCAGTAGCGGTCTGCGGCCTGCAGGTCCGGGATGTCCGCCGGTGTAAAGGCAGAGGACTGCGCCATGCCGGTCAGGTTAAACGCCGCGATTCCGCCGCTGGAACCGCCGGCGGCGATGTTGTGCAGTTTCAGAACGCCCTCTATGCGGGGATCGGCAAAAATGCAGTCCTCGGTGGGTTTCGCAGAGCGGTCCATCATCAGAATTCTCCCATCGGAACAGGCCAGCGGCCGCAGCACCTCCGGTTCCGTATCCCCGATCTTGTCGCTGCAATAGATGGGCCCTCCGCTCACCGCCCGCAACAGACTGTGTTTGGCGGCGTGCTTGTGCCTGGTCCAGAACA
Source organism: uncultured Oscillospiraceae bacterium (assembly GCA_947629915.1). Lineage (GTDB taxonomy): Bacteria > Bacillota > Clostridia > Oscillospirales > Oscillospiraceae > Enterenecus. The sequence continues at coordinate 1,842 of CANRFN010000189.1, read as the reverse complement.
TATCCCAGTCGCAGACGTAGATCTCGTTGTGGTAGATGGAGTTCCAGGCGTTTTGGATCAGGTGCTCGGCGAAGCTCTCCTCCCGGTCCGGCAGGAAGTCATCGCTGTTGCGGGAGAGGGCGGTGGTGGGCCTTGCCAGGATGTTTTCCATGGCCATCCCCATGCAGTTGATGATGGCGCCCTGCATCTGATAGCCGCCGCTCTCCAGCGCCTGGTTCATGCCCCGGGCAGCGGCGGCCACTGGGACACAGTTTTCAAAGTAAAATGGAGCGCAGCTCTGGCCGTCTACTTTCAGAAAGTCGATCCCCTCCCGCCGGAGGAGATCACACCAGTCCCGGTAGAACCCTGCCCCCGTCTCCGGGCTTGGAACGAGACAGCCGTTGGAACCGCGGTACAGATACGGTCTCTCCCGCTGCGCAAGGGGGCTATCCGGATCCACGCCGCCCCAGTAGCCGCCCAGGGCATGCCAGACCCCGAACCATCGGATCCCCGCCTTGGCCCGGATCTTCTCTGTCATGGCGCGGAAGCCGTTGGGAAACTTGGCCTTGTCCGGGGCAAACCCGGTCAGCATCTTGTCCCGGACCGGCATCCAGCCGTCATCGATCAGCATCCACCGGATGGGAATGTGCTTCTCGGCGAGCTCATCCGCCTTCTCCCGCAGTTTCTCCTCCGAGACATCCGTATGGAGGGCATCCCAGCTGCACCAGCCCAGGTAGCGGAACATCTCCGGGAGCTTCCGGCCCTCTCTTGGAAGGATGCCCTTCTCTTGCGAGAGCCAAGCAAAGGCCTTGTGCACCGCATCTGTCACGGTGGGGGCCTCAGACCAGAGGAACAGCGGCTCCTCCAGCCGGTTCAGGCCGGCCACACAGGCGGTCATCTCCAGGCACAGTTCTGTGTCCGTGCCCGCTGTGAGCGTGCTCTTAAAGTGCTTGCCCACCATGGGGACGAGGCACCCACAGCGGTCCTCGTATTGGAAGAAGGCGATCTGGGTGCGCGGGGGGATCTCCCGAAAGCTGTCCGCAAAGGTGGGGCGGGTCCACCAGGGGTTGTACAGGTACATGGCCGTGATCTTCTTCGGCCGCTCTTTCATGGGGAGGAATACCCGAACTGGGGTCTCAAGGGCTAGGTTAAACCGCTCGCCGAGGGGGTCCACCTGGAGAATGTCCAGGGAGATCTCCCCCAGGAGACATCCCCCGGCATCTCTTTCGGAGACAGCCATGCGGAAGCCGTCCTCCTCCAAAGCCCCCTGCCCTACAGACACCTCACGCCGGATCGTTCTTCCCTTCAGGCAGTTCACCTGAACGCTAACAGACTGAAACATGGCTGCACCTCTTTTATGAGAATTCTAGGATTCAGGCCGAAGCCAGCGGCTCCCGACTGGCCGCCGGGGCCCGCTTTCCCGCCAGCCCGGATTGGAACTGCGGCAGCATCTTCTTCCCGATCACATAGGCGATCAGGGCAAAGGCGAAGAACGTGCCCGCAAATGCGTAAGTCGGACGGTTCACTTCGTCCAGGATAGACGGCACAATGGAGACCAGGTTGAGTGAGGCGATCATCAGGGTGTTGAGCGGATGGGCCACCGCGGTGCAGACACACATCTTCACGAGATCAGACATCTTCATCTCGTAGAGTGCCAGGCCCGGAAACAGGTATACAGAGACGACCACCGCCACAATGAGTACGGCGATGACGCCGGCTGCCAAGACCGGGCCCATGCCGCTCCACTGGGCACAGATCTGCAGGTTCATGAACCCCAGGAGCAGGATTCCGGCAACCTGGCTCGTCTGCATAGAGGAGATGGTTTTTTGAAAAAAGTTCTCAAAATTGCCCCTCCAATATGGC
>CANRFN010000188.1 GCA_947629915.1 uncultured Oscillospiraceae bacterium | reverse complement strand
CAGGCTATCGCCACCTTTTGATGGCGCTCACCGCCGGTATTGTGGCCGGTGGTACCCTTTTGACACCCAAATCATGACATGGAACGAAATCGTGTCGCAGACTCACGATGGCGGCAAGTCAAAGCATCATTATCTCTCTTCGAACGGCTTAAGTAAGGATGCACGCGAGCGAATTACATACTCCATCAGCTTCTGAAGAACCCTCTTTGTGCTTGAAATCTTGCCTTGCAAGATCAAACGCAAACGGTCCATCACGATCAATCCGCTCAAACCTCCATATTGGCTTTTCGTTCGAACTGCTGGCTGGCTTTTCAAAATTGGAATCTTTTGTCAATTCCTTTGAGGTCGAAACAGCTTTTTACTGAATCTCTCTGCCGTAGAATTCGCCCATGACATCTTTCGGAATGATTGTAGTTCCGATATCGCCGTCTTTCAGATCACCTCTTGCCATCTGCCAGGGCTCTTCCTTATGGGTCTGTTCCCGAAGCTCATACGGTTCCCAATCTCCGTAGCATCTGAGTACATTATCGATGGTGTCGATCTGATCCTCATCGAGAGCAGGAAGCGCCTCAAGACTCTCCGGGAAGTCGTTGATTGTAACAGTGAACTTTCCGCGGTGAATGTTGTACAGAGCACGGCATACAGGCCCATTGGACCATGCTTCAAAATCCTCGCCGAACAGAGGCCTGGTTGTCCATGCGAGGGACCATGCCTGGCTGTAGTAACACAACTTCTGCAGTTTCCAGGTACTCATGCGGCCTTGCTTCCCGAGAATGTACTTTGCCGTGTTAAATACATTTGACATGCGCAAACACCCCTTTCTAAGAGCCAGCATACACCATACCGGAACCCTTTGTGAACAGGAAAAACTGACCAATATTGCAGAATTGTACAAGATGTCCCTGGGAAGAAGCGACAATCCAGGGACTGGCTTGGTTGCTGCGGCTACGTCTGTTGCTTCTCAGGCTATGTCATCCGCTACTGGGACAATAGACAGGCAAAAGGATCGGCTCTGGATTCCATGGCCGATCCTTTTGCGCGGCGGCAGAAGTAGGGAGCCGGCGTTCAGAATTTCCTTGACGCATTTGGCCGGAGCAGGTATGATAGGCTATCAAGACCACAGAAAGGCGGGGTGCAGCGTGCTGCCAGTCTCCATGCTTACGGACGAAGAATTTGAGGAACGGTTAAAAACGGTGACCGGCCTGATGAAGAAGGTACAAAACTACCTCTGGGGCAAGGTCTACACCGGCGAGGTGGAGATGGACTACAACAAAGTCCACACCTTTCTCGAGGAGCTGAACCCCTACACCGATGACCCGGACGCCCCGCCCGCCCTGCTGTCCCTTGTAGCGCGGCTCTATTTCGAGGAGACCCGGTATCAGGAGGCGGCAAAGCTGTTCCAGCGGGCCAATGATCCGCAGAACTACAACACCCTGGGGAATATCGACTTCTACAACAGCTACTATGCCAGCTCGAACAACTGGAAGGGCCGCCAGGAGCGGATCTGGGGCATCTTCCAGAAGCTGGACCTGAAACTGCGCAAGGCCTCAAACAGTGACCCGAAAGCCATCGATGATCTGATGGTGTCCTGGCTCTCCTGCTTCCCCACCCAGGAGCTGACAGTGATACCTCCCGCGGAGCAAAGAAAAGGGACGATCTGTCTGGGCCTCCCGGACGGCATCTTCTCCCTGCACCCGTTCCTGTACCTCCTGAACCACGTCCCGGCCAAGGTGGCGAAGAACTGGGATATTACCCTGGATGCCTCCAACTACCCCGAGAATGTGTGCTTGCTGATAGACCAGCTGTTCCCCGCCGATCAGGTCCATGTGGACATCAGCTTCATTGGGGAGTACAAGAAGCGCCCCCAGAGCAGAGATGACGCCAACGTGGTGCTGGGCGTCTGGCACCCGCATCTGAAGGAGCTCACCCGAGCGCAAAGAGGGCATGAGGCCATGGTGGCTGCCATCAACTGCGTGAACGCCAATCTGCCCCTGTCTGCCCGGCTGCTCTATGTGGACTACATCGCCCTGGCGGACATTGACCCGACCGGCAGGTCCTTCCCCATCCCGGAACTGAGGGCGCAGTTCGAGGCCCGCAACATGGCCATCGACATCCCGCTGGACCAGGTGCTGGAGCGCCGGCGCCGCAAATACACCCGGGAGCCGATCCGCAGTCCCCGTCCCCGGGCGGACATCACCCACGGAGAGACTGCCATGCCGGAACTGGAGGAGATGTACTTCCAGCGCAGGGAAGACCACCTGATCGCCATGCAGCGGTACGGCTCCGGCGGCTGGTTCCTGGTGATCCCCAGAGCGGTGTGCGGGGAGAACTTCCAGCAATTCCGCGAGGCCCTGGAGAACGCCGCCCGCAAGGCGCTGGGGGACGAAATCTGCTTTGTGGGATGGGCCGAGGGCACCAAGAACTACTACATCGACCTCATCACCGTGTGCGGTGGAGACGTGCTGAACTTCTTCTGCAGCTTTTTCCACGAGATCCCAGAGTGCGGGAGCGTCCGCTGCAGCACCTTCTATTGGAACAGCGATCTGCACACCTTCAACTACCTCACAGAGCTCGCCAGGATGGCGGCCACAAAGTTCAACAGCCCCGTAAAGGAGCTGGTGAACAAGAATAAGCGCACCGCCCTGGAGAAGATGTTCTCCGCCACCCAGTGGGAGCGGCCGGACATCCCCATGCCCAATCTGCCGGAAGAGAAGAAGGCGGAGCAGGCTTCCGGGGAAGAGGATGACGAGGACCCTGCGGATCTGCTGGACGATGAGGATGATGTGGACGAGGACGAAGAAGAGTACGTGGATGAGGATGGCTACCATTTTGATCCCAGGGAGTTCATCAACGAGGATATCCACGATGTCTTCGGAGACCTCTTTGCGGGAGGCTCGAACAATGGCGGCTTCCCCCGCTCCGGGACCGGCCAGACCCCGAAGACCAGGTCCGCACAGCCCTGCCATGTCCACAACACCAAGCGGAAGGGCCTCAGCCGGAAGAAGGGCAAGAACAAGCGGAAGAAGAAAAAGTGATCTGCTGCGGCAGAGTCCGCGGGGAATAGACAGGAAAACGGATCGGCTCTGGACTCCAGGGCCGATCCGTTTTGGATTGTGTGCGAGGAAAGACGGGGAAAGGGCAGGGAAGCACGCCCTACTCCCGATATTTGTTCCGGTATTGCATCAAGGTGAGGCCCGTGGCGTTTTTGAAGACTTTGCCCAGATGGCTCTGGGAGGAAAAGGCGAGATAGGTGGAGATGTCGCTGTACGAGTAGTCCGTGAAGGTGAGAAGCTTCTTGGCCAGGTCCAGCTTCTCCTCCATGATGTAGTCGTAAAGGGTGATGCCGGTGTCCTCCCGGAACAGGGTGGAGAGGTAGTTGGGGTGGATCCCAAGTTCATCGGCAATGGTCTTCACGCTGAGCTTCTCCTGCAGGTGCTTGTATACGTAGTCCTTGCACCGGCGCACCATGGGGTTCTCCTGGCCAGACTTGCTCTCATCCCGCCGCTGCTTTTCCTTGGCCACAAGGCCGGTGAGCTCCATCTCACAGGCCCGGGCCAGCCCCATCACCTCCATGAGCATGGGTGTGGTGTCGATCTTCTGCATATATACATCGCCCAGACTGAGGGCAATCTCCGGCAGCACCCCGCCCCGAATGGCAGCCCGGGTGGCAAATGCTACGGTGACAAGCCCCAGGTTGCGCATGTCCCGGTCCGGGTTGGTGGAGGTGGTGCCGAACTCTCCGGCAAACTGCTCAGACCAGGTCACCTTCAGCTGATAGGCGTCCCCGGTCTCAATGCACATCATCTCCCGCAGCTCGTGGTCATGGGGATTGTGGCGGCGTTGGATTTCCCGGTTGGCAAAGACCTGCCGGGTGAAGGCGGCGTGCAGTTCGGCACTCTCATCGGCCGTGTTGGCGGTGATGCACGGTTGGACTGGCAGGGTTGCATCCCCCAGGACGTTGTGGAGCAGGAGAAGTTTCCCGGTGAAAAAGGCCATGTCGCACTCCGGCATCCACTTGAAGTCCTCCTCGGACAGATCATATTCATAGTCGTGCTTCAGGGGGATGGTGTCCTGGCAGCCCACGGGCCCGGCGATGTAATAGCAATCTGCCGTCTCCACCACGCCGTAGAGCACCGTTTCCTGGATCCGGACCAGCACAGGGTGGTCCCGGGTGGCCATGGCAAGCATCCGCTCCTCATAGATATCCTTCACCAGATCTTCGGCGTCTACCCGCAGGGTATAGACGTCCTCTTTGCTGGTGGCCTTGTCATAGACCCGCAGAAAGGAGTGCAGCTCGTAAGCGATGTAGTAGTAGAAAGCAGACAGGTTCAAGGCGGTTCCTCTTCGATGGCATTTGGATTATACCATGAGAATGGTGATATGCAAACAGTAATTCCTCGAGGCAATTCAGCATGCTGAATCCTCCGGCAGCCAATCAGCATCCACAGCATTCTAACAAATCAGAGGAAGAAAGACAAGACCTCACGGGATTGTGCAAGAACCGCAAATTCACAGGTTTTCTCCAAAGACTTTTAGGAATCTGCTATAAAGCTTCTGAATCTGATAGACTCTGTTTGTCTATTCCACTATGATGCACTAGAAAGAGGTGGAATTCTATGGGCAAGACGTATACAGCACTGCAGACCGGCGAACTGGAGCCGAATGTGTTTCCATTTCTCTGGCTCCACGGCGAGGATGAGGCAACCCTGCGGCACTATATGGGTGCCATCCAGGACGCCGGCTGCCGGGCCGTGTGCCTGGAGTCCCGGCCCCATCCGGACTACCTGGGCCCCGGCTGGTGGCGGGATCTGGACGTCCTGCTGGAGGAGGCCCGGTGCCGGGATATGCAGGTCTGGATCCTGGACGACGGCCACTTCCCCACGGGATGGGCAGGCGGCGCCCTCCAGGGGGCAGATCCTTCCCTACGCCGGAAGTTTCTCACGAGAACCATCCTGCAAGAGGGAGAGCCGATCCCGGACACGGCAGCTGCCTGGCACCCCGGACGGTTTGAGCAGGACCTCTCCCCGGAACCGGTGGGGATGGACACAGTCCTGAGCGTTGCGGAACTGCCGGACGGCAGGCGGACGGTGTGCCACAGTACCTATGATCGCGGTCCCCACCGCAACTACATCAACATGCTGGACCGCGCCTCCTGCAAGGTGCTGCTGGACGCCGTCTATGAGGCCCACTACGCCCACTATCAAGCATACTTTGGCACCACCATCGCCGGCTTCTTCTCGGACGAGCCGGAGCTGGGCAACGATCACCTCTACGAGTACGGCAAGCGGCTCTGGGAGATGGACGATCTCCCCTGGAGCGGCGAGCTGGAGCAGCTGCTGCGGGGGCGATGGGGCGGCGATTTCGAGAAGAACCTGCCGCTTCTCTGGGAGCCCGCCGGGGAGGCCGCAGCCCGGGCGCGGTACACCTACATGGATGCCGTGACGGCGCTGGTCTCCCGCAACTTCTCGGAGCAGATCGGTTCCTGGTGCCGGAGCCACGGCGTGGTATATATCGGGCACCTCATTGAGGACAACAACCAGCACACCCGCACCGGGAGCAGCCTGGGCCACTATTTCCGGGGCCTCTCCGGCCAGGATATGGCCGGAATAGACTGCATCGGCAACCAGGTCCTGCCTCAGGGGGAGTGGAACGGCCGCTCCGGCCCCTGGGGAGACTACCGGGACGGCATCTTCTACCACTACGTCCTGGGACAGTTGGGGGCCTCGCTGGCCAAAGTGGATCCGAAAAAGCGGGGCCGCTGCATGTGCGAGATCTTCGGCAATTACGGCTGGTCTGAAGGGGTGCGGCTGGAGAAATACCTGGCAGACCACTTCTTGGTGTGCGGGGTGAACCGCTACGTTCCCCACGCCTTCAGTCCCAGGCCATACCCGGATCCGGACTGTCCGCCCCACTTCTACGCCCACGGGCACAATCCTCAGTACCGCCATTTCGGCGCGCTGATCCGCTACCTGTCCCGGATGTCCTCCCTGCTGGACGGCGGCCGCAGAGTGGCCCAGGTGGGAATCCTGTACAACGCCGCGGCGGAGTGGACCGGAGACTATCTGGACCTGCAGGCCCTGGCCCAGCCCCTCTGGGACCGCCAGATCTCCTATGACTTCCTCCCTGAGGATCTCTTTCAGGAGGAGAACAAGACACGTCTGGCCGAGTATCAGCTGATTCTGGTGCCCGGTGCGCAATATCTCCCGGAGACAGTGGCCAGATGGCTGGCAGAACTGGCCGGAAAGCGCACCCCGGTCTGGTTTGTGGGACATCGGCCAGAGGCATTCTGCGATAGCACAAAGGACTTCCCCTGGGAGTCGTTCCCCGTAGTTCCCCTGGAGAAGCTGGGAGAGCAGGTGGCATCCACCGTGTCCGGCTATGCGCGTCTTTTCCCGAAAAGCGACCGCATCCGGGTGCTCCACTACGAGCGGGATGCGGACCTCTGGCTTCTGGTGAATGAGGGTACCGCTCCCTGGCGGGGGACCGTGACCATTCCGACCAGGTAAGTATTCAGCGAGGTGACCTGAGTTTGTCGAAATGCACAAATTCGGGCCACCTCGATTTTTAAATCCCACCC
>CANRFN010000187.1 GCA_947629915.1 uncultured Oscillospiraceae bacterium | reverse complement strand
TGGGTACCGGCTGCTTGCTAGGCTTTACCGGACAGGGAATCTCACCCTGCTATGTTACATGCACCGAACTGGCGCACGGAATTTTGTATTACAACCGCGGGGCAAAGAGCCAATTTCAAGCAAAAAGCGCTCGCGTTGTACTGCAATTTTCTCTTCCCTACATTTCAACACATTAGAAAGAAAGTTTGCAATTCACTATTGAAATCACGGATATATAGTAATATAATTCCACTAGGGCGATCAATACGCACAGGGAGTTCAGGGACAACCTGAATAAGCAGATGATGGCTGAGACCTTGCGGTATGGTCTGACTCCGGAAGCCTGGGAAAGTGCGCTGCTTTCTCTGTTCCGCCAATCCCGATGACATAGTTCACCCCGCTTTGGCCAATCTCATGCGGTTGGTCAAGGAGCTTAACGCCGAGAAGTGAGCACACAATGCGCTCGATTGTTTGGGAGGCAATCCAGAAGGCCAATGCTCAGGCCATCAAGCAGAACAACCTGGCCCTCGCCGCAAATGCTCCGGCAGACGGTGCCGAACCGGACATCGTCCGGAAGCTATTCAAGCTCACCGATGTAGAGTTCCAGGATCTGCTGGCTCTCTACGGCCTGATTCTCCCCTACTGCTGAGATGCGTCATCTATCTCAGCCGCCACCACTTTCCTATGGCAGCGCACACCGCACTCGTTGCCAGACAGTGCAGCAGGTCCAACATGCTCTATTCCAACCAGACGCAATGCCGCCGGGATGCATTCTCTGCATCCCGGCGGCATTTTCATCTCCATTGTGGATGCCGGCCTCTTGCGCCCCGGCTTCGGGCACAGACAAGGAAGGGTGAGGCAACTGGTAGGGAGATTTCCTGCCGTGCCCACGCTCAAAACGCCCCTCAGTTCCGCTTTATGAGGATCACCTGGGCATCGTCCCACTCTCTGCCGAACATCTCCGCGATCTCCTGAAAGACGGCCCTCATGTTCTCGAAAAAGCCCGCTGTCCGCCCTTCGCTCACCGTGAGCACCGCACCATCCAAGCCCTCGCACCGGATCATGTAGCGCCACTGAGAGGAGAGCCCCGTAAAGGTACCGTCCGATTTTCCCAGGCCGATATGCAGGACCTGGATAAAGCTGTCCGTGTTCTCCGCATTATAGAGATACACCGTCCCCGCATCGTCTCCGCTCCCCTGTACCTCCACCTTGATCTGCTGGAAGTTCGTGTAGAAGACGGCCTGATCGATCTCCTCGGCGGTGGTCCGGAAGCTGCCGGCGGTGAGATTGACGGTGCCGGGCTCTACGTTGTAGACGGTGGGGGAGGACTGCCGCATCATCCGCTGGACTGTGAGAAAGAGGATCGCCCCTACCAGAGAGAGGATGAGCACGGATAACAATGTCAGAGCCGTAAGACGAAGGCGGTGGCCCCGCACCTTCTTGGCGTAGGCCGTGAGGTCCGGCTCCGGCCTCTCCAAGGGGAGCTCGCCTGTCAGGGAGGTGCGCATCCGATCCAGCTTCGCCCTACAGGATACACAGGTCTTTAGATGCTCCTCCAATGCGGCCTTGCTGTCCTGGGAACAGCTGTCCTCCAAGTATAACGGCAGCAGGTCTGATGCCATTTCGCAGCTGATCTTCATACTCACGATTCCTCCTCCATCCGCTCCACCAATTTGTCCTTGGCCCGGTAGAACGTCACCTTGGCCCAGGTCTCGGTCCTCCCGAAGATGTCCCCGATCTCCTTGAACTTCAGGCTGCCCAATACCCGCAGCAGGAAGACCTCCTTGTAGGGCTCGCTCAGGCCGTGCAGGTGCCGGTAGATGCTCGCCGCCTGCTCCCGGTCCGAAAGCCGCTCCAGGACGCCGTCCTCCACCTGGGTGTCCTCCATCTGCTCCCACGGGACGGTCCGTTTCAACCGCCGGTTCTCCCTGTACAGGGCGTTCTTCGCAATCTGGCAGAGCCAGGTCTCCACCTTGCATTCTCCTCGGAACTGGTCCAGGTGGAGATAGGCCTGGTAGAAGGTCTCCGAGGTCAGCTCCTCCGCCAGGTCCTCATTGCCGCACAGGGAGAGCAGAAAGCGATAGACAATGGATGCACAGCTCTGTCTGATCTTCTCGAACTCGTCCATTGGAATCACCTCTTCCTATACGTTAGAGCAGCAAACCAGGAAAAAGATACAGGGAATCCCCTTAAGATTTTTGGAAGGTTGGGACGCCAAGCGGTCTGCTCCATCCGCAACTCCCGTCTGCGAATTGCCCGGATTGCACAGGCGGTCCCATGCTCTTTTTGGGGCAATGGCTGAAAAGTCCCGATTTTGTGATAAAACCGTTGCAAAAAGCCGGTAAATGGCTATAATATCGCCGTTGCACTCTTTAGCTCACTACCGTGCTAACGAGCTAAAGAAAGGAGAGTTACCCATGGATTCCCAAATTGCAGCTCTGTGTCAGGACAGAGTATTCCACCACTTCTACGAGATCAGCCAGATCCCCCGGGGCAGCGGCAATGAAAAGGCCGTCTCAGACTACGTCCGGGCCTGGGCCGAAGGTCTGGGTCTGGAAGCCGTTCAGGACGATCAAAACAACGTGTTCGTCCGCAAGCCGGCCTCCCCCGGCTATGAGAACAAGCCCGCTGTCATGCTGCAGGCCCACCTGGACATGGTGTGTGAAAAGGCCATCAAGTCCCTCCACGACTTCCTCCGGGACCCCATCCCCTGGGTGTTGGAGGGGGACTGGCTCACCACCGGCGGCGAGACCACCCTGGGCGCAGATGACGGCATCGGCGTGGCCCTGATCATGGCCGTTCTGGAGGACAGCGCCCTGCCCCACCCCACCATCGAGGCCCTCTTTACCACCAATGAGGAGGAGGACATGACAGGCGCCGCCGCCTTCGACTGCTCCCTCTCTCACGCCCAATTCCTCATCAACCTGGACCACACCGTGGAGGACCAGATCAACTGCGGCAGCTGCGGCGGCATGCAGGTGGACTTCTGGCTGCCCCTGGAGCACCGCCCCGTGCCGGCAGACTGGAAGACATACAAGATCTCCCTCTCCGGTCTGAAGGGCGGCCACTCCGGCGAGGACATCCACCAGGGCCGGGGCAATGCCAACCGCCTCCTGGCCCGCATTCTCTCCGCGGCAGAGGACGCCGCAGACTACCTGATTCACGACATCCGGGGCGGCAGCTTCCGTCTCGCCATTCCCCGGGAGGCTGAGGCCGTGATCTGCATTAACCCCGCCCAGGTGGGCGCCGTGCGGCAGCAGCTGATGGATCTGGCCTGGGACCTGGTGCGGGAGCTCCCGGAGTCCGGCCGCAATGTGGCGGTGTCTCTGGAACCCCTGGACGATGTCATCGCCGAGGCAGCGGTTCCCGCCAACGCCGTCTCCGCCATGCTCCTGATCCCGGACGGCATCGCCCAGATGAACGAGGCCCTCACCGGACTGGTGGACGCCTCAGACAACCTGGGGGAGATGTACCTGGAGGACGGCCAGCTGCACCTGGTGCTGGAGATCCGGTGCGCATGGGAGAGCGAGGGCAAGGACCTCTATCGCCGGATGGAGCGTCTCGCCAAACTGCTGGGCGGCCATTGCACCAGCAGCAACGCCTATCCCAGTTGGCACTACCGCCCCGCCTCCAAGCTGCGGGACATCTGCTCCGCGGCCTATGCGGCCTGCTATGACGGAGCTGCCCCCACCTTCCTCACCGTCCACGCCGGCCTGGAGACCGGCTATCTCCTGGAGAAGCGGCCGGACATGGACGCCGTCTCCATGGGCCCCAACTGTCTGGACTTCCACTCCCCCGGCGAGCGGCTGTCTGTCTCCTCGGTGCGGCGCTTCTACAAGTACCTCTGCGCCGTCCTCGCCCATCTGGGCTGACCCGCCCAGAATACAGCACGATATGGAAACGCGCAACAGCGCACCTCCCCGTCCGCAAATCCCCCTCCGATTCCCGCAAGGGAAAAACCGAAAGTGAGGCGTATTGCAATGAGCAATCTGAACGAAAAGAAACAGCTGGAGAAGACCATGAAGGCCCTTAACCCCATGCTCTTCCTGGTGGTGATTCTCCTGATCGTGGCCCTCGCATCGTACATCGTCCCCGCCGGCACCTATGACAGGGAGTACAGCGAGGCCGCAGACGCCGAAGTGGTCATCCCCGGCAGCTACCACACGGTGGACCGCAACCCCACCAGTCTCTTTGGCCTGCTGATGTCCGTTACCCTGGGCATGCAGAACGCGGCCTATATCATCTTCTTCCTTCTCATCATCGGCGGCATGTTCGCCATCCTGAACGGCACCGGCGCCATCAACGCCGGCATGGCCAATGTGGTCCGGGCCATGAAGGGCCGTGAGTTCCTGATGATCCCGGTCTGCATGATCGTCTTCGGCTGCGGCTCCGCCTTCTGCGCCAACTTCGAGGAGTTCCTGGCCTTTGTCCCCCTGGTGCTGGCCTGCTGCCTCAGCATGGGTTTCGACTCCCTCACCGCGGTGGGCATCATCTTCTGTGCGGCGGCCTCCGGATACGGCGGCGCCATCACCAACGCCTTCACCACCGGCGTGGCCCAGGGCATCGCCGGGCTGCCCATGTTCTCCGGCATGGGCCTTCGCGTGGCCCTCTTCATCGTGCTGCTCTCAGTGAGCATCGCGTATGTCACATGGCACGCCCTCCGGGTGAAGAAGAACCCCCAACTGAGCTCCACCTATGAGCAGGACAAGATCACCGCCCAGTCCACTGCCCTGAACACAGACGAGATTCCCCCGCTCACCGGTCGGCAGAAGGCAGTTCTCGTAGTCTTCATCCTGGGCATCGCCTTCACCGTGTGGGGCATTGTAACCCAGGGCTATTACATCGATGAGCTGGCCGGCATCTTCCTGGCCATCGGCATTCTGGGCGGCGTCATCGGGGGCCTGAAGCCCAGCGAGATCTGCGATGAGTTTGAGAAGGGCTGCACCAATATGCTCTTCCCCTGCCTGATGATCGGTCTGGCCAACGCGGTGATCATCCTCCTCACCGAGGCCAACATCATGGACACCATCATCTACGCCCTGTCCAGCGTGATCAACAAGCTGCCCTCCACCTTCGCGGCCTGGGGCATGTTCGTGGTACAGGACCTCTTCAACGTGCTGGTGCCCTCCGGAAGCGGTCAGGCGGCCATCACCATGCCCATCATGGCGCCTCTGGCCGACATGGTGGGCCTCACCCGGCAGACCGCCGTGCTGGCCTATCAGATGGGCGATGCCTTCACCAACGTCATGGCCCCCACCGGCGGCGAGATCCTGGCCGCCCTGGCCATGTGCGGCGGCGTGTCCTTCCGCAAGTGGATGAAGTACCTGCTGCCCCTGTTCCTGATGTGGTGGGTGGTGGCGTTCATCTTCCTCACCATCGCCGTGCAGATCAACTACGGCCCGTTCTAATTCTCCCGTCTACCTCTTCACCGGGGACGAGCAGCCCTCCTCGCTCTCCCCGGTGGAGAGGTTGCCCATGTACAGGAAAAACACATGAACAAAGACAACGCCCGTCCCAGCGCCACCGAGAACGCCAGCTTCCAAAAGGAGTCCCTGGGGATCTTCTATGTGATCCTGTCTGCGGTCCTCTTCGGCACCATGCCCTTGCTCGCCCGGATCGCCTACGCCCACGGCAGCAATTCCTTCACCGTGGCCTTCGGGAGGTTTCTCTTCGGCAGCATCGGCCTCGGCATCCTCACTGCGGTCCTCCCCGGCCAGTCCCCCAGGATCTCCCGGGAGCTGTTTCTCGCCGTATTAAAGCTCTCCGTCCCCTATGCATTGGTCCCCATCCTGCTCTACGCCTCTTACACCTCCATAGACAGCGGCATGGCCACCGCCCTCCACTTCACGTACCCCATCGCGGTGATGCTGATCATGGCGGTCTTCCGCAAGGCCAGGCTGGAGCCGGTGCAGATCGTCTGTACCGTGCTCTGCGTGGGCGGCATTGCCCTCTTCAACGTCTCAGACGGCCCGGTGAGCGCACAGGGCATCCTCATGGCGGTGGGCTCCGGGATCTTCTACGCCATCTATATCGTCCTTCTGGGCAAGAGCTCTGCCAAGTCCCTGCCCCCATTGGTGCTGTCCTTCTGGGTCTCCCTGCTCTCCGCCGTGGAGATCGGCCTGATCTCGTCCTGCACGGGCAACCTCACCTTCGCTCTGGAGCCCGCGGGTTGGGCGGCGGAGATCGTATTGGCCCTCTTTGCCACCGTGCTGGGTCTGGTACTCTTCCAACAGGGCGTGCTGCACTGCGGAGAGGTAAAGGCATCCCTCTTCAGCACCTTTGACCCCCTCACTGGCATCGTTATCGGGGCGGCGGTGTTCCACGAGGCCCTCACGCCCCAGATTCTCCTGGGCATGGCCGGCATCCTAGCCGCCGCCGTGCTGCTGGTGCTCTCCAGTCTGCTCGCCGCCCGGAGACAGGCCTAACCTCCATCCCGGCCGCCCTGTGATCCCTCACAGGGCGGCCTTTTTCGGCCTCCAGGCCCCAGCGCTTCCGCCTCTCTGCCACTTTTCTCCCAATTGCGTAGGGCAAACGCAAAGTCAGGTAAACGTATAACATATCAAATAAATCCAGAATTTAGGATACAAGCCTCCGTGAGTT
>CANRFN010000186.1 GCA_947629915.1 uncultured Oscillospiraceae bacterium | reverse complement strand
CCGCATCCTGGGGATCTCCCAGCATGATATTTGTCCCAACACCGGATGTGACCTAATCCTTGATACGGAAGTGATCTTCAAAAAATAAGCATTGCAGTAAAAAACCACGAATTCTACCGAAATCTTTTTCCCCGCACCACTTGTTTTTGTTAAGATAAACTGCTATACTAAGCGCAGCAAAACACGTTGGAGTGAAGAGGGGTGAATCGGAAGTGTTGAGAAGCGGGACTACTACGAGAAGAATGCGCTATGGCGAAGATGAGGATGGCCAGCTTTCCATGTTCGGCGCGACAGTCAGAGAGCGCACTTCCAGGCCTCGAGCGCCCAAACCCACCCCTGCCGCGTCCATTACGGTGAGGCCTCGCTCCACCAAGCCTCTTACCAAGTTAGGCCTGAATGCCACAGCCAAATATGCTGGAGAAGATCCCAGGGATAACTTGCCGATCTCAGACCGTTTAATGATCGACTGGACAACGATAGCGCAGTGCAACACCCGGGCAAAGTCTAACCCCAAGCTGGATGTGTACGATTACGAAGTTTTGGATGCTGTCTGCTCTTTGGTGAGCAGCCGGAAAGTCATCACAGCAGACATGATCTACAGGGTCATGGTTGGGAAACAGGAGTATATGAAGATCTCCGCCGGCCAGAGGGAGAGCATAGCGGATTCGCTCTTCAAGTGCGCATCGACCTATTTCGATGTGGACATCCAGAAGCTGGCCGGGCTGGGAGAGCAGGGCGCGAGGGAACTCAGGACAAAGGGTGTCACGCCAGGCAGGCACTGCGAGTCCTTTATCAAGTTCGGTATCAACACCTTCACCCGCGACACGGTAGAAGTAGAGTCCTATCAGATCGAGGCACCGATTGCAGATATAGCGGAGAAGTATGGCTGGATTGCCCAAGTCCCCCTGGCCATTTTCGATACGCCGCCGAATAAGAGCAAGCAGGTGATCATGCTGCAGGCGAATCTGCTGCGCAAGATCTTCGACATGTATCGGCGGGGGGTATCCTGGTATCTTGATATAGAGAAGATCCTGGAGGCCTCCGGCATCTCCAATACCGTAACCAGCCAGGAAGTATACCGCAGGCGGCAGCAAGTGGAGGCGATCATGAACCACTGGATGTCATGCGGCTTCATCAAGGGGTATGTACCCCAAAGGCTGGGGTGCAAGATTGTCGGATACACCATCCAGCCGGCCCCCCAGGCATTCACCAAGGCAAATTGAGAAATCCCACGGTCTCCGGGAGAGACCGTGGGATTTCTTGTTGTCCGTGAGCCTGATATTGGGTCCCATCCGAGAAGTTTCTGGGAACACACCTTGGCGTAGCCATTTGTCCCAAGCATATTGTCGAAAACAACCGGATCTGGATTGCGCCGCTGCATTCCCACCGGCTCCCGCTGCGGATCTCCAAAGGTGAGAAGACAAAGAAGAAGTCCGGCCCGCCGTCACGCCCGGCCTACCTCCGAAGAAAACCGTCATCGGCTGCCCCTGCTGAAGGTAAAAACGGCGTACATTTAGAGCGGATCGATAGCGGCAATACTTGATTCCCCGATAAACGCGGTTGATGGGCTGCTATCGATCTAGGCAATCCTCTTCATCCCCGTCCTCTGCGGCTGGGATCACGTCCCCTACGTAGCCGACAAAGCTGCGCCCATCAATCACCTGCACGCGCACCTTGCCGCTCTGGTCTCTTAATCCCGCGCTCTGGCTTTCATCCGGCATCACCTCTCTTTCTTTCCCCACTGAAAAAATTTTTTGATCCGGGGCTTATACTTTCACGGCGTCCTGCGTACAAGAACATAGAGGCCCGTGAAAGCCCCTCCATACCCGAAGGATGCTCCCCGCTCGCCCGGACGAGAGCAATCCCGCCCGAACGCCCGGAGAAAGCCCTGGTGAAGCCCTAACGCACCCAGGCGTCCCACAGGAGCCATAGCCACCAGCATACTGCCTAGCAAGCACGCTGGAACAGAGGGAATGGGCGGGGACCTTCCAGAGGAAATTTATACCCAGGCCAATTCTAGCGTTTTTGCAGTTTCGTCAAAATGACCGAACTGGAAAATCCCTAAATTCTTTCGTCAAAATGCCAAAAGACCTATTGACAGGCTATAGCTGGAAGTGCTAAGATGGGGACGGTGTATAGCACCTTCTGGGCCGGGACCACTATTACAATTTGTAATCACCCGTTTCCCCCGCTGGAACGGGAGGTCCTCGGCAAAGAATACGCGGGGAAGCTGCTCACGGCCCGGAGGGAGATCGTGTGCACATCCGGCCGGAGTCGGATGTGGTTGGTGGCAGCAAAATTGGGGGTGTCCCTCCGCTGGAGATGAAGGCAGCTTCCCCGCACCTACAAAGCACTTTCCCAGGACCATACGGGGGATAGGATGCCGATCCAAAGCCAGGCGTCACATCCCGGGTTAAAGTCTTTTCCCACCGCCCGGCGTGCGATGCCAGGCTGCTGGCCTTCAGCACTTTTCCCACGCCTTCCGGCCGCAGTCCCTGGTACCCAGTCCCTGCATCCTTATAGCGATTTCCCGCACTGCAGCCCGGCAGGGTTAGCCCCGCCCACCCGCCCCAGGCCTCCCTAGAGCTTAAAGGACTTTCCCATGCACTTCCCCACCCCGGCCCCCATGGCCCGCCCGGTGGTGTAGTATCCTCTATAGGAGAACATCCCCGGCGTCCCCCCAATGGAACCCCGTCATGCGTTTTCCCTGGGGCGCAGGATCGATGTGCACAGACCCATTGCGGCCCGCGAGGCCGCAAGTCCCCCGACAGGGGGACCGATCCTACGGCTGCACAACGCCCCTCCGCCCGGCGGCTGGGATCAGCTTCACCGGTGATGGCACTTGGGCCGCCGGGACCCCCTCCGTTTCCCCCGGTGGGCCGCCCGTGATCCCTCTGACATTTCCCTGCTATACCCCTAAGGGTGGCGCCTAGAACCACAGCGCTCTCCCCGGACATGGGCCCCGGGTGCTCTCTTTTTTTACCCAGAGTCGTCCTGACAGGCATACGCCCATCGTCCTAATAGGCAAAAAGGAAGAAAATTTCGGACTGTTCGCCATGCACGGACAGTGAAACTTGAGTTACACTTTGTAAACAAAGGCAGCAAGATAGAAAAGGAGGGCACAATGGATACATATATGGATACGTATACGGATGCGTACTCCGACACGCAGTTCCCGGTGGATCTTCTCTGGCGCTACGACAAGCTGGAGGGAGAGAGCGATCTGGACTACTGCGTCCGCGTCCTGGGCCTTGAGGAGGAAGTGGAACAGACCCAGACGAATCCCCGGCAGCAGACCCGCCGCAGAGAGTATCCCAGGCTGCATCGGAGGCGGTACATCAAGGCGAATCCCCTGCCATCCAATGTGCTGGACTGGTTCGAGCATCAGTTCGGGAAGAGCTCCTTTGACGGCTGGTTCCACCTGGGGTACCGCCGGGAAGGCACAGCCGAGATCTGGCCGCTGTTCAAGGGAAGCCGGGAGAAGGTCCTGGAGTTCCTGCAGAATTTCAATGTGAACGGCAAGATGGACTTCTACATCACCGCCAATGCCACCAAGACAGGATCTGAGCGGAAGAACGAGAACCTGTTCAGCATCCACAACATCGTGATTGACATCGACAACCACGACATCAACCAGGAGAACACGAGCTTCGTCCATCGGCTGCTGGTCTCCAACATTGAGAAGGACCTGGATGCTCCCCCGCCCACCGCTGTGGTCTACACCGGGCGCGGCGTCCAGCTCTGGTGGGCGATCAAGCCCGTAGCTAAGGCCTGCGTTGGCTGGGTGAAGGAGATCCGGGAGACCCTGGTATCCGCCATTGAGGAGATCATCTCCGAGTACCCCGATTTGGAGGGCTACACCGTAGACCGGGCGGCCTCCTGCAACAATGTGGGCTATTACAGGCTGCCAGGCACCGTCAACACCCACACCGGCCGGGAGGTCTCCCTGGAGTGGAGCTCCACCCGGTTCGACACCCACGAGCTGATCCAGTGGGCCAAGCAGTGGCAGGAAGAGCGCAAGCCCATCGAGCCGCCGCCGAAGCTTGCCGACTTCTCCGGCCGCTACACCGACGAGGAGATCGGGGTATTTCAGGGTCTGAAGACCTCCGCCTTCTACCGGATCCGGCAGCTGGTGCAGCTGCGCATCCTCCGGGACAGGGATGTAGGCGCTGAGACCCGCAATAATTTCAACTTCATCTTCTATAACACCCTGCTGCCCGTGCTGGGACCGGATGAGGCATGGGACAGGCTGTTGGCCTTCAATGCCGGCTTCAAGGTTCCCATGACAGACACCGAGCTCCACCGCACTGTAGACACCGCCACCAAGAAAGGAGGCTACCGATACCGAAATGAGACCCTGATCTGCTTCCTCTCTGTTACCCAGGAGGAACAAGCGCAGATCGGCCTCTACCCGGTGGATTCCCCCAACCACGCCCTGCTGAAGGAGGGCGGACACCGCTCCAGCGCCCGCGAGCTGGCCCGCACCCTCCGCGATGACCGCAACGCCAGGATCAAGAACCTGGCCGCTGATGGCAAGACCAAGACGGAGATCTGCGTCATCCTGGGGCTGAACCCGAGAACGGTCCAAGGCGTTCTTGGGAAAGGCAGCCAGAAGGAAGCGGACATCAAGACCCTCCACGATGCCGGCCTCTCGGTCCAGGAGGTGGCGGACAAGCTGATGATCCCAGCCCGCACGGTGCGGTGGCACTTCCAGAAACTGAAAAATTGAATAGCGGCAAGATTTTGCAAAAAGTGCTCCTAATATGATTTGTTTATAGGCGTAAGCCTTACCCCTTTCCCCTCCGGGAGGTCGCGGCCGTCAGGCCGCAAGTCCCCCGATAGGGGGACCGGTCCTACGGCTGCACCTGGTTCCCTCCACCCGGCGGCTAGGGGAAGCTTCACCGGTGATGGCACATGGGCCGCCGGGACCCCCTTCCGGTGTGGTCCTACGGCTGCACATCGCCCCCCTCGGCCCGGCGGCTGTACGCGCTTCAGTGCCGTATGCACTTCGTAGCCGCCGGGTGTCCGTTGCCGCCTGTACTGGGTATGTATGGTCCGGGATGGTCTACTGCCTGGCCCCAGCTGGGTTGATGTGTGTTCCAGTGGGCTGCTGTGCCAGGATGGTGGGTTTAGGCCTGATGCGTTGCTGCGGGGATCGGAATGTCCTCCGAATGAATTCAGCGCGGGCTGAGTTAGGATGTAGAGGATATGTCTATTCGGGGTTGGTGCGTGCTTTTGGGGAAGGCTCGGTGCTGCTTGCCAGTAGCGGAGCTTGGCGGATTGCCTGCAAACCCTTTGTTTGCCAACGCTGTATATCGGTTTGACTTTACAGGACCCCCCATTGACGCCGGCTTGCCCTGCTTGGGCTGCGAGGACGCCAATGTTTGTGGCAAGGCACTCCCCTTACCTGTATATCCAGCTTTGGAGCGAGGATGTTCTTCGGTTGAAGGGGTTTTCAGGCAATTTCCGGGGTGAACTGGCGATTTGGCGGTGCCTGTGGGGCGGATCTGCGCAGCGCTGACGCTGATCTCAGGGACGATAGGGCTGTCCTGCGGGTCGATGGCGGGGAGACTGGCGAGATCGGGGCGGCTTCTGGTGTCTGAGCGGGGTTTGGACAGTGAAGTGCTGCAACGGTGTCGATGGCCTGTATCGGTGCTTGGCGGAACGTCCGAAAGCTCTTTGTCTGTCATCGCTGTATAGCGGTTTGGCTTTACAAGTCACCATTGACGCCGGCTTACCTTGCATGGGTTGCGGGGATGCATCTGTTCGTGGCAAGGCACTCCCCTTACCAGTATATCCATCTCTAGGGCGGGAATATTCCTGATTTGAGGGACTTCTCGGGCTGTATTTGGGGGGAGCTGGCGGTTGGGCGATGCCTGTGGGGCGGATCTGAGCAGTGTTGGTGATAATCCCAAGGATGATTGGGCTATCCTGCGGGTCGATAGCGGGGAGACTGGTGTGATCGGGGCAGCTTCTGGTGTCTTAGAAAGGTATGGGCGGAGAGAAGGGCTGCGGTTGGATGGATTCCTGTGTTGGGGTCTGCCCTGGCCTATTATCTGGTTCCGAGAGGGGCTTGGGGCGTCTGAGCGGGTGCTGATTTGTGAGATCCGCTTTCCTGTGACGGTAAGGAGTCTGTGTGAATGGCATGGATGCTGCTGTGGCGGAGGGTTTGGGCGTTGAGGGATTCCCCTGCGTTGGTTTGCAGGCACCGGCTGGGTGCTGGTGGCTTCACTGCTGATGGATCGGGCTGCTCGGAGGTCTGCTGATGCCTTGGAGCAGAGCTTGTGGGGTTCACCGTG
Organism: uncultured Oscillospiraceae bacterium; assembly: GCA_947629915.1. GTDB lineage: Bacteria > Bacillota > Clostridia > Oscillospirales > Oscillospiraceae > Enterenecus. The sequence continues at coordinate 431 of CANRFN010000186.1, read as the reverse complement.
TATGGGTCTTCCCTGTTCGATGAATCTTCTGCGTTGAGCGGGCTGTCTGCAAGCCTGTGGATGAGGCAGATACGTTGTAAAGAGACGATGAGGAGTCCAGCGAGATACTGTGCCGGCCATGGGTTTGCCCTGGATGCTGCCGTGGCAGGTATTTTGGGATCTGGATGGGCTGTTCTGCAGGCACTCCTCTGGGTGCTGGCGGTGCTGGGCTATTCGGAGGTTTGCCGATGGCTGAAGTCGTTGTGGTCTGTGACTGGTAGCATGGTCAGAGGTCTTCCCTGTTTGATGAAGTTGGCTGTATCGAGCGTGTCGCGGCTGTCTGCAGGCCATGGATGAGACAGCTCTTTGTGCTGTGACGATGCGGAGTCCACCAGGATGCTATTGGGGTGGCCCAGCGCAGGAATGATTCGGATTCTGCGTGAGCGAAGGGT
>CANRFN010000185.1 GCA_947629915.1 uncultured Oscillospiraceae bacterium | reverse complement strand
GAGATACATCAGTTTTGGCTGGTCTAGTGAACTTTTTGAGCCAGGTCATATCCTCTATGCAGACGAGCCAGGTTGTGAGAAGCTCTTCCAACTTGGGAGATGAGGCATACGGGACAAGAAGCGGATGATACAGATACAGATGAACCCCTTCCATCAGAGGGTTCTTTTCCAGTGCCGTCTGGACCGTACGAAAATCAAAGACAGAGTCGTTCTCCAGGGGAATCGGCTCGTACGGACTGTCTCCCATGCAGGCTTTCCAGGAACTTTGCAGTTCCTTGGAGAGCGCATGGCGCCTGGCGATGAGTGCGTCTTCGGAGAGAGGATAGCTCAGTTTCCAGTTGTACAGCGAAAACTCCAGCATCCCGCCCTCAGGAGATGTGCGGTATATCTCTACATCCAGCCCGGTCCAGAGCCGGAAGGTGTTAGAGACGAAAACCGACACGGTGTCCCGATTCTCCTTTCCGCTGCAGTAATCCGTGAGGGCGGGGACAACGTCCTCCCATGCATTCAGGCAGCGGGAGAAAAAGGACATCCGAAATCGGGGAAAGGAGATGCAGTCTGCTATGCAGGACAGCGTCCCCTCCAGGGTCTTGGCATCCGGATACAGGGTGCGCATCCTCTGGAAGATGTGTCTGGCCTCCCGAAATCGATCCAGAGAGAAACAGAGCAGACCATAGGCGAACAGATCCTCGTAGGGATCCTCGTCGGTTGGCGTGCCCAAAAGCTGAAATGCGTGATAGAACTGGGTCAGCATCTGGAACACCATCGGGTCTGCCTCTTTTTTTGATGTGAGCTCGTCAGTAACAGCGGTGGAGCATATCTGGAGGAGAGCGTCACGAAGCTCCCGCATCTCTTCCGCCGTAAGGGCAGCTTCAACGGTGCTTCTGTCCGTCACCGGATACAGCAGGTATGCAAGCATATATGTGTATTGGGTGCGCTCTGGGGGATTGGCAGCGCGGATATCGTATAACTTCCGAATGCGCCTATGGTCTAAAGGCTCCGAAGGCGGTACTCTGCGGGAAGTGGGAAATTCGTTCTGTCCGTTAGACATGGATACCCTCTCTTTCGGGATCAGGAGAATGGCAGGGCGTGCGAATGATCAGACGTGCCTGCCCAGGCGGTCAGTGGAACTTCTTCTGGTGCTTCCGCTTAGCCTTGGCGGCGTTTTTCTTTTTGTTGGGCTTTTTGGCAGGACCGGTGTGGCTTGTATTGGGGAACATGTCGTAGAGAACCGGCGTGCCGCCGATGGCCCACCTGGAGTGCTCCAGAAGGTAGGCGCGGGAGACGGGGCAGGGCGTGGCATCGGGATAGAAGGACTGAATCCGGACCGCATCGCCGCCGGGAATCTGGGAGAAGTACTTCTCGAGGTGTTCCACGACCGCATAGGTGTTGTAGAGCAGCATGTCCAGGTAGCAGTACTGGGTGCCGAAGGCCCGGCCGATCAGCTTGGCATTGTGGGGGACCTCGGCCTTCAGAAGACCGTCCACTAGCTGCTCCGTAAAGGTGAGCTCGTTGCAGTTCAGAATGAACCTGGGCCATGCGATGAAGCAGGGTGCTATGCCGCGGTCCATGTAGTAGTCTGCGGCGTCTGTCTGTCCGGCCTCGTACGCAGACTGCAGGGCCATGCAGCTGGTGGCTCCCGCGAGAATATCATCCCGCAGGCGGGAGATGGCACCTTCCCTCCGGTGCCGCTGGTAGGTCTGGAGCATGCGCGTGGTCTCAATCTCCAACTGCGGGCGGTCCAGGGGGTACCCCAGAGCGGCCAGCTGCTGCGGCAAGGTGGCAATGGTGCCGGTGCAGTGGTCCGGCTCGTGAGATAGCACTTCCACATCGAGGATGTAGATGCAGAAGTCTGCGCCGTTCATATTGCTGGACACCTGCTGGATCAGCGCCTTGCGGAGCCTGGGGGAGTCTGCGTGGGGGGCCAAGCGGGGGTGATAGAGCTTCAGATGGACGCCCTTGCGCTCTTTGTCTTCTATGAGCGCCGTCTGGATCTCCTGAAAATCCAGAGTGGAACCGTCCTCCATGGGGACATCCCGGAGGGGGCTGTCCCCAATGTGCGCCTCCCAGGCCTGCCGGGAATGCGCAGGGAGTTCATTGTGCCAGACTTCGAGGGCACGTATTGAGGGATAGTAGCTCTGCTCCCAGTTGTACAGCGAAAACTCCAGAACGCCGCCCTTGGGAGGGTGGAGGAACGTCAGGACATCCAGTCCCGCCAAGATGCGGAAGGCCGATGAGACAGAATCCTCCGCCTCTTGCGCCTCGATCTCGCCCTTGCAGTAGTCCTCGAGCATGTCGGAGGCGGTTGCCCACGCCATTTTGCAGCGGGACAGGTAGGCAACACGGAACCGGGGAAGAGAGATGCAGTCTGATACCACGGGCAGCGCGGCGATTGCAAAGGAATCCTCGGGGTTTTGGTCCAGCAGCTTTTGGAGAAATCCCCGGGCCTCCCGGTACTTGTCCAGCGCCAGACAGAGCAGTGCCATGGAGAACAGATACGGTTCGTCCTCCTCTGCTGGCGGCCCCAGCAGCTGGAGTGCGGAGTCGTACAGCACCAGCGTCTGGTGGACGTCCAAGTCCGGCTTGCCCTTGGATTGGAGATCCTGCGCGGCATAGGCAAGACAATCTCCGCACATGCGGGGCCGCAGCAACTGGAGCTCATCGTCTGTGAGCATGGCCACGAGATCACAGGCATTTGGCATCTCATACAGCATGCTCGCGGCCACCAGTGTGAATCTCTCGTCCATCGGTTCACGGCGCCTGATGCGGTCGCACAAGTCCCGGAATAGTTCTACCCTGCGGGCAAGTTGCTTCTGTACCTCAGAAGCAGAGGATACGGCCCTCTCGTTGGGTTCTGCTGCCATGAAAACACCTCATTTGGGGTCTGGTATATGGGATGGTCCGGTTCGGCGCTCTTCCCCATCATACGGCTTGGTAATCGCGCTGCATCGCGTCCAAGTATACCGGAAATTCCAGCGCAATGCAACACTATCTTGGGCTTGCAATGGAGGCCGGGTCGCGATAGAATACGGAATCCGAAAATAGAACAAGGACGGCCCCGAAACGGCTGCGAAGACAGGATAAAATTTTTGCAATTCGGGGGGATGAGTCCCATTTATGGGACTCATCCTGTGGTACACTGGGCCCATCTCAAACAGAAAGGACCGATGTACATGATCGCAGCGGTATGTCTCGATGACCGCAATGGCACCCTCTTCAACGGCCGGCGGCAGAGCACGGACCGGGAGGTACAGAAGATGCTGATGGACCTGTCCGGCAATCGCCCTCTGTGGGTGAGCCCATACACCGCAGAGCAGTTTTCCAAGGAGGATCAGAACCGCCTGGCGGTGTCCTCCCGCTTCCTGCAGGAGGCGGTGCCTGGAGACCTCTGCTTCGTGGAGGACCAGCCCCTGCTTCCAGTGGAGGACCAGCTGGAGCAGCTGATGCTGATCCGCTGGAACCGGCGGTACCTGGCAGACAGCACCCTGGACCTGCCCCTGGAGGGCTGGCGCAAGACCACATCCTGGGACTTCGCCGGCCACAGCCACAACATCCTCACCATGGAGGTCTACGAGCGCTGGAAGGGCGGGAAACACTGAGGCGAGAGCCCTGCAGCCGGATCTCTTTCCATCATTTCTGGAAAAGATCTGTGCCCGCAGCAGGGATGAGTCCCATTTATGGGACTCATCTCGTGATATACTGCCAGCAAATCAAAGGAAAGGAAGGATGCAAATGATTGCAGCGATCTGTCTTGACGACCGCAACGGCACGCTGTTCAACGGCCGGCGGCAGAGCATGGACCGGGAAGTGCGGCGGGTGCTGCTGGAACTGGCTGGGGAGAAGCCCCTACGGGTGAGCCCCTACACCGCCGGACAGTTCTCCCAGGAGGAGCGCAGCCGGTTGGCGGTCTCCCAGCAATTTCTAGAAGACGCCGGGCCCGGAGACATCTGCTTTGTGGAGGAGACGCCGCTGGCGCCTCTGGAGGGGCAGCTGGAGCAGCTGGTGCTGTTTCGCTGGAACCGGCACTATCCCTCAGACCGAACCCTGGACATCTCACTGGACGGCTGGAACAAGATCTCCACCCAGGACTTCGCCGGCCACTCCCACCCGAATATCACCATGGAGGTATACACGCGATGAAAAAGAAGAACTGGATTGCCCTCTTGCTGGCGGTGCTCCTGCTGCTCTCCGGCTGCGGCGGGGGCGACACCCCTGCCACAGCGCCCGGTGTGGACACCACCGCCCAGGTGGAGACCCAAGCGCCGGAGACCACAGACGTCCCGGAGAACCCGCCGGCAGATACACCGGAGGGCCCGGTGGAGACGGAGCCCCTTCCCACAGAGGACTCCACTGCCGCCCAGCAGTCCGATGAACCCGTAGCGCCGGAGACAGAGGCCCCTGAGACCGCTGCCCCGGCGGACACCGAAGCGCCTGCCTCTACAGAGGCACCTGAGACTACCGAGACACCTGCAGCCACGGAGGCGCCCGCCTCTACGGAGGTACCTGCGGCCACCGAGGCGCCCGCCTCTACGGAGGCACCTGCTACCACCGAAGCGCCCGCATCCACGGAGGCACCTGCGGCCACGGAAGCGCCCACGCCAACAGAGGAACCTATTCCCACAGAGAACCTCGCCACTCCCTGGAGCCCCACCGATCACATCGCCGGCTTCCAGCTCAGCAGCGTGGCGGCATACAGCAGCGAGGCCTGGACGGCGGTCCACGGCAACGTGCCCTTCTTTGATACCTCTGCCATCGCCCCCATCTCCACGGAGTCATACAGCCCGCTGGACGCCCTGGGCCGCTGCGGCGAGACCTGGGCCTGCGTGGGGCAGGACCTCATGCCCACCGAGGAGCGGGGCAGCATCGGCAGCGTGAAGCCCACCGGCTGGCAGACCGTCCGCTACGACTTCGTAGACGGCAAGTACCTCTATAACCGCTGCCACCTGATCGGATACCAGCTCAGCGGGGAGAACGCCAACACCTCCAACCTGATCACCGGCACCCGCTACCTGAACATCGAGGGTATGCTCCCCTTCGAGAACCTGGTGGCAGACTACGTACAGGAGACCGGCAACCATGTGGCATACCGGGCCACCCCCATCTTCGAGGGACAGGACCTGCTGGCCCAGGGCGTGCTGCTGGAGGGCTGGTCTGTAGAGGACGGGGGAGCAGGCGTCTGCTTCTGCGTGTTTGCATACAACGTGCAGCCCGGCGTGGTGCTGGACTATGCCACAGGCAACAACCATGCTGCGGATGCAGCGGCAGAGCCCACCACAGCCCCCATGCCGGTGCCTACCACAGCGCCTACACCGGAACCCACGCCAGAGCCTACTCCGGAGCCTACTCCGGAGCCCACTCCTGAACCCACTCCAGAACCTACTCCGGAGCCCACGCCTGTTCCTACTCCTGAGCCCACACAGCCGCCGGCACCGGCGACAATGGATTTCGTCCTCAATACGAACCCGGATCGGATGCGGGCCCATCTGCCTACTTGCCATGATGTAGACAGTATTGCACCGGAGAATATCCAGTATTTCACGGGAACCGTGGAGGAGCTGAAAGCCATGGGATATGTGCCCTGCGGGCATTGTAAGCCGTGGCCCAAAGACGGATAGCCCCTACGCCATAATAGAGCCGCTGGTTTCCCCCCCCAATCCGGGGGAAACCAGCGGCTCTTTTGCTGATTCGGATAGAACTGCCTCAGTTGCGGGGAATCACAGAGGCGATGGTGCTGGCGAGGTTGCTGATGGGCATGGTCTGCAGGAAGACGCGGCCCGGGCCGGTTACTACGGTGTTGAAGAGACCCTCGCCGCCGAAGAGCACGTTCTTCACGCCCTTCACGGACACCACGTCCACAGAGCAGCTGGAGTCCAGCATGGCCAGGTTGCCGGTGTCCACCACGATGGACTGGCCGGCCGCCAGGTTGTACTCCACCACAGAGCCATCGATCTCCACGAAGGCGGTGCCGTTGCCGGACAGCTTCTGGAGGATGAAGCCCTCACCGCCGAAGAAGCCCGCCATTCCCTTCTTCTGGAAGAAGATAGACAGCTCCACGGTGCGCTCGGAGGCCAGAAAGCCGGACTTCTGCACCACCATGGGGTGATCGGGGGCGATGTCAATGGCGCGGATGGAGCCGGGGAAGCTGGAGGCAAAGGCGATCATGCCGGGGCCGCCCTTGGCCGTGTAGATGTTCTGGAACATGGACTCGCCGGAGAACATGCGGCCGAACGCCTTGCCGATGCCGCCGGCAGAGGTCTGCATCTCCATATTGGGGGACATCCAGACCATGGCCCCCTTCTCTGTGATCATGGACTCCTCGGGGTCCAGGTCGCAGATCACCACGGGCATGGGCTCGCCAGTGATATTGTATTTCATGGGTTAAACACTCCCTCACGCTTTTCTCGCCGGCGGAACACCGGCACTTGCAGTATATCCCAGATTTCGCGGAATGGCAATTTCTGTTTTCAAGTTTTTGGCGGACTTTTTCCGCAGATCAGGAAAACAGTGAGTGTACCGGAACAGATTCCACAGGATGGTGTTCTCTTCTCTCTGTTGGGGTCTGACGCCAGCTATGCAAAAGGGATGCCGCCTGGCTGCCAGAAGTGCTCCTCAGGGCGCAGGTTTCGGGAAGAACTGAGATGAGCTCGAAGGGAGGGCACATCCACATTCGCTTTGTCTCAGGGAAATGCCGGAGTATAGAAGACCATCATCGAGACGAATGTGCCAATGCATTCGAGATGGTCTGGATCACGTCCGTTGTATGAAGGAGGGGCGGTCTTGCTGAGTCCTCTGGTCGCCGTGATCAGCCCACTTATATACTCAACGTCGAAAACATTTGCATGGTATAAACTGGCAATAATTTCACCTGGGCAAGAACTTCGAAAACCGAG
>CANRFN010000184.1 GCA_947629915.1 uncultured Oscillospiraceae bacterium | reverse complement strand
GGGTACTGGATGAAGCTGGTATTAACCCTGAGACATTGCTATCCAAAGGTGATGGTGTGCTTGAAAAGACCATCAAACCTGGCTTATCTGCACAGAGGAGATGGTTTTCACAATGTCCTAAATCCGAGAAACTCGTGTTTCCTGGCTGGAGAAAAGCCAAAAATTTCGCACAGTGATTATGAATCTTGCCAGGATGGAAAATGGCCCAGTGAGTTGAAGGCCAAAATAGCCAAATATAGAAAAATGTAAAATCCAGTCTCAGGCAGGAGTCAAGTATCATGCGAAGATCATGTCAAAGGAGATCTCCCCGCCGTTGTATGTGCCGAGCTTGCTCTTGTCCCAGATCAGGACACCCCAGGATTTTGCAGGCGCATCCCTCTCTATGATGCCGGGGATATAAATGGAATCCGGGCTGGTATCGGCGGGCAGCTCGGTGGACTCAAACACGGCGATCACCCGCTGGACGGTTCCAACGGGCAGGTCCTGATTGAAAAAGGATGGCACCGTGAAGGAGTCTATCTTGTTGAGGTTCTCATCGTAGACATCGTGGTAGATATCAGGCTCGCCAGAGCTGTCTGCAGAGTTCGTAACATACAGGTACTTCTCATCCGCGATGATGCGGGAGAGGTTAGCACTCTCCATCAGGGGCTGCACATCCGTCCCATCCAGCCCTACCGTGTACTGCATGATAGGCTCCAGGTCATCCCCCTCCGCGTTGTACGGGTTCAGGATCAACCGGTCCCGCCAGATGCTGTATACGCTCAGCACATACGTACCATAGGGCATGTCGGGCAGCTGCACATCGGAGAGTTCTCCTGTTGTGATGTCGTAGGCCATGATGCCCTTGCGCATGTAGTCGAACTGGTTCTCCTTGGAGAAGTTCTCATCAAAGTCCCGGGTGAGGGTGTAATCCATGTAGATGTGGTTCCCATAGGGCAGCAGGGAGTACCCGGCGGTGGCGCTGCTGTCCGCCTGCAGGGTGCTGGGATCGAAGAGCAGCTCGGGCTCCGGATCGCTGGCCTTCAGATCCACAGAATACACCGTTTCCAGCTTCCGGACGCCCTGGACATCGCCGCTGTAGGAGTCGCTCTTGTAGTACATCACGTCCCGGTGAACCACCCAGTACAGGATAATAACGCTGCCTCCCCACTCATACAGCTCGTCTTTCCGGGATCCATCGTCTGAGATGCGCTGGAGAAGGCAGTTCGCCTGGGTGAAGCCGGGCCTCCGGAGAGCGTAGAGATACCCGTTGCAGTACTGAATGGAGGCCTCCCCCACATATGCGTTGCAGTTCTCGATCAATTCCGGGTCCGTCTCCTTGTCGTGGAGGCAGTCCGCCTTGCTGCAGAGGGGCAGGATCACCCCGGTCTTCTCGTCCAGGTAATAGACGTAGTTCTGGTGGTAGAGGTAGATCACACCGTCCCCCTCCTGCACGTTTCTGCGGGTCTTGTTGGTGTTGCTGTCGAGGTAGAGCTGGTAGTCTGAGCCGGGCACATAGCTGTCTGGCAGCGGCCCAGTGTTTCCGCCGCAGCCCGCCAGCAGGCAGAGCAGCAACACCAGCGCTAGTCCGAAAGCCAACGTTCTCTTCTTCATTCTCCTGGTCCCTCCTGAGTCTTGTCCATGTCCTCTGCGGGTCTGTCTGCTGTCTGAAAAAGGAAAGAATGCAGTCTCTCTCGATGCCGCATCCCAAACCCATCGCGCCCGATGCCGAAATGCCGCCCTTATCATTGCCCCACAGTCCCCGCAACGGTCTCGCGTGTTCTATCCAATTCCAACCGGGAGCGCCGCGCCGATTCCCGGCTTGTCCCGCAGGTCCCTATCTTACCACTTTCAGGCAAAAAAACAAGTACCTGCTTCCGTTTTTCCTGTACAATCGTACAAAAAGGACAAAAGTTTAAAAATCGTCTCATCTGACCTCAAAATCGATGTTCCGGCCTGTCTTCTCTGCACTGATGTACGATTCGAGCCTCCTTTTCCCCGTTTACAGCCCCGCAAGTCCAACACTTTGCACTTTCTCTCCCACCAGGTCCCGCAAGACACCCCAGATCCCTCTCAGGACCATTTCACAATGTCCCGCTTTGGGACAGCCAAAGCCGCCTGCCCTTGGCAGGCGGCTATTCAGCACTTGTCTTACGCGAAGACAAAAAAGCGGCGGTGTGCCGCCCGGAATCCGGGTGGTACACCGCCGCTTGTCAGGGACGATTCAGTTCAGACGCACTTCCAACTGGAATCAGTCTTCCTTGCGCTTCTTGGTGGCCACGAGGCCGGTGCCGGACAGGGCGGCCAGGGCGAACCAGATGACCATGGACACATCGCCGGTGGGCGGGACGTTGTCATCGGGCACCTGCGGCTCGGGAGCAGGCGTGACCTCCGGCTCGGGAGCGGGAGTGACCTCCGGCTCGGGCTCCACAGCGGGAGCTGCGGACACGGTGATGCGGCCCTTGGTCTCGCCGTAGTCAGCTGCGGTGATCACGCCGCCCAGCTTCTCGTTGATGTAGGCGATGAGGGCCTCATCCATCGGAGTGCCGGTGTCCATCACGGTGGCAATGGAGAAGGCGTAGTAGGTGTCGCCGCCGGCTGCGGTGAAGTCGTTGGTAACCACAGCATAGGTGGCCTCCGGATCAAAGGGCTGGCCGTTGATGCTCTGGATGGAGACGCGCTTGATGCTGGCGGGGGCATAGTACGTGGTGTCGGGATAGAGCTCGCCCTGATCGTACGGGATAGAGGTGTCAACGGTGAAGTTGATGCCGGCCACCTGCGGGAAGCCGCCAATGGCCTCAGGCGTGCTGTAAGTGGATGCCTCCAGGGCTTCCAGGAGGGCGGAGCCCTTCACGTACACGATGGCCACGGTGTTGCCGAAGGGCAGCACGGTGTTCACATCGTTGCGGGAGATGTCGCCGGCCGCAATGGTGGCGCGGATGCCGCCGCCGTTGGTGAGGGCCACAACATGGTCTGCGTCCACGTCAAGGCCGCCGTCCTTGGTGGCATACCACAGGATGGCATCGGTGATGAGGTCGCCCAGGTTGGTCTCTTCGGTGCGGTTGCCAGGATCCCTCTCGCCGTTGAGCAGAACTTCGGTCTTGGCAAAGGCGGCGCCGTACTGGGCCTCGATGTCGGCGATGATGGCATCGGCGCGGGCCTTCACGGCTGCATCGGGCGTTACGAGCTTCGCTGCGTCCTCAGCGGAGAGCAGCTCGGTGGTGATGGTGCCGTCCTTGGCGATGGTCACAACGCCGAAGTTGGCGAACTTGGTGCCGGTGGAGGTCACGAGGGTGTCGCCCACCTTGTTGGTCTCGGAGCCGATCTTGCCCTCGATGTCCTCAATGGTGCTGTGGGAGTGGCCATCGATGAACACATCGATGCCGGTCACCTTGGCCAGAAGGTCGATGGAGCGGTTGGCTGTGGTGGCGGTCTCATCGTCTACGCCCAGGTGGCCAATGCAGACGATGTAGTCGCAGCCCTCAGCGGTCAGGGCGTCCACTTCTGCCTGAGCGCAGGCATACAGTTCTTCGCCGCCGAGGAATGTCACGCCCATGATCTTGGCGGGGTGGGCCTTGGTGGCGGTCTCGGGGGTCTCCAGGCCGAAGATGCCGATCTTCACGCCGTTCTTCTCTACCACAGCGTGGGTGCCGAATGCGGCGGTGCCGTCATAGAGGGTGTTTGCGGAGAGGACTTTGAAGTTGGCCTTTTCCAGGATGGTCTTCAGGTTCTCGAAGCCATAGTCGAACTCGTGGTTGCCCAGGGCGGCGAAGTCGTAGCCGACCATGTTCATGAGCTCGATAGCGGTGGCGCCCTGGGACACGCTGACATAGGTGGTGCCCTGGATATAGTCGCCGGCGTCTACCAGCAGGACGGCATCGCCCTTGGCCTCATAGTAGTCCTTCAGAGCGGCCATGGTGGCATAGAGATCCACCTGGCCGTGGACGTCGTTGGAGTGCAGGATGACCACGTTGCCAGTGGCCTCGGGAGCGGTGCTCTCAGCAGGAGCAGCGCTCTCGGCGGGTGCTTCACTCTCAGCAGGTGCCTCGCTCTCGGCGGGTGCTTCGCTCTCAGCAGGTGCTTCGCTCTCGGCGGGGGCAGTGCTCTCGGCGGGGGCGGGGGCCTCCACTGCCAGGTTGGTCTTCAAAGCGGTGATCTCGTCCGCGGTGAGGCCGATGTCCTTGAGATAGGTCTCAGCGGCGGCGGCCAGGTCGGCCTTGGCGGCATCTTCGCCTGCCAGGGTCTCAAGGGTCTTTACGATGTTGCTCTCAGCGATGGCATTGTATTTCTCGGTTTCTTTCTCAACGCCGTAATAGTTCTCGTAGGTCACCATGTAGTCGGCCACGATCTCCTGATAGGAGGTGCCCATCAGGCACTCCAGCAGAGCGGAGACGAAACCGGCGCGGTCCTTGCCCTCGGTACAGTGCACGGCATAGGGGCCTTCCACGGTGGACATCCAGCGGAGGCCATCGGCCAGGCCGGATTTGAAGTCATCGGCTGCAAAGTCTACGCCCAGATTCAGGGCCTTTACCTTGCCGGCCTCAAAGAGGGACTGATAATAGGGGGAGTCAAAGCCTTCGGCGGCGATGAGTTCCTTGATGGCGTCATCGCTGTTGGCCAGGTTCAGAACGGCCTTCACGCCGGCGGCCTCGATGAGGTCATCGGCATAGGCGGCGCGGCCGATGTCGTTGTCCACCGGGCTGCTGGTGCGGTATGCGGCGGGGACGCCGGGCATCTTGCGGAAGTTGGCGAAGATCACATCGGAGGCATAGTCCTCGCGGACGTTGGTGCGCTCCAGCTGATGGATCATATACTCGGTGGCATAGCCGCCCTTTTCCGCCATGGATACGGACACCTTCACGGAGCTCTGTACATACTCGGTGCCGTCTTCCAGGAGCCAGGAGACCTTGCCGTCCTCATCGGTATTCTTCTTGGCAACGCCAGCCGCCTCGGCCAGGTTGCCCATGTTGATGGCGGCTACGGTATAGCTGGGTGTCTCGCTGCCCTCTTCGGCGGGCTTCAGGACCAGGACCATGGAGCCGTTGTCTACATCGCTGTAGTTGGTGCCAATGGGCATCTCATAGGAGGTGTCGCCAATGGTCAGGGTCACCATGTCGCCGACTTCATAGCCGGCCTCTTCCAGGGCCTCCGGGGTGATGTCCAGGTCCAGATTGCCATACTTCTCGATGGCATATATGGTGCCCTCGACAGCAGCATACTCCGTGGTCTCCGGGGTGTCTGCGGGTTCCTCAGTCTCTGCGGTGTCTGCAGTGTCTGCGGGCTCTGCGGTGTCTGCGGGTTCCGCGGAATCTGCAGGTTCCCCGGACTCTGCAGGCTCCGCGCTCTCTGCGGGCTCTGTAGTAGAGGTCGCTGCTTCGCTTGTGGTAGCGTCAGTGGACTCCGCCGCCATCGCGGGGAGGCCGGTGCAGAGCACCAAAACCAACGCCAGCAGAATTGCTACGGTCTTTCTGAATTTCGTCATAGTTCTGCCTTCCTTCGTAGAAAGTTCGGCAAGGAGCCCCTTGCCGCCGTCCATCATACAGCCTTCCGGCGGATTTTGCAAGAGTCGCCGAAAGTTTTATTTGCAGCCAATCCTATTTTGGCGAAATCCACACCAGTGCACTTAAGTATTTCTCCCCAATTTTCGAAAGTTTATCCTGTAAGCAAAAGATAATTCTTTAAAAATAGTAAAAGGATGCAGAGCCTTACGCTGCTGCATCCTTTTGTTAAGTGTGGAACGATGGTCACCGTTTTCTTATCAGGATTTACTTTCTGAACATTGGAAACATGACTATGCTCTATAAAAGAATAAAGATCTGGAGTGGATTGCATTACATTAGCTTGTAGCTTAGTCTCGCTGATCTTCTCCAACAGCGAATTACATGCCTCATACAGGTCCGATTAGGCCCGTTAAGCAGCATTTACACCAGAAATCGCAAGTTTATATTAACCCCATTCCAGAACAGCTTTTCGTGATTGCTCTCACAAGGCTTTATATCCGTCACAATCGTACACCAGGATTATCCATCGCCCAAGGTCTTTATCATACTCGCGTATTATCAAAGACTTTTTGGAAAGTCATCCTTCAATGCATGCAAGACAAGCACAAGCATTGCAGTTACATATTGGTCAAAGAAAAAGAACTATAGATCTTTATCTTCCCATTCATTATAGTCCGACCAAGACAGCGATCCTGTTCCTGATTTGACCGACACACTATAGTCAGCACGTGCATACAACAATTGAGATGAGATAATACTCTGAGTACCTGCTACGCATTGGGTCCAACCTCCTGGGGCTGTGGCTGTAGCAGATCTCTCATATCGTTCAGTCCCGAATCCAGTTATGACATTTACAGTTACCTTAATTTCACTTGTACGATTATAAGTGATTTGTCCAGTTGCATAATTATCGTATGTCCACAAGACTCCATGTGCATAAGTTCCATCGATATCCTGAATTTTCTCAAGCTTGTCATTTGTATAAGTTAAAGAAATGGTATCAGTGTTAGCGCTTTCAGCCGCCGTACCATGAAATGTTAGGAGGCTGCAGATTACAAACAGAAGTACAACAGTTTTGAACAAACTCTTGCGGAATTTTCTTTTCATTATTTCTCCCCTCTTTTTTGCATACAGCAGAATAATGTGTTGCGAGGCAGATTTCGTTACCTCATTGGGTAGAACGACATTCTGTGCAAACATCCGATTTTGCTTTTTTGTCACGCCGCACAGTGCAATCGTTTATACCTGTTTTCTCCAGAATCATAAGAGCAATACCTTTTTTCACTTTGAAAAGCAATACATTTCTGATCAAGAAGCGATATGCTTCAAAACCGTCATCTTATCGTTATTTTGATAATCACCCCTTTAATTTTTAAACCTGGCTTATCTGCACGGAGGATATGGTTTTTCGAAAAAAGTTCTCAAATTTGCCTTCTAGAACAACAATTGCTC
>CANRFN010000183.1 GCA_947629915.1 uncultured Oscillospiraceae bacterium | reverse complement strand
AAGTGTCCCCAAAATCCGGCATTTTCCCCTCAAATAGCGTGGCGTCCGTGGTGCAGCACACTACGTCGCTTCACAACAACCTGTTCTTCGCCCTGGCATTCACCATATACAACATGTCCCATGCCCTGATGGTGCCCCTCTCCACCCGCAACACGAAGCAGCGGGACGGCCTCGCCATGATGACCAGCGCCGGCATGAACATGATCCCCGGCCTGCTGGTCACCATCATCCTGCCCATGATCATCCGTGCGGTGGGCGTGGGCTCCGCCGCCCAGGGCCGCTGGATCGGCTTCATGTCCGTGATCTCCATCCTGGCCATCCCCGGCACCCTGATCGAGTACTACTTCACCAAGGAGCGGGTCACGGAGGACAGCCAGTCCATCAAGACCGCAGACAACGATGTGATTCCCATGGGCAAGCAGCTGAAGGCCTGCCTCTCAGACCGGTATTGGTGCATCATCATGGGATTCACCCTCATCTACAACATCCTGAACATTCTCCAGACCAATATCATGCCGTACTACGCCAACTGGGTCCTGTCCAACTCCGTGGCAGGCGGCACCAACCTTCAGGTGCTCATCAACGCCGTGGGCCAGGCGCCTCTGGGCTTCGGCATCTTTATCCTTTGGCCGCTGGTGCGCAAGTTCGGCAAGCGGCGGGTCATGGCAATCGGATTTTGCATCGCATCAGTAGGCTGCCTGGGCATTCTGCTGAACTCTCAGCCGGACCGCTTCGGCGTGGTGGTAGGGCTGCTGCTGGTCCGCTCGCTGGGCGCCATTCCCACCTATGCCATGGCGGCGCAGCTGGCGGAGGCCCTGGACCACATCGAGTACGCCAACGGGTTCCGGGCAGACGGCTTCTCCGCCTCTGTAAACGCGATCATCATCACCGTGACTGCCGGCATCGGCCAGTCTGTTATCCTGGGCGGCGTAAGCCTCTTCGGGTATATTGCCCCGGAGGGCGGTGTAGACCAGGTCATCGAACAGCCTGCCGCCGTGAAGATGTTCTTCATCGCCTGCTTTGTGGGCGTCCCCATCTTCCAACTCTTCTTTGACGTGGAGAACAAGATGCCGGAGATCCAGGCCGCCATCGCAGACCGCCGCCGTGCGGAGGCAGAGGCCCACGGCCAGGTGTACCGCTCCCCGGAGGAGATCGCCGCCGCAGAGCAGGCGGAACAGGAGAGAATCTCCGAGGAAAAGCGGATTGAGGAGCTGAAGGCCCTCTGCGCCAGGAGGGGACTGGACTTTGCCGCAGAAGAGGCCAAGTACCAGGCGAAGCTGGAAGAGCAGAAGGCAAAGGCTGCGGCCAAGGCCAACAAGAAGAAAAAGTAGGGCAGAAATGTAGAACGGAGCAGGGCGGCGGTTCCCGCCGCCCTGCATGCAAGTGAACGAAAGGAAGCGTGCGTGAATTGAGAAGCGAATCCTTCAACGACAGCTGGACCTGCAACGGGGCACCGGTGTGCCTTCCCCACGATGCCATGATCCACGAGGCCCGGTACCCTGGTAATCCCAGTGGCAGCGCCCAGGCGTTTTTTCCCGGTGGCACCTATGTCTATGAGAAGGTCTTCTCGGTGCCGGCGGAGTGGGAGGGGCGTCACCTGCTCCTCCAGTTCGAGGGCGTATATAAAGACGCCAAGGTGTCTGTGAACGGCGTGGAGGCCGGCGGCGCCGCGTATGGGTACATCCCCTTCTTCGTGACCCTGGACCATCTCCTGCGCTATGGTGAGGAGAACACCGTCACCGTCTCCTGCGGCAACGCCGAGCAGCCGGACTCCCGGTGGTATACCGGCGCCGGCATCTACCGCCCGGTTTGGCTCTGGGAGGGACCGGCAGACAGCATCCCCCCCGGAGAGCGTGAAGATCTCCACACAGTCCATCCAACCGGCGGTGATCCGCATCCAGTCTCCCAAGCCCGTCTCTGTCTCGGTAGAAGGTGTATCCGGGCAGGGGACAGACTTCACCCTCACCATCCCGGACGCCAAACTTTGGAGCGCCGAGAATCCCTACCTCTACACCGCCCATGTCTCCAACGGGGCGGACAGCATGGACATCCCCTTCGGCATCCGCCAGATCACCTGGGACAGCAAGGGCCTCTACATCAACGGCGTGTCCACCCTCCTCCGGGGCGGCTGCGTCCACCACGACAGCGGCATTCTGGGTGCCGCCACCTATGACGAGGCGGAGTACCGCCGGGTGAAGAAGTTGAAGGAGGCGGGGTTCAACGCCATCCGCTCCGCCCACAACCCCTGCTCCCGGGCCATGCTGGATGCCTGTGACCGCCTTGGCGTCTACGTCATGGACGAGGCCTGGGACATGTGGTACAACCACAAGAACCAGTTCGACTACGCCTCCCAGTGGCGGGACCACTATCGGGCAGATCTCCACGCCATGGTGGACCGGGACTACAACCACCCCAGCGTCCTCCTGTACTCCATCGGCAATGAGGTCTCCGAGCCCGCCAAAGAAGAGGGTGTGGCGGCTGCCAGGGAGATGGTGTCCCTGCTCCACGAGGCGGATCCCTCCCGGCCCGTCTCAGGGGGATTCAACCTGATGATCATCGCCTCCGCCCAGAAGGGGAAGGGGGTCTACGATGAGAACGGCGGGGGCCGGGACGAGTCCGGGGACAAGGCCATGGCGGGGATGAACTCCACCCTCTTCAACATGGTGACCAACATGGTGGGCACCGGCATGAACAAGTCCGCCAACTCCGGCAAGGCGGACGCGGCGGTGAGCCCCCTCCTGGACAGCCTGGACATCGCCGGGTACAACTACGCCTCCGGCCGCTATCCCCTGGACGGCAAGCTCCACCCGGACCGGCTGATCTTCGGCAGCGAGACCTTCCCCCAGGACATCGCCAGAAACTGGGCGATGGTGCAGCGGTACCCCTATCTGGTGGGGGATTTCATGTGGACCGCCTGGGACTACCTGGGAGAGGCGGGCCTGGGCGCCTGGGGCTACACGCCGGATGCCAAGGGCTTCAACAAGCCATGTCCCTGGCTGCTGGCGGATACCGGGGCCATGGATATCCTGGGGGATCCCAACGGAGAGCTGTTCCTGGCCCAGGCGGCCTGGGGACTGCTGGACGGCCCCCGGATCGCGGTGCAGCCCATCAACCACGACACGAAACCCGCCAAGATGGTGTGGCGGGGCACCAACGCCATCCCCAGCTGGAGCTGGCAGGGCTGCGAAGGCAGAAGGGCTGTTGTAGAGGTGTACACCGATCAGCCCATTGTGGAGCTCTACCAGGACGGCAAATGCCTGGGACGGAAGAAGACCAAGGACTGCAAGGCGGCATTTCAGGTTGTGTACCGCCCTGGAAAGCTGGAGGCTGTGTCCTATGACCGCTCCGGCAGGGAGATGGGACGCAATGCCCTCCTCTCTGCCAAGGGTCCCCTGCAGCTCACCCTCTCCCCGGAGGCAGCTGCCGCCGAGACCGGAGAGGTGGTCTTCGTCCCGGTTTCTATCACGGATGCCGCTGGTGTAGTGGAGTCCAACTGGGATCAGACTGTCTCTGTCTCTGTGGAGGGCGGCGAACTGCTGGCGTTCGGCTCCGCCAATCCCCGGACAGAGGAGCGCTTTGATAGACAGCAATACACCACCTATTACGGCCGTGCGCTGGCTGTGGTGCGGATGGGGGCGGGGGACTGCACCCTCTCCGCCGTGGCCGGAAGCTGCAGTGCGGAGACCGTCATCCAACACAAGTGAGGTGCCCCATGAAAGCCATACATCTGAGAACAGAATCCTTGGACCGGCCGCTGGGCTTGGGCTGCACCAGACCCCGCTTCTCCTGGCACTGCGAGGGCGGCGTCTCCCAGGCCGCATACCAGATCATCGCCCGCAGGGAGAATGCGATCCTCTGGGACAGCGGCAAGGTCTCCTCCTCCCGCCAGACCCACATCCCCTACGGCGGGCCGGCGCTGTCCAGCCGAGATCGTATCACATGGAGCGTTACCCTCTGGGACGAGAGCGATGTGCCCGGAGAGGCCAGCACGAGCTGGTTTGAGATGGGCCTGCTGCAGCCCACGGACTGGCAGGCCAAGTGGATCGCCGGCATCGTGGCCCCCAGGAAGGGCAAGCGGTACCCGGCAGACTGCTTCCGGAAGACATTCTCTGCCCAGAAACCCGTCCGCAAGGCCCGGCTCTACGCCGCCGCCCGGGGCGTATACGATGTCTCCCTGAACGGCGCACGCCTGGAGGACTTTATCCTGGCCCCCGGCATCACGGACTACCGCAAGCGGATCCAGTACCAGACCTACGATGTCACGGCGCTTCTGGCGGAGGACAACACCATTGAACTCCGCCTGGCAGACGGCTGGTATCGGGGCAGCACCGCAGCATACGGCGTGGTGGACGTGTACGGCAGGCAGACCAGCGTGCTGGCCCAACTGGAGCTCACCTACGAGGACGGCACTGTGGACACCGTCTGCACAGACAGCAGCTGGTCCTGGTCCAACGATGGCCCCATCCGCTTTGCCGATCTCAAAGACGGCGAGGTATACGATGCCCGCATGGTGCCCACATACGGCGGCCATGCCAAGGCGGTGCCGGGCCCGAAAGACGCGGTGCTCTGGGCTTCAGACAACGTCCCCGTCCGAGAGCATGAGCGCTTCTCGGCAACATCCCTGCAGGAAAAGGTGCTGGACTTCGGGCAGAACATCGCAGGCTATCTGGAGTGCACGGTGCAGGGCAGACCTGGCCAGATCATCACCCTCCGCATGGGGGAGGCGCTGAGAGACGGCCATGTGGACCTCTCCGGCATCCAGGAGCGCAAACCTGCCGCTGGCTGGACCCAGACGGCGCTGATCAAGAAACTGCTCACCGGGAAGACCGCCGGGGAGACGGTGGGCACCCCGCTGCAGGAGATCCGCCTCACCTGCTCCGGCGGTGTGGACCGCTACAAGACCTCCTTTGCGGTGTTCGGGTTCCGGTATGCGGAGGTGATCGGGGACATCGACATTGTCCCGAAGAACTTCACTGCCATCGCCGTCTATTCCGATCTAGAGCAGACCGGCACATTCCAGTGCTCCGATGCCCGGGTGAACCGCCTCGTGGAGAACACCCGCTGGAGCATGAAGGGCAACTTCCTGGACATCCCCACAGACTGCCCCACCCGGGAGCGGCTGGGATGGACCGGAGATGCCCAGGTCTTCTTTGACACCGGCGCTTATCTCATGGACACCGCCGCCTTCTTCCGCAAGTGGCTCCGAGACCTGGAGGACGGCCAGTACCCCAACGGCCTGCTCTCCGCCGTGGTGCCCTACGAGGGTGTGGAGATGATGTACAAGTCCACTGGCAGCTCTGTGGGCTGGGCGGATGCGGTGTACCTCATCCCCTGGCGGTACTACCTCCGCTATGGAGACCGGGAACTGCTGGAGCGGTGCTGGCCCATGATCCGCAAGTACGCAGAGTACCTGCTGCAGAACATAGAGAAGGACGGCCACTACGAGAAGGGCATCCACCTGGGAGAGTGGCTGGAGCCGGAGGAGTTCCGGGACCAGGTGTACGGCGCCCAGGCGAAACACCCTGAGGAGTGCACGGCGTACCTCTATCTTGCCATGCGCACCATGGCCCAGATCGCGGATATGCTGGAGCCGGACTACGCCCCCAAGCTGCGGACTGCCGCCGAGCGGGCCCAGTACATCTATCCCAAGTACGCGGAACTGGACACAGACCGGCAGGCCAAACTGGTGCGGCCCCTGGCCTTAGGGCTTGTGGGTGGCGAGATGAAAACACAGGTGCAGCGGCGGCTGCAGGCGGCGGTGGAGCGCTATCAGTACAAGGTGGGCACCGGCTTTCTCTCCACTCCGTTCCTGCTCCCCGCCCTCACCGATGCAGGCGAGGCGGAGACGGCGTACAAGGTCCTGCTTAACGAAGAGCGCCCCGGCTGGCTCAGCGAGGTGCTGAACGGCGCCACCACCATCTGGGAGGACTGGGAGGGCAAACTCAGCCAGAACCACTACTCCCCCGGCGCCGTGTGCCAGTGGCTTTTCGACACCGTCTGCGGCATCCGGGTGGACGGGGAGAACCACTTCGTGATCTGCCCGGTGCCCGGCGGAGATCTCACCTTTGCCGGGGCCAGCTACTGCAGCCCGTACGGCCGGGTGGAGAGCCGCTGGGAGAAGGACGGAGACCGGATCACCTATACCATCACCGTCCCGGCAAACTGCACCGCCGAGGTGCTGCTGCCGGACGGCAGAGTGGAATCCGTTTCTGCGGGGGTGTACCGCTATGAATAACTGCATACAACCAGGACAGACTTGGCTGGATACAAACGGCCGTCCCATCCAGGCCCACGGCTTCTCCGTCTTCTGGAGCGAGGACGAGAAGCTCTGGTACTGGTATGGGGAGAACAAGGAGCGCTCTACCGGCGGCAAGGCCAACACCATCTGGCATTGGGGCGTGCGGCTGTACACCTCCCCGGACCTCATGAACTGGACGGACCAGGGGCTCATCATCCCGCCCACACCGGACGACCTTCTGAGCCCCCTGCACCCCACGTACTGCATGGACCGGCCCCACATCCTGTACTGCCCCAAGACCGGGAAGTACGTGGCCTGGCTGAAGATCATGGGCGGCGAGGTGAGCCAGTTCCTGTCCGTACTCACCGCAGACCGGTTCGAGGGCCCGTACACCTTCGTCCGGAAGATCTACAAGCCCCTGGACATGGACACCGGGGACTTCAGCCTCCACGCAGACCCGGACGGGAGAGCGTACATTTGGTTTGAGCGGCCCCACTTCCAGATGATCTGCGCGGACCTCACAGAGGACTACACCGCCGTCTCCGGCCGGTACAGCGTCCATTTCGACAGCCTTCTCCCTCCGAACACCCGGGAGGCGCCTACATACTTTGAGCGCAATGGCAAGCGCTATCTCTTCACCAGCGGCACCAGCGGGTACTATCCCAACCCCTCCAAGGTGTGCGTCTTCACCGATCCCCATGGTATCTATTCAGTCTTTCGGCATCTGCCACAAAAGAATTGCCCATAGACAGGGGTAGCGCCCAGGCCTGCGAGGGG
>CANRFN010000182.1 GCA_947629915.1 uncultured Oscillospiraceae bacterium | reverse complement strand
AATCGGGAAAATAGGCTAAACCTACACTGATCTATTTCGGCAAAAAATGACTTTCCCGTTTCTGTGGAAGTTCAGGATTCTCCGGGTGGTATTAAAGAGGACCATGTTGTCAACGGAGTTATTTTTCAAATCATAGATGAGGACGATGAGGGCGGCACAGTCTATGGCGATGTGACGCTCACCGAGAATCTTGAGATTCCCAACGGCAGAACCCTGACGGTGGGGAAAACTGCCACGCTGACCATTCTGGAAGGATTGACCTTGAACAACAATGGCACCATTCAGAATGATGGCACGATCTACAACAACGGCGAAATCCTGGATCACAACGAGTTCAACGGAGACGGTGCAGTCATTGGAAATGAAGTCAAGTCAGACTACAAGCTGACCTTGGAGGTCCCCCAATTTGACGCGGTGGATGAAGCGTATTCCCAGCCCGCAGCGCAAACCATTACCCTGAAAAACGCGGGCGTTCTGACCGTCGAGATCTCCAGCGTGGAGATAGAAGTGGATGGGTTTACCATTGACCAGGAGGAAATCACCAGCATCGCACCGGACGCTGCCCTTCCTCTGGGAACAGTTCAACCGGAGGCAAACCTGCCTTCGGGACGGTACACTGTTACCGTCACGATGAACTACGATTGTGGCGCTCTCGGTACAAGAAGCGTGACGGCTATCGTAGAATTTCTTGTGATGGCTGAGGGCATTCCCTATCTGGACAGCACCGGAGCAGAACAGATCTGCCCTAAGGCGGTCTATGTCTCAGATGGAATGACTGTACTGAAAGACGGCTGGTATGTGGTAAAGGGAGATGTTACAGTAGATGCGCGAATCCAGGTGCAGGGTGATGTCCACCTGATTTTGGAGGACGAAGGGTATCTGAAAGCGCTTTCCGGGATTGCGGTAAATAAGGAAAGCAGCCTGAGTATCTACTGTCAGTCGCAGCGCAGCGGAAAGCTGGAGACGACGAATCCGCAGGAAGGAGGCGCCGCTATCGGTGCAGATGCAGATAGCGATGCTGGAGACATCACAATCAATGGCGGGAACATCACTGCAATCGTGGACCATGAAGATGGTTCCTGCATAGGACAAGGTGATTGGAATTATAAAGCGGGGAGCGTTACCGTTAATGATGGTTACCTGAAATTGACGGCTAATGTGGGGTCGCTGGTTCCGCTTGGCGAGGTCTATCAAATTAATAATGGTATTATAGAATTTAGATATTACGGAGATAGTGCGCGGTCCAACTGGTTTGAAGAAGGCGATATAAGAAATGCAATCATTTTTGCGCTCGTAGACGCCTTATATGTATCATTTTCGGATGGCGATGTCTACGGCAATGTTACGCTCGCGAGTGATTTAGAGATTCCAGAGGGTGTGTACTTTAAAGTGCAGGAAGATGCCGTTCTGACCATACCGGAAGGCGTGACCCTGACCAACTACGGTTCATTTACGAACAACGGTACCATTCACAATGAGGGTATGTTCTATGATCATTACGAGTTGAATGACAATGGCGAGATTATCGGGAATCAGCCTATCAGCGACTACAGATTGGTGATTGAGCTGGCGGAATTCCCTGCGGAGGTAGTAGGCCATACGCCAACGGCACTGCCTATTGTGATCCGCAATGTCGGTCTCCATCCAGCTACGATAACTGAGGTGACACATGATGATGATCGTAGCTTTGTGCTTACTGGCGGTGAAATAGGCGAGCTTCAACCGGGAGAAACCAACGAGGGGTGGACCGTGCAACCTAAGGCGGACCTGGAGACCGGAGACTACATCGATACTATCATTGTGATTTACGATGATGAAAGAGAGACCTCAGTGGACCGCTATTTAGAAGTGATATCAGCGGCAGAGAAAACACTGCGTGAGACTGGTGACGGCACAGAGGAAAACCCTTATCGTATCTCTAACATCAAGACCCTCGAGGCCTTCCGAGATTACATCAATGATAGCAGCAGCGGCTATGGAGAGTATTTCCTCCTGACGAAAGACATTGATTTATCACCGGAGTATGGAGAGGAGAAGCCATGGTGGTCGATTGCTGCAGAATACTACACCTCATATGGCTTCCGTGGTACCTTTGAGGGTGCCGGCAATACCATTTCTGGACTTTACTTGGAAGCGTCCGATGGCCAAGATATCACCGGTGGGCTCTTTGGATGGGTTGAGGGAGGCACGATCCGGAACCTGAATGTGTCTGGCACAGTGATCAACCCGAATATGGCAGGTGGAATTGCAGGGTGTAACGAGAAAGGCCTGCTAGAGAATTGTACCTTTACTGGGACGATCTCTGATGGTGACGTGACTTCGAGGGAGACTACATGTGGCGGCATTGTGTCTGAAAACTTAGGTACGGTTATACACTGCACGTTTGATGGTTCAGTCTCTGGCGATTATAGCGGCGGCATCGTGGGATCCAACGAAAGCGGATCCATCCTTGACTGTACAAATTACGGGACAGTTCGAGGAGAGATTGCCGGTGGCATCCTCGGAAGTAGCAATTCGTACAAATTTGATGAGCAGAGTCTATTGACAGTGAAGAGTTTAACGCTGGAGTCGGCGGCAATCTGGTCTATTGCCAGATGTGTCAATAACGGCGAAGTTTTGGGTGGCGCATGCGCAGGCGGTATTATTGGCGGTAACGCAAACATGGTTGTGGACTGCTATAATACCGGCGCGGTTTCCGGTGATGGCTCTGCCAGTTGGGACAGCGATTATGTCGGTGTAGGCGGCATTGCAGGACAAAATGTCCGTTTGTACGAGTATGCTGGTATAGTGGAAAACTGCTACAATATCGGCACTGTGAAAGGAAAGGAAAATACTGCAAGCGTAGTCGGGGCAAATGATGGGAAAAACTACGGCTATACAGTGATGGGGATAGTAAAGAACTGCTACTATCTGGAATCCACGGTTGCGGACACGAATGCTGAACCGAAGACGGCAGATGATTTTTCCTCCGGTGAGATAGCATGGCTCCTGCAAGGCGGTCGAGACGAACTGGTTTGGGGACAGACTGTAAACACGGAGAACTATCCTGTCCTGACGGACGACACGACTCAAAAAGTCTTCCAGGTTCAGTTTGAAGCCGAGGAAGACCCGGACTATACCACCAAATGCAATTACATGAACGCAAAGCCCATCCTGCCTGATCCGCCTTCTAAGAGCAACTATCACTTTGTGGGTTGGGAGACCGAGGATGACCAGGAGTTCAATACGGTCACCAAAGATACCGTAGTCCATGCAGTGTTTGAGAAGGATGCGGTTAGTGGCACAGTGACCATGGGCGGTACCTCAGTGGCAGATGCCAAAGTCTCATTGAAGCAGGGAGACAAAACGATGGCCGCCACCAAAACAGACAATGAGGGAAACTATTCCTTCCCCAATGTAGAGCCTGGCATCTATGATGTGGTAGTAGAGACAGAAGACAAGACAATGACCTCTATGGTGACAGTCCCCGAGAATGCTGGCTCAGGTGCTGCATTAGAGAAGAACATGAAACTGCCTGAGGAAGACGTCAGCTCTGTCCTGGATGCAAAGAATGCGGGAGACCATGTGCAGGCCGTGGGCGGTCTGGATAAGCTGGCGGAAGGGCAAACGGTCGCCCCGGGATCCTCCGTGACCGTTACCATGAGTATCGAAAAGACAGAAAAGGCCAGTGCACCCAATGCCGCCGAGATAGAAAAGGTGGCAGCTGGCAGAGAACTGGAGTTCTTGGAGATCCATCTGGAGAAGTTGCAAAATGGTGAGGAGACAGGTATCACTGAGATCAAGGATCCCATTACAATCGTGCTTAACTTTGAGTTCACAGACAGGACCAAGGTGGAGGTGTACCGCTACCACGATGGCAAAGTGGACGTGTTCAACGAGAAGACAGCCCCAGCCGGCGAGTCCATTGCGTTTGATGAGGACAACAAGACGATCACCCTCCAAGTGAATAAATTCTCCACCTACGCCATTGGGTACTACCTGGAAGGGCATGAGCACACCACGCATACACCGAGTGATTGGTTGAAAGACGATACAACAGGCCAGCACTACAAGATCTGTACTGTCTGTAAGATGGAACTGGAACGCGGGGATCATGAGAAATCTTGGCACGTTGATGAGGCCAACGGAAAGCACTATCTGGCCTGCGATATCTGCGGCTGGGAGGGTGTCCATGAAGACCATGTTGGCTCCTGGAAACCAGATCAGACCGGGAGCCAGCATATCAAGACCTGTACTGAATGTGGCACGGTGTTTGACCACGCTGCTCATGAGGCCACCGGTTGGCAAGTAGATGAGGCTACCGGTCAGCACTACCAGGAATGCAAAGATTGCGGTGCGAAATTCAATCTTGGAGATCACAGCGGAACCTGGGAAGCCGATAAGACCGGCAACCAGCACATCAAGACCTGCACCGTATGTGGCACGGTGTTAGCCCGCGCCGCACATGCGAGTGACACCTGGCACATTGATGAAGCCACCGGTCAGCACTATAAGACCTGTGACGACTGCGGTGCTGAATTTGGCCGCGCCACTCATGCGAGTGACACCTGGCACATTGATAATGCCAACAACCAGCACTACAAGACCTGTGATGCCTGTGAGGCAGAGTTTGCCCGCGGAGAGCACAACTGGACACTCCAGAACACAGATGAGGCCACCGGAGACAAGACGTATGCCTGCGAATGCGGCGCCACCAAGACTGAGCGCGGCAGCGAGCACAGTGTATCCGGCAAGGTGGTGCAGAAAGACGGCACCCCGGCAGCCGGCGCTCATGTCCAATTGAAGCAAGGCGATACGGTGGTCGCAGAGACCACCACAGATGAGAACGGCAACTACGTCTTCCCCGATGTGGAGCCGGACACATACAACCTGGTAGTGGAGACCGAAGACAGTTCTACCACAATCCTCACTACGGTCGGGGAGAGTACAGGCTCTGAGACGACAGAGAACGTCACGATGCCGGCAAAGGGTGTGAAGTCCAAGCTGGAAGTGAAAGGCGAGGACACCCCGAAAGTGGTGGTTGGCGGCCTCACGGAAGAGGCGGAAGCCCAACAGACAGATGGCGGCACCGTCACCCTAACCCTTACCGTGGAGAGCAAGCCGGAGAACCAGGCCACCCATGGCGAGGATATCCGCAAGGAGGCCGGGGAGAACACAGAACTCACCTTCCTGGACATCCAGGTGGCCAAGTCTGAGAACGGCGGCACCGCAGAGACCATGGCGGAGACTAAGACGGTTCTGGAGATCGTGATCCCCTATGAGATCCCGAATGAGGAGAACATCGTGGTATACCGCAGCGCGGACGGCACGGTGGAGATCCTAACCACCACGCCCAACGCAGACGGAGAGTACATCGAGGTGCGGGACAACGCCATCGTGCTCCATGTGAAGCACTCCGGCACCTATGCCATCGGGTGCAGACAAGCGGTTGAAGAGCCCAGCTATACCATCACGGTGCAGGCCGGCAGCTACGGCACGGTTACGGCGAGCGCCACCTCAGCCAAAGAAGGGGAAACCATTACCATCACAGTTACCCCGGCAGATGGGTACGAGGTTGAGTCCGTTGCCGTGACGGATTCTACCGGCAACGTTGTTCCCGCTGCAGACAACGGAGATGGCACATACACCTTTGAGCAGCCTGCCGGAGCTGTCACAGTCTCGGCCACCTTCGGGAAGATTACCTATGCTATCGCCAATCCCAGTGAGAACATCTCTGGCCGCGGCTCTGTGGTAGCAGACCGTGCCGAGGCGGCGGAAGGCGATACCGTAACCCTCACCGTCACCCCGGAGAGAGGGTACTATCTGTACTCCCTCAAAGTGCTGGATCAGGACGGCAACCCGGTTGCCCTCACGCGCACTGGCAGGAACACATGCACCTTCACTCAGCCGGCGGGCGGCGTCACGGTAAAGGCCACGTTTGCCGTGATCCACTATGGCGAGCCTGAGCCCTCTGTGGCACCCACAGCCACCCCCACACCCAGCACCACGCCTGTAACTCCCTCTATACCCGCAACGCCCTCCAATCCCGCGCCTGCCACATACAGCATCACAGTCCCTGCGGCAACCACGGGCGGCAGCGTAACAGTGGATCCCGAGCGTGCAGCGGAGGGCGCCAGCGTGAAGCTCACCGTGAAGGCGGAGGACGGCTACCATCTGGATGCGCTCACGGTCCTGGATCAGGACGGCAAAGCGGTTGCACTCAAAGACAACCAGGATGGCACCTATACCTTCACCATGCACAAGGGCGCCATTGATGTGAAGGCCACCTTCGTGAAGTGCTCTACGCTTATCTTCCCGGATCTGGATCCCACCGCGTGGTACCATGAGCACACGGACTACGTCATCAGCCATGGCCTCATGAACGGCAATGAGAAAGGCCTCTTTGAACCCAATGGCACCGTTACCCGCGCCCAGATGGTGACGCTGCTCTGGAATCTGAAGGGCAAACCGGTCGTAAACTTCTACATGACGTATTCCGATGTGAGCGAAGAGGTCTGGTACGCCGAGGCGATCCGCTGGGCCACCAGCGAGGGCATCGTGTCCGGCTGCGGAGACGGCAGCTTCGGCCCCGCGGACACCATCACCCGGGAGCAGATGGCCGTGATGCTGTACAACTACGAACAAAAGTACGGAGACGGCGGCTTTACCGGTACCTGGATGTTCCGCATGCCCTTCAGCGATCTGGATCAGATCTCCGAGTGGGCCTTTGAGGGTGTGGCCTGGTGCTACATGCGGGACGTGATCACCGGCAAGGACAACGACCTCATGGATCCCAAGGGACACGCCACCCGGGCCGAGATGGCAGCGATCCTCACCCAGTATCTGAAGAAGGATGCGGAGGACGAGGAAAGCCCGGCCTGAGGGCACAAACTGAATCACGCGTAAGAATCGCCGGGGGCAGGGTAAGGCCTGTCCCCGGCGATCTTTTGTGCTGGACGCAGGCGCCCACCCTTAAAAAGCAGAGGTTGCCCTTCATAACTTCATGGTGATATCCGACAAATTTGTTGATTGGAACCGACACTAGCCACCCGGGACCCGGAGGGTACCCCCCGATGCCCCC
>CANRFN010000181.1 GCA_947629915.1 uncultured Oscillospiraceae bacterium | reverse complement strand
TCCTCTTTATTACGTGGGTATAACTTAAATGCATGAAATTTCGAATTCTGGGTATGACTACAATTCATGATATCAATTAAGGGAGACACTACGAATTATAATCAAATTTAATATCCAATACTTGCGTTGTATGTGGAATCACATGCTTGACAAAAATAATAAGCGGTCCAAGGCTTCTTGGACCGCTTTCAACATTTATGGGTATTGTTGTATTTAGAAATCAAGCGTGATATTAGCTTCCATCTAACTGCGACTCGGTATCCACTGTTGGTAAATTTGAAAAAACGATAGCGTACAATCCAAAAAGGGCAAACAGAGGATAATTCTTCCTAGTTTACATAAATTTCTGTTTGGCAGCGGAATTAGTGCGCCGAAGCTGGGCCTTTTTTCTAAGTTATTCTTAAATGAACCCTTCCTGCCGAACCAGCCGATCACCAGGCCCGTTCTTTTCAATTCTCCGCTTTTCCATGCGCCGCACCAGCTGCACTACTGTTCTCCGTGCAAGAGTTCTCAAGAAAGGCTCTGTTTTGCTTGCATCTCCCGCCAAAATCCTATAAAATGTTGCCAGCATCCGGCCCCGCGAATGGGGCCAACCGCTTGAACCCACAAAAACACTGGGAGATGATCCATATGGGTACCATCCAATCCATCCTCGCCGGCAAACACGAGAACCACATCTTTCCCTTCCTCTGGCTGCGGGACCAGAGCGAAGAGGTCCTCCGCACGGAGATAGACAAGATCTACGGCTGCGGGATCCGGGCGGTCTGCCTGGAGTCCCGGCCCCACCCGGACTTCGGCGGCCCCGGCTGGTGGCATGACTTCGACATCGTGCTGGAAGAGGCCAAAAAGCGGGACATGAAGATCTGGATCCTGGACGATGCCCACTTCCCCACCGGCCAGGCCAACGGGCTTGTGCCGGCCAAGTATCCGGAGCGGGCCCGGAAATACGCCATGATGCAGTATGTGGACTGCGCGGGACCCATCGCCTCCGCCAGCCTGGACGTGGCTCTTCTCATGACCAAGCAGTTCACCTGGATGGACTTCGGCAAACCGGTGAACAAGCCCCTGGTAGACAGACAGGAGCTCATCAGCGTCACGGCGATGCGACTCATTGAGGGGGACACCGTAGGCGGCGAGATCCTGGACCTCACAGACCGGGTGAGGGACGGCTGGCTCACCTGGGATGTGCCCGGCGGGGTGTGGCGAATCTGCGTCTCCTTCACCACCTACGACTTCGGCGCCAACAACGAGTACATCAACTACATCGACCAAGAGTCCGTCTCCACCCTCATTGAGGCGGTGTATCAGCCCCATTACGACCACTACGCCGCCGAGTTCGGCAAGACCATCGCCGGCTTCTTCTCCGATGAGCCCGGCTTCTACAGCGTGGGCGGATATGAGCCCGGCAACGCCATCGGCCGGAAGAAGATGCCCCTGCCCTGGAGCGATGCGCTGGAGTCCCGCCTTACGGAGGCCAATCCCAACTGGAGGACCCAGCTCCCCTACCTCTGGCTGGACTGCAGCGAGGAGGACATCGCCCTCTCCGGCCGGTACACCTATATGGACCTGGTGTCCCAGCTGTACGCTAAGAACTTCTCCTGCCAGCTCGGAGACTGGTGCCAGGCCCACGGGGTGGAGTACATCGGCCATGTGATCGAGGACTACGATGAGCACAGCCGTCTCGGCATGGGCACCGGCCACTATTTCCGGGCCATGAAAGGACAGCACATGGCCGGCATTGATGACATCGGTGGCCAGATCATCCCCGGCAATCCGTACGGCACCCGGCACAGCGTCACGGCAGACAGCGAGGGCGCCTTCTACCACTACGCTCTGCCCAAGATGGGCGCCTCCGCGGCGGCCATCGACCCGGCCAAGGGCGGACGGCTGATGTGCGAGGCGTACGGGGCATACGGCTGGAGCTTCGGGGTGAAGCACATGAAGTGGCTCACAGACTACCTGCTGTTCCAGGGCGTGAACCACCTGGTGCCCCACGCCTTCTCCATGGCGGAGTACCCGGACACAGACTGCCCGCCCCACTTCTACGCCCGGGGCCACAATCCCCAATACCCGTACTTTGCCGCCCTGATGCAGTATGCCAATCGCCTCTGCGACCTCCTCTCCGGCGGCCAGAATGTGCCCCAGGTGGCCCTCCTCTACCCCGCCGAGCACGACTGGCTCAACGAGAGCATGAAGCTGCAGGCCCCGGCCCGGCAGCTCACGGAGCACCAGATGGACTTCACCATTCTCCCCCTGGACGTCTTTGAAGACCGCCCGTACTACGGCGTCTCTCTGGAGGGCGGTGTGCTCACAGTGAACGGCAGGGCCATGAAGGCCGTTGTGGTGCCCTCCACCCGGTGCATGGAGCGCAAGGAGGCGGAGGTTCTGCGTGAGATCAATGCTGCCGGCATCCCGGTGATCTTTGTAGACAGCCTGCCGGAAGTGGTCCTGGGCGGGGCCAGTCTTCCGGCGGGAATGGAAGTGGTGGCCCTCCGGAACCTGGCATCCTATCTCCAGTGCAAGGGAATTGGGGAGATCAAGCTGTCCGCCCCAAATAAGCACCTTCTCGCCTACCATTACCGCACCCGCCAGGACATCTACTGCCTCTTCAACACGGATCTGTCCGAGACCATCGACACCCAGATCACCCTCCCCGTCCAGGGAGACCTCATCCGCTACGATGCCATGGCCAACCAGGTGTATCCCGTGCAGCACGAGAACGGCACCCTGGACCTGCACCTGGGCCCCTATGAGAGCCTGGTATTCCTGACCGGCGACGTGCAAGGCCTACTGCCGGAGCACGCAGCAGACAATCCCGTCCCACAGGAGCAGCCGAGACAGGTTCTGGACCTCTCTCGGGACTGGGCGGTGTCCAAGGTGTCTGCCCTCCAGTACCCGGACTTCCCCGCCCCGGAACAGATGGAGATCTTGGCGCCCATCACCGCCGGGACACCGGACTTCTCCGGCGTGGTCCGCTATGAGAAGACCGTGAACCTGCCCGAGGCGGCCTCCGTTCTCTTCCAGGCAGAGCACGTCTACGAGGTGGCGGAGCTCTTCGTGAACGGCGTATCGGCCGGCAAGAAGCTCACGCCAGCCTATACCTGGGACATCAGCAGCCTCTGCCAGACCGGTGAAAACACCCTCGCGGTGGAGGTGGCCAACACCCCGGCCCGGGACGCCCGAAAGGCCTTCAGTCCCTTCGGACCGGAGCGTGTGATGCTGGAGCCCGCCGGCATGTTCGGCAAGGTACAGCTGGCTCTCATCTGAGAGAGAGCAGGCCTTCCAAACGCCACCCCCATAGAAGCGGAACAGACCGAGCAGATGGCCCATCGCCCTCTGCTCGGTCTTTGTTTCTCATTTCTTTCTGCGGGCCCAAGCACCCCGGAAAGCGCTCAATCTCGGATCATCTTCCCCAAGCCCCGGAGAGGATGTCCATTGGCCATGTCGACAAAGCCCTTCGCCATCGTTCATGGCGCCGTTGGCGTTGGTCACCACCGCCGCATGGGGAGTCTGTGGAGCAGATCAGCGTCATGCGGTATGCGGGATCGGAGAGGTCCTTTTTCCCGCTGAAGCGCTTGGCGATGATGTTCTCGGTCTCGGAGTACATGATCTTCATGACGAGGGAGCAGTCCTTCATCTCTTCTGGACGCGATAGGGCGCGGCCGGGGCTGGCTTTTCGTTTGCCTGAGACACCCATCCACATCATACCTCGGGTCACGCCCTGCCGCAAGGAAGGCAAATATAACTGCGATTCAACCAGCACGCCACCCTTTACCGGCGTATCGGTTCTACCATTTATCTGGTTAAGGTACATTTCAGCGATACTGCCCAGAAAACCATGAACGACAAAACCTTGCATTTATTCAGCGTGAGGGCGTGACAAACGCGGCGGCAAGTGGTATGATGGACGCACCACAGATGACCCAGTCGCTTGAAAGAAATTCTTTATAAGCGAAAATCATCTTTCACACGCGAGGTATTATATTGAACAACTATATGTTGTGTGATGTCCCTGAGGTGGGTCCTGGCATACAGGGACAGCGATGCCTCCGCACCAGTGACACCCTACGGCTAAGTGCCAGAAAGTGTGCCATAGGCCCGGTTTGGCCCCGTAGGGGCCCGGCGGACTGGTTGGCCTTCGTGGATAGCGGCGGTATGGAGTGTTCACCACAAGGATCATTCTGAATTCGAAGCAAGGTCTGGAATACATCATAAAGGAGGATGTTTGATATGAAGCGTGTAATGAGACAATGGCTGGCGGGACTGCTGTCCCTGGCGCTGATCCTCACCCTTCTGCCCGCAGCAGCCTTGGCAGAGGAGGCCGATGGAACGGCGGGGCCGCCTGCTGTGGAACAGGTGCAGGCCCTGATCGATGCGCTGCCCGATGCGGAGGACATTACCGCCGAGAACCGGGATGCCGTGCAGGCACTGATCGGTGCCATTGATGCTGCCATGGCTGAGCTGACTGAAGACGAGGCAGCGGCGTTGGACATCACTCGCTATGACGCGGCGGCTGCAGCCCTCTCCGCATTAGACACTCAGGCCGCGGACCCGGAGCCATCTGCTGTGGAACCGGTACAGGCCCTGATCAACGAGCTGCCCGATGCGGAGGAAATCACCGATGAGACGCGGGATGCCGTGAAGGCGCAGATCGATGCCATTGATGCGGCCATGGAAGAGCTGACTGAAGACGAGGCGGCGGGTTTGGACACCACTCGCTATGACGCGGCGGCTGCAGCCCTCTCCGCATTGGATGCCCCGCCGGCGGACCCGGAGCCTTCTGCTGTGGAGCAGGTGCAGGCCCTGATCGATGCGCTGCCCGATGCGGAGGACATTACTGCCGAGAACCGGGATACCGTGCAGGCGCAGTTCGATGCCATCGATGCGGCCATACTGGAGCTGACTGAGGACGAGGCGGCGGGTTTGGACACCACCCGCTATGACGCGGCGGCTGCGGCTCTGATTGCGCTGGATGCCCCGCCGGCGGACCAGGAGCCATCTGCTGTAGAGCAGGTGCAGGCCCTGATCGATGCACTGCCCGATGCGGAGGAAATCACCGCCGAGACGCGGGATGCCGTGCAGGCGCAGATCGATGCTATCGATGCAGCCATACTGGAGCTGACTGAGGACGAGGCAGCGGCGTTGGACACCACCCGCTATGACGCGGCGGCTGCAGCCCTCTCCGCATTGGACGACCAGGCCGCGGACCAGGAGCCATCTGCTGTAGAGCAGGTGCAGGCCCTGATCGATGTACTGCCCGATGCGGAGGAAATCACCGCCGAGACGCGGGATGCCGTGCAGGCGCAGATCGATGCTATCGATGCAGCCATACTGGAGCTGACTGAGGACGAGGCAGCGGCGTTGGACACCACCCGCTATGACGCGGCGGCTGCAGCCCTCTCCGCATTGGACGACCAGGCCGCGGACCCGGAGCCGTCTGCTGTGGAGCAGGTACAGGCCCTGATCGATGCGTTGCCCGATGCGGAAACGATATCCGACGACAACCGGACGGACGTGGAGGCCCAGCTCGCCGCCATTGACGAGGTAAAGCTGGCCTTGACCGATGAGGAGCGGGACCAACTGGATACCTCCCGGTATGACGCATCCGTGGAGGCGATTCTGGCTCTTGATGATACACCAGCGCCTGTGGCGGACGACAGCGGTACGCTCGATGGCAGTGGCTTTACCTGGACGCTGGACGGCACGACCCTCACCCTGACGGGCAGCGGCGAACTGACTATCAGTAGTGCGCCGTGGAACCAGGACGAGATCCAAACGGTCATCGTGGAGGGTGCAACTTCTATCGGAGCCAACTGCTTCAACGGCTGGGCGAACCTTCAGAGTATTACGCTGCCCGAGACGCTTCAGACCATCGGAGAGAGCGCCTTTAAAGACTGCAAGTCTCTGAAGCTGGCAGAGTTGCCGGACGGATTGACATCCATTAGCACTGAAGCATTTCGCGGTTGCGAAGTTCTTACGATGACCGAGCTGCCTCCGGGGCTAGTATCCATTGGGGAGCAAGCTTTTCGCGACTGTAAGGTTTTGGTGTTAGCTGCTTTACCAGAGGGATTGACATCCATTAGTGCTCAAGCATTTCGTCATTGCGATAGTCTTGCATTGACAAAGTTGCCACCAATGCTTAAAACAATCGGCACGCAAGCTTTTCTCTACTGTGGATCTCTCAAACTGACAGAGATTCCGGATGGTGTAACATCTATTGCTGACTGTGCTTTTCAAAAATGTGAGAGTATTACCCATTCCTGGCTTATCTGCATAGAGGATATGTCCTTTCCCCATAAGTTCATTGGAACTTCAAGAACCACGGCTTTTCAGAACTTTTCCGAGCACAAACACCTTGTCCCGGACAATCCCGGGTTTGAGCGGAGGATCCTCTGAACTTCTGATGGCCATAGAAAACAGGTCTATGAATTGTATCGCCAAAATCCAGACTGTGCGCCAGTGAAGGACAGCGGTTTGGGGCGGCGCATGTTCCGCTCAGTTGGACTCGTTTTGCATCGCCAGCAGCAATTTTGCCCACGTTTAAGCTCAATTTGTGCTGATGTTGCAACGTTTGTATTGGTATTCACAGCTTTACATTGGTGCTAACCCAGGACTTGTACATGTGGCTGCTTTCATATGCTACTATGTCCGTCATACGCGCACACTATAGCTCTTTCGGCAATGTGAGTTGCGTTCCATGCTGGGGGGCAAATTAAGGAACTTTTTCGCAAAAACCATCTCCTCTGTGCAGATAAGCCAGGTTACCCATTTGACATTACCAGCAAGTCTTTTGACGTTAGGTAGTAACGTCTTTCTAAGTAGCGGTGTCATCACATTAACTTTCTTGGGACAAAAAGCACCGGTGATCCAGTCGGAAACTTTTAGAGATGTAAATAAGCTTAAGGAGATCTTCATTCCCGTGGGTGCAACTGGATACGAAGGTGGTGGTTGGCCTGCTGGTAAGGTAAAAACTGGCTACGATGTCACCATAGGGCCGGCCGATCACGGCTCAGCCAGCGTCTCCTCTACTATTGCGTCAGCCGGCACATCGATCACTTTAACCGCTGAGCCTGATGCGTGGTACCATCTGAAAGAGTGGATGACCAATCCGGAAGTGGAAGTTAAGGATAACATTTTCACAATGCCGGAAAGTGATGTGACTGTATACTCAACGTCGAAAACATTTGCATGGGTAAAATGGTAGTGCCACCTTCGAGCCATGCAAAAACATCGTTCGGAG
>CANRFN010000180.1 GCA_947629915.1 uncultured Oscillospiraceae bacterium | reverse complement strand
AAAAATAAACTAACCGCCAAGAGAGGTTAGAAGCAATCTCTTGATCTATACCCCGCGACGCGGTTAGTTCAATACATACATTTAATACAAAACGCACGAGTGAAGCGTTCCTTTTCAATGTATGGAAAGTTGGAGATAGTGTTTTGTGAAGAAACTGTAAATTCATTCGATTCAAGTTGCTTTTCACGGACAAAGCGATTAAAATGAAAACAGAAAGGGGTTGATCTCATGCAGGTGACAGTCACTGAATTCAAGTCGGACCCCGATAAATATCTTAATCTCGCGCAGGCTGAAGACATCTGGATCACAAAACATGGAAAGATCTATTGCAAGTTAGTCAATCCGATTTTCTCTAATGTCCGCGCTATTTCTGGTGCCCTCGCAGGACTGTTTCCTGCTGACTATGATCGCGATGCCATGCGTGAAGAGAGACTGGCAGACATGATGGAAAAGTATGCCGCGCTTGAACACCCCAAGGAGGAACGCACAATGAACACCGAGATGCGCCGGAAAGACCGGCAGCTCACAGATGAGGAGGCAATCGCCCTTCTGAAAAACGGAGAGTATGGCATCGTCTCCGTGGTCTGCCCGGACGGCACCCCGTACGGCCGCCCCACCAGCTATGCCTATGCAGACGGGATCCTCTATTTCCACGGCACAGTAGAGGACAGCCTCTTCCGCCGCTGCATCCAGCACGAGCCCCGGGCCTGCTTCACCGTGGTGGGCGAGACCCAGGTGCTGCCGGCCAAGTTCTCCACCAAGTACGAGAGCGTGGTGGCCTTCGGGACCATCTCAGAGTGCCCGGACAAGCACGCCGGCCTCATGAAGCTGGTGGAGAAGTACAGCCCGGAGTGCCTGGAAGCCGGCTCCAAATATGCGGACTCCGCCCTGGAGAAGGTGGCGGTGTACGCCATGGAGATCACAAGCTACACCGGAAAGGCCCGCCGCAAGGGCTGAGTCCAGCACAACAGACCCTGAATTGCCTGCTGATAGGAGAATCTTCCTGTCCAAAGCGCTTGCTTGAATGGTAAATCTCGGATTGCTGATTGTCAACCCAGGCAAAGCCATAATCCCTGCGTGGAATTTCCCGATTTTTCTCCAGCTCTAAAATGTGTTTTTTCTGTGGACAAAAGGACAATCACAGTGTACAATCTCCTCATCCCAGGCACGAGAAGGAACACATGTACCCCGCATAGGGTTTCATCGGACCTCGGAGGACCACGAACAGTTCCAGGCCATTCGATGAAATCATGACGTTTTTGAAGGAGGAGTATCCGATGACTTTGTCTCAGGAAGATGGGCAATTGTATTATCAATTGTGGATGCCGCTGTTGGACTTTGTGAACGAGAGGCATGGGGTCAACAGCGAGCTGAAGAACATGGCGACAGCAAAAGGTCTGGATCCCAGAAAGGTGAAAGAGGTAGCGGACAAGCTGTGGTCCGATGTCTCAATCATCGATGACTACC
This sequence comes from uncultured Oscillospiraceae bacterium, assembly GCA_947629915.1. Taxonomy (GTDB): domain Bacteria; phylum Bacillota; class Clostridia; order Oscillospirales; family Oscillospiraceae; genus Enterenecus. The sequence goes on along the minus strand of CANRFN010000180.1, from coordinate 5,829 downwards.
TGGAGGAAAACGAAGACCTTCCGGAAGAGCACAGGGAAATCATTCGAAGCTGGAAGCGGCGGATCCAGGGAAAGTTTATGATGGAGCGGCATCTGAAAAGCGGCACGATCTTCATCGATATGGCAGATGAAGAGGTATATCAGGTGAGCGGCATCATCTCGAGTTGGGAAGAGATGTTTTTTGGCGCACCAATGCCGCTGATCCTCGATGCAACGTTTATGCCCTTCAGGGATGTGATTATATCAGATGGATTGGTATCGCCGTACAACATCCTGATTGGGAGCGGCATGAAGCGGATCTATAAAGACATCTATATGGATGCCAAAAAGAGCGGCCGGATTCACCGAACGCTCTGAGCGGTGTTTTGGGCGTTCCAACTGATAGAACGTAGTATTGGGGGACCGTTCATCCTTCGGCATCGCTATCGTCCCACGCCTTGGGAAGCACCAGCACACCGTCCCTGTCCCAGTACCCAACAAAGTCTGTCTCCCGGAACACTCTCTCCGGCGGCTGCAGCGGCGGCAGGTTCAGAAAGTACTGCTCGATTTGATCCACCGGGATGACACAGCGCGGATTTTGCCTGCTGTACACCTGATCCCACGGGGAACCCACCACGGTGGCCTTGTACCGCAGGGCGGTCTCTGTGTATTGCCCGACTGTTCTGGCGATGTCGAAGAGGAGGTCTTCGGCGTCCTCTGGGATCTCCACCAGGCGCATGTCATAGGCGGCGATGGGCCAGTCCCTGTATTCGCTGTATTGTGCGTACACGGCGGGGACAACGGGGCCATTGCCCCAGGCCTCGATGGCATCGGAGAACAGCGGTCTCCGATGCCGCTGCAGGTAGTACCCCTGGGCAAAGTACAGAAGCAGATTGATCTTGGCGTTTGTGAGGTCATCATACGTCAGATGCATGATATAGAGCAAGAAGTTTGCTGCAGCGAAAGCTGTCACGGATACACACCTCGCACCAAGCATCTTATTATTACAGTTTTGTTCTATTTCATGTTATACTGCAATCAAAAGCACATGTCAAGGTGCATTTGCAACAGTGTATGATCATGCGGGCGGTCCCCGAATGGGGACCGCCCGCATGTTGGCTCATGATGCAGATTCGTGGGTCTCCGGGATGCTGCCGGGCAACCGGCGCACCGCCAGCCAGTAGCAATCATCGGTGAGGAGCGCTTCCCGGATGTCTTTCTCAAGATCAAAGCCGAAATTCTGCTCCACCAGTTCGATCTGTCCCCGGTCCTCCAGGAATGCCTTCTGGTTCTGGAATGTCAGGGTAGATCCCAGCCGGGTGGCCAGCTGATAGGCCTCTACGCCCATGCGGGCCTCTCCGGAGCAGCTATAGTTGTGCGAACCCTCCTTTTCGGAGACAGCGGTAACGGTAACGGAGACGCCGGCGGGAATGGTGATCTCGGCCATGGCGTAGAAGACCCGTTCCATATCCACGTAGTAGTAGAGTGCGCTTTCCATGTGTCCGCCCTCATACCGGAAGCAGAGCTCCAGCCCGTCCAGGAAAAGCTGTTCATAGAGTTCAAAATCCTCCAACGGGAGGGTTGCGCTCGCATGTTCCTGCCCATATTGGTAGCCTGCTCGTGCCAAGGCTTCCAGTTTCTCTGCAGCGCTCCCTGTCTCTCTGGTCTGGGAGACTGCTGCTACTGTCCGCGCCCAAGTCTCGTCCTGGAACCGCACACCATAGGCCTCCAGATCCCGGATGTCCTCTCCCAGCACCAGCAGAGAGAGCGTCTGTCCCTCTCCCCGGACTGTCATGGTTGCGCCATCGGGATCCCACTCACCCCCGGTGGCGTGCAGGCTGTACACCCGAGTGGCATTGTAATCCAGGGAGAAGCGCACTTCCACTTCGGCATCGTTCTCCCCCTCCGGAAGAGAGAAGGTATACCAGACGCAGGATCCCACCGGCACAATGGCAGGCTCCAGCGCCTCCTGCTGATACGTCCCGTCTGCCAGGATGGTCCGGTAATCGGCAAAGGATTTGGCCAAATAGACCCCGGTCCCATCCCCCGTTACGATTCTGCTGCCGGTGTTCGGATCATCCTCCACGAAGCTGGCAGTGAGCCGCCCGGCCCAGAGCCGGGCGTTCAAAGGCCGCCCGTCCACAGTCAGGGAAGGGATCCGCTCATCCAGTTGGAAGAACCGTCCCACAAAGGGATATAGCACCGTAACCGTCTGGTCCGTATCAGAGGTATTCGTGAGGATCGTCTCATCCTGCACCAGCACAGTATCCCGTGTCAGATAGCGGCCGCCCTCCGGATAATCCTCCTGGAGCCACTCCAGGTACCGCTGCCGGTCTGCTGCGGTGTTGAAAGAGCGCTCTGCCATCATCTCTTCGATACTCTGCCACACCGGCATCCAGGGGGAAAAGTCCAGGGTTACAGACCGCTCCGCCGCGATGGCCGGATTGGGCTCTGCCAGGCTGAGGGGCAGAATGGGCCCGGTGTAGAAGCCAAAGGTGCTCTCTTCTCCCATCTTGCCATCGAAACCGGCACCGCCGGAACTGCCGCCGAAGAAGGGAAATGTGCCGTTGAACACCCCTACCGCGAATACCACAACGGCGAGGCAGGCGGCCACGGCAACATTCCGGATCCACTTGTGTTTCCGCCGTTTGGGCACTGCATCCGCATCCGCTTCCGCCGCCTCCTGGACGATGTCCTCACGGATCTCCCCCAGGCCCTGCAGCAGTCTCTCTCCATGTACTGATTCCCTCATATTGCGATTCCCTCCCTCTCCAGGTATTTGCGCAGCCTCCCCCGCAGACGATAGAGCTTCTGGGACAGGGCATTGGCGGTCTGCCCTCTCTGCTTTGCCAGCGCGTCCAGCCCATCACCATACCAGTACCGGCGGACAAACAGGATCCGATCCTCCTTGGAAAGGCTGTCCAGCCAGCGCTCCAACACCTTGCCCAGCTCCTTCGCCTCCAGCACGTCCTCCGCACTGGGCACCCGGGGCAGCCCAGTGCAGCACTCCTCCAGCTCCAGGGCCAGATCCTGCAGCCCGCCGCCCCGGCGGGCTGCGGTCTGGCCCCGCCAGCGGTCTATGGCCAGGTTCCGCACGATCTTCCTGAGGTACCCCAGGAGGGACTCCGGCCGCTTGGGCGGGATGGTGTCCCAGAGCCTGTGGAGCGCATCGTTGAGGCACTCCTCCGCATCCTCCGGACTGCCCAGCAGCTGGGCGGCCAGAGTGCGGCAGGTATTTCCATACTGGTCCTGGGCCACGGTTAAAGCAGACGGATCCCTGGCCCAAAAGAGATCCACGATGGCGCCATCTCCCATGTCTGCCCCCTCCTCTCTTTGTCCTACCATCATACACGAAAAAACACGCCGCAGCTTACGGCCCTCCCCAAATTCCGTTGATTTTTCTCCCTTGGCGGTCATGCGCAACACTCGATTTCCTCTCTACGGCACGTTCTATCTCACGAAGCAGCGCAAAAAAGTGCCAGGATGAGATCTCTCTCATTCTGGCACTTTCTGTCTATTGTCCGTCCAGCTGCTGCAGCAAGCCTGCTGCTGGTTTTGTCGTGCCAAAGGGCCGTCAGCCTACAGCCCGCCCAGTCGGGTTCGAGTTCAACAAGACATCTATGATCCTCTGGATGTCGTCATCCTTCATACCGCAATTCCGCATCAAGCCAATTGCTACATTGACCCGAGCAGCAAACTCTGCCCTATCCTCGTTTCGAGCACGTTCCTCAGCGCGTTCCGCAGCACGCTTCTCCCGCGCCTTAAAGTACTCTGCATACTCATTTTCCAAAACAGACCACTCCCCTCGCCTAAATTTCTCTCCACGCTGTATGAATGCTCGATGCAACATATTGTTCGCTCCCACCTCTGCTGAGCACCCCTCAAAACCATCTCCCAGACTGTCTCTTCTACCCAGCAGAAGTTGGTCCTCTTCGAGATGGGCTCACAACCCACTGTTTGCAAGAAACCACACTGTATTTTCGCCAGTCACTATAGCATTATCTATTTCAAATTTCAATAACAGCATTTCATTTTCTCAAATGTTATCTGCAATCCAATTGAAGATCATTTTTGCAGCAATTTGCATTGAATATTCTCGATTCGCCCTACATTCTTACGACTTTGTCCTACCTTTTTCCGCAGATTCTCCTTCTCCAGCTGGCAGTAACTCTGCCATTCCCTTCTCTGCACTGCCCCGCTGAGGCCTGTATACAAACGCCAGCGCCCGGATGGGATCTCTCCTCCCATCCGGGCGCTGGATTCATGCTGGTGTCATCTTGTCTGGTGTCGGCGCAGATCTGCGAGGAGCGGTACCGGCTTCCCGCTTGAGAACAGGTCTCAATGGGCTTCTCTCTGCTCACAGCGGTTTTGTCCAAGCATCTCTCTCGCCTCAGCGGACACTGTTGGTACGCCGCAGCGCAGGGCCTCTTCCAGCAGTAGAAACTGCAGATAGGCCTCAGGGCTCGCCGAGGCAGGTACTGCCGTCAAGCTCAGATCACAACAGTGGACATGTACTCGTCATACTGCTCCTTGGTCAAATCCAGTAAGTCTCGGATGTCCTCCTCCGTTGTATTCTTCCTGAGCAGTTTAGCAAATAGTTTGCGTTTCTCAGCGGCAGCTGCTTCCCGCTCCTCTTTTCTGGCCCGATCCTCAGTTTCCCGACCCCACTCAACACAGAGGTCCTGAATCGCCTTGTCCAACTCATTGTCCCCCCTTTCATCCGGAGTCTTCGCCCCGCAGTTGTAAAAACCACAATATATTTTTGCCTTCACATTATAGCATTATCAGGTCAGATATGCAACAGTTTTCCGCTCTCAGCATCCCATGCTATCTTGGCATCCAATGTATTTTTACAGCAATTCTCTTTATAATCCTTCCCTTTAGCCAGGATTCCTACGACTTTGTCCTACCTTTTTCCGCAGATTCTCCTTCTCCAGCTGGCAGTAACTCTGCCATTTCCCTTCTCTGCGCTGCCCCGCTGAGGCCTGTATACAAACGCCAGCGCCCGGATGGGATCTCTCCTCCCATCCGGGCGCTGGATTCATGCTGGTATCCTCTTGTCTGGTGTCTGTGCCGATCTGCGAGGAGAGGTGCTGGCTTCCCGCTTGAAGCAGGTCTCAATGGGCTTCTCTCTGCTCACAATGGTTTTGTCCAAGCATCCCTCTCGCCTCAGCGGACACTGTTGGTATGCCACAGCGCAGGGCCTCTTCCAGCAGTAGAAACTGCAGATAGGCCCTCAGGCTCACCGAGGCAGGTACTGTCGCTAAACTCAGATCACAACAGTGGACATGTACTCGTCATACTGCTCCTTGGTCAAATCCAGTAAGTCTCGGATGTCCTCTTCTGTCACCGGCTTCCCCACCATCTTACGCATTGCGGCAAACTGCTGGCGTTCCTTCTCGGCAGCTGCTTCCCGCTCCTCTCTTCTGACCTGTTCCGCATCTCTTCTGACCTGTTCCGCAGCTTCCCGACCCCACTCAACACAGAGGTCCTGAATCGCCTTGTCCAACTCATTGTCCCCCCTTTCATCCGGAGTCTTCAGAGCAATTGCATGTTCTCTGAACTCTTTAATGACCATGTCGTTTGGATCAATCTGGATAAAATCGTGAATCAAAGCCAGCAGTGTCTCTTCCTGGCCCTCCGGCGCTCCCGAATCTGAGTCCTTTGCGGTATCTTTGCGATACGAACAGTTCAGATAGGCGTAGTTTCGCAAAAACCGATTCGTATCAGAGATACGCCCGTATCCTTCGTGGTAAAGCAGTTTGCCCTCCCTGAATTAGTGAAAGATTATCAGAATTATTGTAAAAATAAACCAGCCTGCTAGAGGCTGGGTATAATTTCTGATAATCTT
>CANRFN010000179.1 GCA_947629915.1 uncultured Oscillospiraceae bacterium | reverse complement strand
ATTGGAGCGCTAAAACGCTTCAATCTGCTTTTTTAAAGGATGGAAAAATATGGGTCACGAACTTTGAACAAGATCCGCCTGTGATGGTAATGGTCTTCTCTTGGCCTTTGGGGTAGCTGGGCCCGGTCACGGTGAAGGTATAGACCTTGCTGGTGGTCGCATCATCGGGGCCACCATCGACCGTCTTTGTGATCTTCAGGCTGCCCGGCTTCGGGGTGTACTTGTTGGTGACAGTGACCTCGGTGGTCTCGCCGGCCTCTACGGTCACGGTACCCCCACCGGTGACTTCGAGATTGTATCCTGGGATGTCGGCGTTCTGCTCGGTCACGGTGTAGTCGCCAGGAACCAGGTTCTTCAGGGTGATGTTGCCGTTGCCGGTGATGGTGATGCTTTCATTCTTGTAGCCGTCAGGCCCCACCACAATGAAGGTGTAGACCTTGTTTGCCGCCTCATCGCCGCCGCCATCGACCGCCTTTTGAATTGTCAGTTTGCCCAGCTCAGTGTATGTATTGGTGACGGTGACTTCAGCAGTCCCGCCGGCAGTAACGGTCGCATTTCCCTCAACAGTGGTGTCTAGTTTGTAACCCTCAATATTGGCATCTCGCTCGGTCACAGTGTAGGTGCCCAGAGCAAGGCCAGTCAGGGTCACACTGGTGTTGCCGGTAATGGCCACTGTTTTACTGTAGTCATTGGGCCCGGTCACATCAAACGTGTAGACCTTGCTGGTCGCCTCATCGCCGCCACCCACGACCGCCTTAGCGATTGTCAGGGAACCCGTGTTGGGGCTATATTTGTAAGTGTTAGTAATAGTAACAGAGGAGGCATTCGCCGCCTGCTTAACCTCAACAGTCTGAGAGTTGTAGTTATTCTCAAGCGTATAATTAGCGGGGGAACCGCTTGGCTCCAGCTCGGTCACAGTGTATTGGCCCGGCTGAAGGTCTCCAATCATTATCTGGCTCGCGCCGGTGATTTCAAACACTTTTCCATCGGGGTAGCTAGGCCCCTTTACTTCAAATTGGAAGGTAGTGTTGTCGAAAGCAGTCAAACTGCCACCACCATCAACTTTGATCTCCTTCTTGATAACCAAACTGCCTGTGGTCTCGGTAGGAGCATCACTCAAAACGGCGTAACCATTTACATGCCAATGCCCACCGAAGCTACTGCTACAACCATCATATGCACCAATGGTATAAACCCATTTCACTGTATAGTAGTGATCACTTGACTTATCATTATATTTATATGTGATTCCGCCTACTACAATGTCCTCATATTGGCCTGCCGGTTCACTTTTGATAATGCTTGTCTCACCGACCGGATAATGAGAAACAATGTCAAACCCAGGTACACCTTGGCCCTTAACACTTACTATCCCGGTACCAGCGCTTATCCATTTGCCAGTAGAGTTTCCGAGATCGAACCTACTATCGGTTGGGCTCAAGTACTCTCCTGCATACTCAGGCTTCAGGATAAAAAAGAATGCGTTACTTTCATACCATTGATCGCTCCAAGGCCACGTAGGTTCGCCCTGAGGTAGCTCCTCGATGCTGTCGGGCTCAACTGGGGCAGGTTCCCCAGTGGGCTTTACGATTTCCGGGGTAACCGTCTCAGTGACCTCGGGTTCAGGCTCCATGGTCTCTGTAACTTGAGGCCCAGTCTCTGTAGGCTCTGTGATCTCAGGCGCAACCTCAACAGGCTCTGTAGCCTCTGGCTCCACAGGTGCGTAACAGGCGTCAGTGTGGGTGTGGCCTTCAGACTCCTCCAGCCCACAGGTCAGCACTTCCCGAGTCTCATAGCACTCATCGGTGTGGACATGCCTCTCAGGGATCTCGCAGATGATATGGTCCACCAGATATACCTGCCCATTGATCTCCATCTCGGTGCCCATGCCAAAATCGGGGTCAGCGAGCTGGTAGCAGTCCACAGTATGGACATGGTTCTCGGGGATTTCACAGGTGAGGACCTGCTCTGTGGTGTAGCATGACTCATCGTGGGTATGCCCTTCGGACTCCTCCAGACCACAGATCGGGACGGATTCCTCTGTGATGGCCAGACCATCTACGTTCACTACTGGAGATTGATCCCCGGCGTCAGCGAGAACGCTCAGGTTCATCATGGAGATGACCATGATAACGGCCAGCAGAAGGGCCACGGCTCTTTTCAACTTAAACTTCTTCATTTTCGATCTCCTTTCCGTAATGGTTTATTTCATATGACTTTACAGAGAACAAACGTGGCGGTCGGGCTGCCATGGCTTTCGCTTTAGGCCCCTTGACTTTGCGTCCCGGGGTTTCCTCCGGTTTGCCGTTTCAGTGCGGCTCTCCCGCTGCATAGGGATCTCCCCGAAGCAGCGAATGGAAATTTGCTTCGGTACACGTTACCGTGTGCCATTAGGAACTTTTGGACAGCAGCAATTGTCTGAGGTGTACTGCTCGAGAATGACTTACTACTGCTCGTCTTTTGCTCAGGTATCGCGGCCAAACTGACTGTTCCGCGGGCTGTAGAGGGTATGATTTAGCGCTGCTGTAGTACGATGTTGCATCCCCATAGGCCAACCTCCTCATTCATTCCTCTCAAATCTCAGTTGTTGCCCATTTATGTTTGAACAGAACTTGTTTTCAAAAATGTCGTGGAGTATTGAACTCTGCGACATTTCAACTTTTTGCATCGAAAAGAGGCAAATCGCCAGATGAAAACATGAAAATCTGAACTTTTAGACCGTATTCTTCCGATCTGACGGCGCATTTGACGGCTTATAGGTGACATGCCAAAGAGCACGAAATCAGACAATCCGCCATCCGCGTACTTTAGCAGCCTGCAGACGCTCAAATCCAGCCCCTTTGTCCTTCATACGCGGACATTCCCAGATAATTCTATTCCTTTTTGACGGCGCGTCTGACGGCGCATTTTCCCGAATCGGCCCGATTTCCGGGGCAAAGCCACTGTTAGGCCATACACGATGTGGAATTTGACGCTTTAGCCTGCTGTTTCTCCTGTTGATTTTCCAGTAAAGATGTGGTAGACTTCTATTTGCCGGAACCGAAGAGGGATTGTCTGTGAGTTCAATACTCCACGACAATTCCTTGTTTCTATTTTAGCTTAATTGTTCTATTTTGCTTGAGGGTTCCATGTTTTCCCTGCTTTTACCCGTTAGAGTGGCACCACATTTTCCGCCCAAAAACCAGCAAAGCTTGGTCTATGTCGACCACGCAGTTCCCTCCAGTCCAGCAAAACAGGCCAAGGTCCCCTGAGGGTATGCCCGCACCACAGACAATCAAAACGGCCCCGATCTCCCCGCTGAGATCGGGGCCATACCAGTTCTCAAGAAGCTGCCATCCCTGAGTATCTCATACATGACGCGGTTGAGAGACCACTCAGATCGTTCCAGTGCACCTGATGGTTCGTGCACGGTATGGAATGACAGTATAGGGAAGATAAGCTATGCCTCACGAACTGGCAATCTTAGGCGGGGGGCAACTGTGTCCTCGCCGCAGCGGTGGACCTTCCCTCTTCATGTGTTTTCGGTCCGCCTCGCCTAAGACAGCGCTTTCTGGCCAAGACACAGCAGGCCTTTGAGACCCACACAAAGCATGACATGTACGGCATGGCCGTCGGCAGCGTACAGGTGCCGGTGGTAGTCACAGCTCTTGATGTGGTTTTCTCCGGTACAGGCATGATCCCGGTGTTGGTTTCCGCCTTTGCACATGAGCTCGACCCCCGGAATGCCTGCATCACCAACAGCATGGCCCAATAGAACTCCAATACCAAACGATTTGATGGCCTGGATGTACCGCAAGGTACACCCAGGCCCTCAAGCTTCCTTCCAGCATCCCAAAGTACCCCCAAACCCACCCGGATTCTGCTGCATTTTGCCGTCTTCGCCCCCAAATTTCCTCCCATTTCACGGTGAATCATACGGTTTTTTGCAAGAGAGCCGGTTGCTTATTGCAATTCTGTCCATAGGGGAGTAGAATATGGACAATCGGCAGATCCGTTGCCGCAAAAGGAAAGAAGGTCTCGACATGGAATTTGACCGCTACCAATGCAAAATGGATGTTAAGGCTGCCCTGCGGGACTGCAGGCCCCACCGCGCACTGATCACTCTGGTCTTTACTCTGGTGCTCTCTGTCGTCTCCGGGGCCGTGAATGGACTGTTCTCCGCCTTAAGCGGCGGCGGGCATCAAATGGAGATCCTGGTGAACCAGTTCCTGCGGATGGCGGAGAGCGGCCAGTACGTGGACACCACACCTCAGGAGTTCACCCCCATCCTTCTGAACATGCTGGGCCGGTATGGCATCGCCGCCATGATCGCATCCATCATCATCACCATCTTCAACTGCATCGCCAACACCGGTTACGATGGCTTCACCCTGGCGGCCTCCCGGAGAGATCCCCAGCCGGCAGAGAAGATCTTCTCGGTGTTCCCCATGGCGCTGCCTGTGATTGGCACAGCGTTTTGCAAGGGCCTTCTCAGCTTCCTCTGGGTTCTCCTCTTCGCCTTCGCCTATATCGTGTTGGTAACCGCAGGCTCGCTGGTTACCGCTTTCATGCCGATCCTGGGTATCCCTCTGATCCTGCTGGGAGTGGCGCTGTTCATCGCAGGCAACGTCTGGGTGTACCTCCGCTATGCCCTCACCAGCTTATTCCTTCTAGACCAGGGCATCACCGGCATGGCTGCCCTCACCGCCAGCAAGCAGATGATGAAGGGCAACTACGGCAAGCTCCTCATGCTGGATCTGAGCTTTCTCCCCTGGTATCTCCCCAGCATCATCGGCGTTGTCCCCACCGTGATTCTTCTGTTCATGGCCACGATGCCAAATAACAACCTGGACTACCTGGTTGTGATACTGTTCGTGGCACTGTGGCTCCCACTCAGCATGTTGGTCCAATCTATCATGGGCCTGTTCCTCCGGCCGTATCAGGGTGCCTGCCATGCCCGCTTCTATGACACCCTCCGGGGCTTCATTCCCCTGACGCCGCCCACTACCCCGCCCTATCAGAACGGGCCGCAGAACTTCCGGTACTCCTGGACAGACAGCGCCCCTACTTCAGGCACTGGCACCGGCAATGACCCCTGGTCCAATCCCGGTGACTGGACCAAGACCAGTTCTTCCGGGGACAGCTCCAACGACACCTGGGATCAAGGGCGTGGCAGCCCCACGGATTTTGACTGATCCAACCCAACGGACCCAATCCCACGCATTCTCAATCACCTTACCAACCCCGCGACAGTACACGCTGCCGATTTCGGCCGCACAGCCGGCCACGAACGAATAACCATGCAAGGAGAGTTACCATGTCCAAACTGCAGATGACCACCCCCCTGGTAGAGATGGATGGCGATGAGATGACGCGCATCCTCTGGCAGCAGATCAAAGAAGTGCTGCTGGAACCCTATGTGGACCTGAAGACGGTCTATTTCGACCTCGGCCTTCCCGAGCGGGAGAAGACAAAAGATCAGGTCACCATAGATGCCGCAGAGGCCACCAAGAAGTACGGCGTGGCTGTAAAGTGCGCCACCATCACCCCCAACGCACAGCGGGTGGAGGAGTACCATCTCTCTAAGATGTGGAAGTCCCCCAACGGCACCATCCGTGGCATCCTGGACGGCACCGTGTTCCGCACCCCCATCATGGTGAACGGCATCAACCCGGTGGTGAAGAACTGGAAAGAGCCCATCACCATCGCCCGTCACGCATTCGGCGATGTCTATAAGGCGGCGGAGCTCTCCGTTCCCGGCGCTGGCAAGGCAGAGTTGGTGTTCACCGCAGCAGACGGCACCGAGACCCGCAAGACCATCAACGAGTTCACCGGCCCTGGCGTGCTCCAAGGTCAGTTCAACGTGGACGCCTCCATCGTGTCCTTCGCCCACTCCTGCTTCCAGTATGCCCTCTCCACCAACCAGGATCTGTGGTTCTCCTCCAAGGACACCATCTCCAAGACCTACGACCACCACTTCAAGGACATCTTCGCCGATCTCTATGAGGCCCAGTACAAGAAGGCCTTTGAGGAGAAGGGCATCACCTATTTCTACACCCTCATTGACGATGCCGTGGCCCGGGTCATCCGGAGCAAGGGCGGCTTCATCTGGGCCTGCAAGAACTACGATGGCGATGTCATGAGCGACATGGTGTCCACCGCATTCGGCTCTCTCGCCATGATGACCTCCGTACTGGTCTCCCCCCACGGCTACTTCGAGTATGAGGCCGCCCACGGCACCGTAACCAAGCACTACGCCCGCTATCTCCAGGGCGAGCAGGTCTCCACCAACCCCATGGCCACCATCTTCGCCTGGACCGGCGCCCTGGCCAAGCGGGGTGAGCTGGACAATCTCCCAGAGCTCACCGCCTTCGCCAAGAAGATCGAGCAGGCCTCCATCGAGACCATTGAGGCCGGTCTCATGACAGGCGACCTCGTGGGCCTCTGGGAGGGCTCTGTCCCCGCTAAGAAGCGCACCAGCCTGGAGTTCCTGCAGGACATCGCCTCCCGCCTCTAATCCCACATACCCAGATTCATCAAGAGCCGTCCTCGCCGGGACGGCTCTTTTGCGTCTGCGGCACTCCAGAATGGCATCTAACCGTATCAGGGCAATTGCTGTAAAGCCAGTATCCTATACAGGCTGAGCACCACCTCACGGGCTCCATTTCAACAGCGAACTTTCCCCTCTTCTCCAGACCACCCAGCCTCCATCCGATTGCCACGCACACACAGAGGACAGCCGCCAGACGAAGGCCGATGTCCAGCCAGGCACTGGTCTAAGAGAGCACTTCTGCACTGATATATACCAGTTTGTTTCCAGATTTCTATGTATAAATTTGCAATATGCTATCACAGATTGTATAATCTTGTCGAATCAAGCCAGATTGGAGACCCCGATTTCGCATTTTGCCCGCAGATGCCACCGGGTGAGCATCTGTCTGTGTTGCGGTCCCCATGAAGGGAATGGACCGCATCCCCGGTTCGAACGAATCGCAGGAGGGCTCGGTCTTAGTCCTGAAAAGAGTGGGCTCACATGCGATGTACGAAACGAAGAAAAGCACCTTTCTATCCCTGGGTGGGATGGAAAGGTGCTTCTATTTTGCAAGAAAGTCCTCTCAGAGGATTGCTGTTTCTATGACAAGAAACTGATACTTCGAAGAAACCAGCAAGCTGCAGGGATCTGCCACTTGCCGTTCCTTTGCAGCTGAACAGCGTAAAGAAAGGCCTTGCTGTGAGCCGAAAAACACGGTCCAGCGACCGCAAAACACGCAAATGCGAGTACATAAGTTTCTGCTTTTGCAATCATTTCTCGTCCCCTGACAAAAACCTATACTTTTTTGTCAGG
>CANRFN010000178.1 GCA_947629915.1 uncultured Oscillospiraceae bacterium | reverse complement strand
CAGAGGATGAGGCAGAACCGGTATTCGCTTTCAAAGACTTTCGGGGTTTCCATGGGCGGTCTCCTTCCTGGGCGGTGGTTGTCTATTGGGTTAGACTGAGTCTAACAGATTAGACGAGGGCTGTCAAGGGGGAAAGAAGAAAAATGAAGGAAAATGAGAGCCGCAGGAAGCGTGGCCATGCGCTGTGTTCAGGTTGTCCAGATGCCTTTAGGGAAATACAGCTTATGGGGACAGAAGCGTGCCAAAAATGGTGTCTCCGTTGTCATTTCGATCCCCAAGCAGGTTTTCCAACAGCCTGTATGAAAAATAATCTTGCGTTTAATATTCGTTCTCCATTTTTCATTTTCATCACTGTGCCCCCGCCACGTATCTTTCCAGCAGCAGACAGTTTTCAGTCATACAATCAACCAGTATTGTTCCTTCAAAAGGACTATAAAAGTATTTTTATGAAATCCGACTCAATTCCCGCTATTGCTTGCGCACTAACTGTTACCGTCTCAACGCAATTATAACGCAATTCTAGTCTGCCAAAATCGGACGTTTTGGGCTCTATGAGCATTTTTATCGTCTCAGCCCGCATTCCAAATCGCCTCATCGTTTATGGAAATCTTGTTATAAAAACTTCTTGCAATCGCCACCCAGATGTGCTATACTTGGCAACGTCATTCGGACATAACCCATAACAAGTACAATCAGATACCGTTACAACATTCACAGCACAAGGTGAGTTAGCACAAGCGAGGCGGGTATTGTTCCTTCCTGCCAGGCAAGGATACATTTGCAGAAATTTCACTTGAGGTTCCAGCCTCCGCATGGTATAATACCGTATGGGAAGGCCTCAAGCGATAAGCCTGTATTCCCCTTCCTTGCCTGTGCTACCCCGCCTCTCAACTTCAAAAGAGAGAAGGTGGCTTCATGGCAAAGAAAGATAACACGAATTCCGAACAGAACCCGAACAAGTCCCGCGGCTCAGGACCGGGCCATGGGCAGCAGCCCGGCAATCCCCAGGATCAGCTGCCTAGCGAACATCAGGATCAGGACCAGCCGCCTGACAAACCCCAGGATCAGAACAAGCAGAAGGGCGGCAAGAAAGGCAACCCGCCTGAGCCAGTGGTGATCCTCGCAGACAAAGACCAACTGCTGATCGCTATCTCCACAGCTCTGAGGAAGCTGAAGATGCAGTACGACTCGGTTCATTTGCCCGACTTCACTGTGCAGACATCTCTGGGGGACATCAAGTTCTCGGAATTTCTGCAGAATGGTTCTGAAGGTGCATTCAATGCCCTGAGCAACGAGGCAAGACAGGCATTCCAGCAGGCAGCAATCGATGCTGCGAAGAAGCTGCGGTTTATCGATGATGAGCTTTTTCGCACAGGGATGGATGGGCAAATGGCGCTCGTTCAGGAAATTCTCCGCCGCATAACCGGAGACTCCTCTATCGTACTGGCTAACATGCAGCTTCAGAAGGACTACTACTTTCCCGGGCAATACCACAGCTGCATACCAGATGTGTACTGCGAGACGACCGATGGGCGGATCTTCATCATCGAGCTGCAGAAGCAGGAGAAAAACGTAGACGTAGCTCGCGCCTCTTTTCTGGCACACGCCGCCAGCTTCGCCTCCCTGAAGGCCAACCATTCCTACAACGAGATGAAAGATGTTTACATCATCTTTTTGACGGACATTGACGTCTACGGCACGGGTGAGTTCATCCACTGGATCCGGGACCCCGAAACCTTCCCTATGTTCAAGGGCGACCCGCAGCCCAGGCACACGCCGCAGACCCACAAGATCTTCGTGAACTGCAAATATGGTTTTGCCGCTATCAATAGGCGAAGGAAATTGGCTTCTTTGGAAACCAATGCAGCCAACGAGTCCGACAAAGCGCAAAAGAGAAAACTGCGGCGCAAAATCAAACGTCTCCAAAAGTTCAGAGATCGTCAGACCGTGCAAATGGGTGAAGAGACCTCGCGGTATGGTCTGACTCCGGAAGCCTGGGAAAGTGCGCTGCTTTTGGCGCACGATCTCTGTTCCGCCAATCCCGATGACATAGATCAACCTGCTTTGGCCAACCTCATGCGGCTGGTCAAGGAGCCCAACGCCGAGGGGGTGAGTGCAATGAGCGCAATCGTTTGGGAGGCAATCCAGAAGTCCAATGCTCAGGTCCGTGAGGCAACCATCAAGCAGACCAGCCTGGATCTCGCCGCAAAGGCTTTGGCTGCAAACTTCGACCCTGATAAAGTCCAAACGTTTTTTGGCCTCACCGATGAAGAATTCCAGGATCTGCTCACTCGCCTCACGCCCTGATTCTTCCCTACCGCTGAGATGCCTCTATCTCAGCCACCACCACTTCCCTATGGCAGAGCACATCGCACCAGTTGCCATACAGTGCAGCAGCTATAATACGCTCTGCTCCTCCCAGACACAATGCCGCCGAGATGTGTACTCTGCATCTCGGCGGCATTTTCGTACCTATCGGAATCTCCTATCAATGATGCCTGCCGTGACCATGACAGTCTCACGTCAAAGTGCCGAGACTCCTGTTGTTTGACCAAGCTACACTGGCCCCATATCATCGCTGCTAATCATAGTCGGAGCAGAACATTCCAAGGCATCTCTTGCCGGTGCTATGACCTGTAGCCAATCCGCACAACCTCTCCGTGACTGGCATCATCGGTCAGCCCTTCGCAACGCTGATGCCTGGCTTCTGAAAATTCCATCCAGACCGCTGCATGCCTGCTGGAGAGCAGTTCGCGGAATTTTGTATTACAACTGCAGGGCAAAGAGCCAATTTCAAGCAAAAATCGCTCAATTGTACTGCAATTTTCCCTTCTCTACGTTTCAGCGCATTGGAAAGAAAGTTTGCAATTCACTATTGAAATCACAGATATATAGTAATATAATTCCGCTAGGGCGATCAATACGCGCAAGGAGTTCAGAGGCAACTTGAATAAACAGATGAGGGCCGAGACCTCGCGGCATGCTCTGACTCCGGAAGCCTGGGAAAGTGCGCTGCTTTTGGCGCATGATCTCTGTTCCGCCAATCCCGATGACATAAATCTACCTGCTTTGGCCAACCTCATGCGGCTGGTCAAGGAGCCCAACGCCGAGGGGGTGAGTGCAATGAGTGCTATCGTTTGGGAGGCAATTCAGAAGTCCAATGCTCAGGCCATCAAGCAGAACAACCTGGCCCTAGCCGCAGAGCTCCTAACATTGGGTGTCGACATAGGCCCCCTTATGCAGGCTACCGGTCTCTCCGAGGAAGAGATCCGGGACCAGCTGGCTCTCTCCACGCCCTGATTCTCCCCTACCGCTGAGATGCCTCTATCTCAGCCGCCACCACTTCCCTATGGCAGAGCACATCACACCAGTTGCCATACAGTGCAGCAGCTATCATGTGCTCTGTTCCAACCAGACACAATGCCGCCGAGATGTGTACTTTGCATCTCGGCGGCGTTCTCGTACATATCTGGATCTCCTGTAGCTAAGCTATAGCAGGCTCACGTCAAAGCACATAGACTCCTGCTCGGGCTTTACCAAGCTACACTGGCTCCTTTATCATCGCTGCTAATCATAGTCGGAAGCGAACATTCCAAGGCATCTCTTGCCGGTGCTATGACCTGTAGCCAATCCGAGCAGCCTCTCCGAGACTGGCATAACCGGCCAGTCCTCCGCAATGCTGATGCTTGGCTTCCGAAAATTCAACCCAAGCCCACGGGCCGCAGCAGAATCATTGGTATCACCTGCAGCCTGTTGCGCTACGTCGCCTGATAGATGTTGAGAAGCGTCTCTCCCTGGACGTACCCCTTCTCCCCACTCTCCCGGGCCACCAGATACCAGCCGTCCGGCTGCCGGCAGATGACATAGACAAACTCGCCCCGCCAGAGGGTGGACTGGGGTGCTTCGTCTCCCGGGGCGGCATACACAAGCGTCTCCGCTGGTACGGCGAGGATCTGGGAACTGCCATCGCTGTCCGGATCGGGATAGCGGGTGACGATGCTGATCTTCTCCGCCTTCAGCTCCCGCCAGGTACAGAGCCTGCCCCAATAGATCTTACAGGTTAAGTAGTCCCGGTTGCACTCCGTGACGTACACGCCCTTTTCAGAGATGGCAGTCACAAGAACGGCGTGGGAGTTTCCAATGAACCGGATGATATCCCCCACCTGCACCGCATCCAGGTCCTTGTGTACCCGCACCGGAGCGCCGGCCTCGAAGATGCGGTCGCTGAGAAGGGACACATAGCCCAGGCACTGGGTGGCGGCGGGATGGGCAAAAGGTACCGTGCAGATCCCCATGTGATAGCAGCAGGTATCAAGGGAGTCCTCATGGCTGCAGGCCTTGCTGGACACCAGGCCGTCCATGTTGTTTACAAACGAGACGAAGGAGACGGACTGGTCCGGGTTGTTCCAGTACATACCATCGGGATAGGTCTCCTTGAGGGTCTCCAGTTTTGCGGCCGCCTCCTCCGGGGTGATGGGCATTGCCGCAGCGGGTATCGTTGGCATGGTCCAGGTCTCCTCAAAGATCCCCGCATTCCACTTCCAGATGTACCCCGTTTCCCCGGTGGGCGCACGCACAAAGAGCCAGGAGTCCTGCCGGTCCAGCACGGTGAGGTGCCAGGTGGGGGGACAGTAGGTAATCACCTTATATCCGGTGCCGGGGCCAGCCCGCAGGTTCACGCCGTCATCGTAAGGGGCGGCGTAGGTGTAGGTGATGCTCTCAGGCCGCTGTATGCGGTTCTGCCCCCGGGTGAGGGCCAGCATGGCCAGGGCGATGTCTCCCCGGGTGGCCTTTTCCTTGGGGCGGATGGCATTGTTCTTCGTCTGCAGCACCTTGCCGCCCACAGCCCAGGCCACGGCGGTATTGGCAAACCGGCTCACGGAACCGGCATCTGAAAAGCCCGCCAGGTCCGCAACCCGCCGTTCATAGCCGCAAGACCGCTGGTACGCATACAGAACGCAGGCCAGCTGTTCCCGAGTGATCCGGTCCATGGGGCCGAAGCGGCCGTCCGTGTAGCCGGAGATCAGGCCGGCGCTGAAGGCCCAGCCGATGGGATCCGTATACCACCAGTCTGTCCGGACATCGGGAAACTTGGGAGTCTTCGCCGCCGGCCTTCCCGCCAGGTTGTACAGCACCTCCACCGCGTCCGCCCGGGACAGGGTCTTGTCCGGGGCGAAGGTGCCGGGCTCCAACTCTGTCATCAGGTGATGATCGATCACGTAGGATACCGCTGCCTCCAGCTCCGCCGGGACATCGTTGTAGCCGGACTCCAAAGCCGGCTGTGCGGTAAGTTCAGCGGTTTCGCTGCGCTCCGGAACCAGAGAGGCCTCTGCGTTGCCATCCAAATGTCCCGGGACAGCTGCCCACCCCGGCAGCAAAGCGGAACAAAGGAGGCACAGAGCCGTAAGAAAGGCAATCCATTGCTTCACGGGACATCCCTCCATCCGGATGGCAGGCTAAAACCGCTGCCGTAATTTGCTGGTAGTATACACGTCTGGCCGGTTTTGCGCAAGCGGTGTCCAAAAGGAAGAATTCGATTCAGGCAGTTTCTAGATTCTTCCAGGCAAAAAGCACGTCTTTTCTCACAAAGCTTGTCCTTTTTCTACTTACACCGGAACAAATCATCCCTCAAACCGTCAGGCGGCGCACCTTCTTGCAAGAAGGTGCGCCGCCTGTTGTCTCAGAAGATTCCCCGCATCACTTGGGAGTGGACCCATCGGGTTGTGCCTGCGGTCTACCCGGCAGGTTGTCAAAGGCGATCTCCGGGAGTGCCTCCAGGTATTCCTCCACGTTGCAGTAGGAAACGCCGTCCTCCGGCGCGGAAAGGGTTTGCCCGCGGTACAGCACCCACCGCCTCACCACGGGCCCGAACCGGTATGCCGTCTGATCCAGCTTCTCAGCATCGGCAAAGTACTCCGGCGAGACCTTATCGCTGTGGGTGATCTCGTAGATGGCGCAGCAGTCTCTCTGTCCATCGTACACAACCATGTCATATGCCCCCTGGGCGAACTGTAGTCTGCACACCTTCTGATGGGCTTTCGCGGCTTTCACCGTCTCCAGCAGGACGATGTCCTCCATCAGGCAGTCCCGCACCGCTTCCAGGATGCGGTCACAGACCACATTCCGCTCCCGCTCCGGCACAGCGGCAAATGCGCTTTCCCCCGTCATCTCCTGTACCAGCGCCAGAACCTGGCAGTACCGCATCCCCGGCTGGGTGAAGAGGACACACTCTGCAGGTTTCGTGTCAGGATCTGTGGTTTTGATCGGACTGTCTTCCAAGAGCTCCAGTGCCTGCAGATACTCCCGGATCTCCCGCACATGGGTATCTGTAACCCCCATGTCCCGCAGTTCCTGATGGCGCACCTCCAGGATTGCCTCCAGCGAGGCAGACACCGCCTCCCGGCAGACAGGGAGAGCGGGATCCCACGCCTGCGTGACTTTCCGATGGGTCAGGACATCCAGCAGATAGGCTCCGCTCATGCCC
This sequence comes from uncultured Oscillospiraceae bacterium, assembly GCA_947629915.1. Lineage (GTDB taxonomy): Bacteria > Bacillota > Clostridia > Oscillospirales > Oscillospiraceae > Enterenecus. Next base: position 1,066 of record CANRFN010000178.1, on the reverse strand, counting down.
TCCACAACCCGGGTGATGGCATCCGCCAGCGTGTTGGCATAGTAGAGATCCCGGAGATGCCGGAAGTGGCTCCCTCCTTGATAGCAGGCGAGGGAGTGCTGTATGTTCTGGCTGATGGCCGTGTCCACATATCTGCGGGTAGACATCGCATTCTGGAAGGGCACCATATCTCTGGTATGCTCCCTATCGTTGGGATCGGCCTCTCTAACCCGCAGCGTACCGCCGCTGCGGATAACCGCATCGAGATCGTGGAGGCCAAGCAGCCTGCTGGATTCCCGAAAGGGGATGAAGGTCGTGTGAATGGTGTACGCCCGATCATACAGTTCCTCACCCAGTGCCAACCAGAACCCCAGTGAATCCTTGCCGGAGAGCACCACTTTCATCCCCTGGGCCGCGTATACATCAGAAAAGAGGGCTGCGGAGTCGATGAAGTTCTCTGCCAGCGTCACCTCATCCAGGAAAACGTAGCGATAGCCCAGGGAATTCAGGGTCTTCAAGTCGTGGTTCAGCTTATCCATTCCATCGGTTGGAGCGACTTTGATGTATGCGCAGCGTCCCACATCATCGGAAGACATCCGCGCAATCGCCTGGCGCATCATCGTGGTCTTGCCGGTCCTCTGAAGTCCAAAGAGCAGACAAACCCGGTCTCGGGATGCGCCGTACAGGTACTGCTCCAACGCGGGGAAGCAATCCCGGCGTCTCCAGTCCTGTACCCCATCGGCAAACCGGAGCAGTGCCGGACCGATCAGCACGGTACAGGCGGCCCCCTCTGCAACATCCCCGGATGATCCGCCGGCTTTCTCCAGTTTCTCTCGCTTCTCCTGTTTTCGGACCTCATCGCTCATGTTATCACGCTCCTTTCGCAGGAGTATAGCCTACCTCAACCTCTTTGCCAATAGAGGTGCCCGTCCCATTCGGCCTTTTTCGCCCCTTTCCGCCTGCTCTCAGGCCAGCACGAGGCACGAAGGTGGGCGCGGTGTTGCAAAACTGTAACCTGGCTCGTCTGCATAGAGGATATGACCTGGCTCAAAAAGTTCACTAGACCAGCCAAAACTGATGTATCTCC
>CANRFN010000177.1 GCA_947629915.1 uncultured Oscillospiraceae bacterium | reverse complement strand
CCGAACGATGTTTTTGCATGGCTCGAAGGTGGCACTACCATTTTACCCATGCAAATGTTTTCGACGTTGAGTATATCTTGCTATGATATTAGCAGGAACTCGGTTCACCACGACAATAGAAGTCCTGTATATAGGGGAAGCATCGACTTTGAAGCAGTCAGCTTTACCATTTATGGTTGTAAACCAGATGATCACATCCCGCCTACACTATCAAGCATCACAATGGATAAGCCCGGTCAAACTGTAACCTCTGGTGATAAACTTCATTTTTCCGTTGCCGCTGAGGACAATGCAAAAGTTAGCATTGTTAGACTCACTTTTGATTACACATGTGACTCAGGTATCAATCACACGATCATTTGTTCAAATTCTAGAACGAGCTACGATGAAACCAGTGGGATGTTCAACATTAACGAAACCATCTCAGCAGCACTCCACGAAGTTAATGGAACATATACATTGCGAAAAGTTTATATTGAAGACTCAAGTCAAAATAGTACCACATATGATCGTGAAGGCATCGAAGGAGAATCAGGAGACATCGACTACAGCTCATTTTACTTCACTGTTGAGGGATGCACGCCTGATGACCACGAGAAACCAACCATTTCAAATGTCGCAATGGATGAGCCTGGTCAAACCGTAGTAACTGGCGACATCCTGCACTTTTACGTTTCAGCCGAAGACAATATAGCATTAGTTAACGTTAGTCTTACATTCTCATACATCTGTAATCAGGGCCACATTCACAATATCACTGCAGGAGGTAGCATTGATAAAAATGCTATCAACAAGCAATCTGCTACAATTGATGCAGAATATACCGTGCATGAAAGAGCTGTAAGTGGAACATATAAATTAACTGAAGTCGCGATTTATGATCGCCTTAATAATACAACAATATATAGTCCGCCAGACTCAAAAGGTAATCCAGGAAACCCTGGAGACATTGACTTCGACTCCATTTACTTCACTATCGCGAATCCAGATTCGCTCCCCGAAAAGGTATCTATTCCAAGTGAAATCTCTGTGTCTGAACGTTCTACTTACACCATTCGACCTGATGTAACACCCATCGAAGCCATTCCAAAGTGGACTTGGACCTCAGACAACACCTCAGTTTGCACGGTAAACACCATCGACAACGGCTATAATTGTCTTGTCACAGGCGTAGCCCCCGGAACAGCCACGATCACAGGTACGACTCAAAACGGCCTTACTGCTTCCAGCACAGTAACTGTAACAGCCGCTCCAATGCCGGAGAGCATCTCTGTTGCAGAGTCTTATAATGTTGATGTAGGGGGTGTCGTTGAGATTAGGCCAACGCTTACCCCGGCAGATGCCACAGTTCTGTATAACGTGACCTCAGACAATCCGCATGTTGCCAGTGTAGTTCTTTCCAGCAGCGGCACGGATATCAGCATTCAGGGCAACAATGCGGGCAAAGCGAATATCACGATTTACACCAGCAATGGTCTTTCCACAACCACCACTGTCATTGTGGGCGCACCTACAGACACGCAGCATGAAAAGGTGGTAGTGGACGCCGTTCCTTCTACATGCACAACTCACGGCCACACGGAAGGGGTCCACTGCTCCGCCTGCGACTACGTCTTTTCCGCATCTGAGGAACTTCCTCTTCTGAGTCATACCTTCACAGAGTGGTACGTTGTGCAGGAACCCACCTATTTTTCCGATGGCCTGATGGTCCGAACCTGCACCGTCTGCGGCACCCGTGAGCAAGAAGTGATGCCCGCCATGGGGCCCATTGTGCCTGATCCTGTTGAACCGGCGCCAACCCCCACCCCCATTCCTGTCTCTACTCCTTCTCCTGTCACCACTCCCGCTCCTGTCTCTACTCCCGCTCTTGTCTCTACTCCTGCGCCTACTCCCACTCCTGCCCCCACTCCCACACCCACACCGCAACTGCCGCAGGCTATTGTAGGGGATGTCAAAGTAGACACCACAGTGAATGGTGACACGGCCGATATTAGCATCCCAGAAGAACTGATGGGGGTGTATCTGGAAAAAGCCGCTGAAAAGGGCGTCCTAGAAGTGGACGTCACAGACCTGAAGGATATCTCTGACATCACAATGCCGCAGAGCCTTGTCGAGGCTGTCACAAAAAGTGAGGATATCTCTGCTCTCACCCTGAAGACCTCCTCCGGTAATATCACTCTGGATGAAGATGCTCTGCAAACCATAGCGAATACCGTTACCGGAGAGCACGATGAGGTAAGGCTGTCCGTTAAGACAATAGACCCAGATGACATTCCCGACACTCAGAAATACCCCATTGCCAATGTTCTGAATCACGCGGTATTTATCAATCTGTCCGCAGAAGTGATTCACAAGGATGACAAAGGCAACATCACGGCAACAGACAGCATCCACAATTTCAACGGGGATGTCACCGTATCTGTTCCGTACGAACAGCCAGAAGACATGAAGGGGCGGCAGGTCATCGCCTGCTACATCGCAGATGACGGCTCCATCACGTACTTCCCTGTCACATACGAGAACGGCATCGCCACCTTCACGACCCGTCACTTCTCCACCTTCGCCATTGTCGAGAGCTATGCCGCTGTCTTTGAGGACATCGACATCTCCAAGTGGTACATGTCCAGCGTTGAGTACGCCCTGGCCAACAGTCTGATGGCCGGTGAGAGTGACACGATCTTTGCCCCGGACGAAAAGGTGTCCCGGGCTATGGCGGTTCAACTGCTGTACAACCTCTCCGGCCAGCCCGAGACAACCGGGACTGCCAGCTTCGCCGATGTGGAAGCAGGCAAATGGTATGCACCGGCCATCGTCTGGGCCGAGAGCAATGAAGTTGTGGCGGGATACAGCAAAGATCAGTTTGCACCGGCAGACCTGGTCACAAGAGAGCAGCTGGCAACCATGCTGTGGCAATACGCCGGTCGCCCGGAGACCAACGGCAGCATAGACACCTTCGCAGATGCAGCCGATGTCAGCAGCTGGGCGAGAGAGGCCCTGTGCTGGGCTGTGGAGAACGGCATCATGCAGGGAAGTGCCAATTACCTGAGCCCGAAGGCCACCGCATCCCGTGCTGAGGCCGCCGCTCTGATGACCAACCTGCACCAGATGCAGCAATCTGGCAAGGACGCCTGACCGCGTCTCTGCAGCAACTGTTCCGAATTAACCCGATCAGGACAAAATGGGCGGGGCAGCATGAGCCCCGCCCATTCATACAAGCCGTACAATGAGTCCGTCCACACTGGACATCCAAGCACAGCGCCTCACCGCCGCTCGGCGGTGAGGCGCTGTGCGCTTATTCTGGATTCTCCTGGCTCATTCGCTTCAGCTGGGGCACAAACAGGATGATGGCCACCACCATGGACCCAAAATCCGCAATTGGGGTGGCCCAAGCGATGCCGTCTGCCCCTCTCAGGGCGTCCAGCAGGAACATGAAGGGCACATCCAGGCCACCTTTCCGCAGCATGGAGAGCACCAGCGGCTTGCCCTTCTGGCCCACGGACTGGAAGATGGCGATAATCACCGTGGAGATAGCGGTACACGGTCCGGTAATGCAGATGATCCGCTGGAACATACTGCCGTACCGCACGGTCTCGGGATCATCGATAAATGCCCGCACCAAGGGGTTGGCGCAGGTGAAGAGCAGGATCGCCCCAACCGTGGTAACCACCAGGCTGAGGGTGAGGGTAACCTTGATGGACTCCCGCATCCGCTTGACGTTCCGGGCGGAGTAGTTGTACCCGATCAGGGGGATCACGCCCTGGGAGAGTCCGTTAGCGATGGCAAAGGCCAGCATGTCGATCTTCTTGGCGATGCCGATGCCGCCCACGGCTGCATTGGAGTAGCTCACGAGAAGCTTGTTCAGGGTGATGTTGGAGAAGATGCTCATCAGGTTCATCACGCTGCTGGGGAGGCCCACCAACAGCACCTCTTTGGGAATGCCGTCTGCCACGGAGTAGTACCGGGGATTCAGTGTGAGGTGGAGCTTGTCCCGTTTGCTGGTGATCAGGGCGATGAAGTACACCATGGCGATGGCATTGGAGAGCATGGTGGCTACCGCGGCGCCGGTGATCTGCAGGTGGAAGCCGAAGATGAACACCGGGTCCAGGATGATGTTCAGCACGCCGCCCAATGTCATGCCGAAGCTGGCCTGGCTGGAGTAGCCCTCCGCCCGTACCAGGTGGGCCAGGTCTGCATTCAGTACTGTGGGCACCGCGCCGATGGTGAGAGTCCAGAAGAGGTAGCTGTAGCAGAAGTCGTAGGTGGTGCCATCTGCGCCGATGAGCGGGATGATCCAGCTGCGGAAGAAAAAAATGATGAGCCCGTACGTGAGCCCCGCCGCCGCTGCCGTCCAGATACAGAAGGCCGAGGTTCTCCGGGCCTTGTCCGTGTCCCCCACCCCCAGACTCCGGGAGATCAGGCTGGCCCCGCCGATACCGAAGAGATTGGCGAGGCCGGTGGTGAGCAGGAACACCGGCAGGCAGAGGGACGCCGCAGCCACCTGGTCCGGATCGCCGATCTGCCCGATAAAGAAGGTGTCTGCCATGTTGTACAGGACCGTGATCATCTGGCTGATCACGGTGGGGATCACCAGGGCCAGCACCGCCCTGGGGACCGGGGTCTTCTCAAAGAGTTCTGTCTTGTCTGTCTTCATCACGATGCCTCTTTTTGCAAACGTTTTCACAGCAATTTCTTGGCGCAGGCAGGTATTTGATGCAAAATCTTGTACCTTTTTAGTGAATAGTTCTCAGGAGGGTGCCATCTCCGGGGAGAACCATTCTGTGGGGTGCGCTGCCTGTGGAGGCTGTCTGTTTCTGTTCTATCACGCTGCAAAAGAAAAGTCAATTGACATACAATGTATTTTCCAGATTTCTTTCTATATCCTCTGAAACAACAGATCCGCCTCCCGTCCTGCAGCGGGAGGCGGATCCTATGAAGGCAATTTCGGGCTATTCCGCCCGGCGGGATTACAACAGGGAGGCATCTTCATGCCTCCCGGGGCCGAAGTGCGCCGTCTCCGGCACACGCTGTATGCTCTTGCTCTATTCCTGTGGGGATCTCTCAGCAGTAGAAGGCGCAGAACTGAGCGCTCTCTCCGCTGTAGCAGCCGGTGTCCTTCCAGAGGCGGGCAAAGACGCTGCGAAGCTCCGTGAGCGACATGGCCACGTAGTACAGGAAGTCCTCCTGCAGGTACCGAATGGCGTAGTGGGAGACCACTTCCCGGGCCTCGGAGACAAGCTGCCTCATCTCCTCCCAGAGGGAGATATACTCCGGAACGGTCTTCATGACGTCCATCAGCTTTTTGTCCGCGCTGTTCTGGAATACAACGGCGTTCACCACCACGGGGCCGTCCCCGCGGCAGACGCAGAACCCCTTATCGATGAGATCCTCCAGGTGTTCCTGCTCCACATCGGAGAAGTCCGCCGGGTTTGCCCCCTCCACCAGTTCCTTCAGCGTGGTGTTCAAGCGACAGTCCGGTACATCCCCATGATACCGCCTCTTCCAGAATGTGCGCTCTCCCGGCATCGTCTGGAATCCATCCCAGGAGAGACCGCCGCGGTAGTTGCCGTTGTGGTTGAAGAAGCTGGCGGGCAATCTCTGGTGTGCGCCCTCCTCAAGACCCATGAGGCCCCAGGTGCCGCCATCTGCCCGCCGAAAGCTCTCATAGATCCCGTTTGAGACCGCAGTCTCCTCCAGTCTCTGCTCCAGGAAGAGGGCGAAATACATCTGGGCGTCCTCCTCGCTGTACTCCCCGGTGGGGATGCCCAGGCCCTTTGCCTTCTCCAGCGCCACCCCCGCCAGATCCCAGAGCGCCTTGGCGTGCTGTTCGCCGAAGGTGCAGACGATCTCATTGATCTCGTTCTGGCACTCTACCGGGGAGATGAAGAAACTGGTGAGGAGCTTGCCGTTGTCCAGCTTCTTCAGCAGTTCTGCCCGGACCAGGAGCTCCGTCTCCTCCTCCATGTAGGGCAGCGCAATGCCCAGCTCCACAGCCAGTTCCTGCACCGTGGACGGGTTGTTGTGGGCCTCGCACAGGATATTCATGGGGATCATCCGCTGGATTGCCGTCCAGGGAAGCCCAGAGGGCTGGCTGCCGGAGGCGATGAAGTTGACATGCTCCGGGTTGTAGCTGCGTGTTCCGAATTCTCTTGCCATGTCCATACCTTCCTTCAGTTTGGTGCGGGCCCGGTGCAGCTTTGCCATCACCGTGCCCTCGGGGAGGTGCAGGGACTGAGCGATCTCCCGGATCTTCCTGCCGTCCATGTAGTACGCCGTGACGATGTTCCAATACTCCGAAGAGATGAACGCCAGCTCCCTACGCAGCAGCCGCAGTTCATCCTGCTGGACCATTGTCTCCTCCAGACCGGCCGTCTCAACCGCGATCTCCATCTCGCCGATGTCCTCGCCGGATACCGATTCCGCATGCCAGTGCCTCCTCCCAGCCCAGACGCTGTACCGGTTGCGGGCGATCTTCCACACCCAGGCGGCAAACTGTTCCGGCACGTTGCCCTTGTCCAGCTGCGCAATGCAGTTCAGCAGGATATCGGATGCCAGGTCCTCCGCCTCGGTGCTGCTGCCGGTCTTCTTCAGGCAGAAGTAGAAGACTTTCTCCTCGTACTCCTCTACCAGTACCCGCTTCAGGCTCTCCTGCTCCGTTTTGCAGTCTGATTCGTGATTCACCATGTCCCAGACCTCCTTTCCACCCATATAGTGTGCCGTTTCCCGTTTTCATTGCAGAGAGAATTCGGGTTTTTGCATCGCCGCATTGCCCGATGGAAAAGACTTCCTGATCGAAAGCTTTGAATTATTGAGGTGACTAGATTTCATGGTTACTCGAGATTTTGAGGTGTGTATTCCCGAAAGCGCAACCAGGGTCAGGCAGAGGATGAAAGTTGGGATCTAAGAACAAGGCAACATTGGAGGCCGAGCAATTGATTGCTGATGGAAAGATACCTCCTAACACACCCAGAAAAAGGTGGCCATCCTAAATCCGAAGAAACTATAGCTAAAGAGCAAAAACTCGCTGTATATCGGGAAGCATGCAGCTTATTGGGCTTAGAATTGGCCAACAAGCTGCCAGCAGGACGTCCAAAAAGTATAGAAACACTTTTGAGAGAAATGCAGATTGATGTGAATCAATTGGAGAAAATAGGCTAACCTACACTGATCTGTTCCTGCAAAAATTGACTTTCCCGTTTCCGTGGAAGTTCGGATATTGCTTGACAGTGACTCTCAGAAATAGTATTATCGGCCATGTCAGATGAGAACCCACGCCTTACCTCCCAGAGGAACCTGCTTGACGACCTTCTACACTCTGGATCTGACTGGCGAGACCAGGCAAGAACTGTAACTATTTAAGACCAGAAGCCAGCGACTTTTGCTTCGCGATATGAAAAATGCAAAACGAAGGGAGTACAAAATTGCTATGAAAATTGATATTACTGCCACTGTTATCGTATTACTTGCCGGAATTTGCGGTATATTTATTGGCGCGTTTCTCAATATGAGTGGCTTCTTGGGAGTTGTTTTCTCCATTGCACTTACATGTGGTTTTGTCGTACAGGCGATCAAGGATAAACACTAAGGCCAAAATATAGGAATGAATAGCATAGTTCAAATGTCATGGTAGCACTCATTTGAAGTGCCGCAACGATGGCTGAAAGGATCTTTCGTTCCTACAGACCCGTTTTGTTCCAAAATGTATGAACATTGCGAGCGCAAGCTCTTTTTTGCCGCAAAAATCCTGCATTCTTTTCCTTTGACGGCATCTCTCCGCTGGGATACAGTACCGGACGTAACTGTCCGATGAGCCCGGTTATAGACGGCGATTTTCAGCACATGGTATAATAGCCCCGTGAAACCGATCAGGGG
>CANRFN010000176.1 GCA_947629915.1 uncultured Oscillospiraceae bacterium | reverse complement strand
CAGCATCTAATGCTCAGTCTGTACACGACATGCCTGTACATACATGACACATATGGGCGGAAATCGCAATGATTGTGCTTAGGAGAAAGGCGTTTGTCTTAGCCATGGATGCTCCATGCCGCCAGCTTGCCTGGAAACGGGAGCAGTGAAGGATCTTCATCAAAATCGTTAGGCTGCGAAAAGCGGATGCTTGGATTGCTGCGCTTATATATTGATTTTTCCACTACACGATAGCTACATGTGCTATAGGTTATCTGGATTTTCCAATATCATTTGCAGTGGTGGCTTCGATGAGAAGGCAATACGCAAATATACCTGGAATGATATGATGTTGCTCTTAGCCAGCTGAAATTACTTTCGGTAGTGCACTTTGAAATACCGAATCGTGATACTTTTTGGAATCGATATGCCGGAATTTAAATCAGGAATATGCGCTGTATTGCAATACAAGGTGCGTTCGCCTACACGCAAACCGGGACGAAGGCACTGCTTGAAGGAAAAAGTCATACTTGAGCGATGCCGCACTCTTCTGTCCCATTATTTTCGGAAAAGAAGTGTTTGACTTTCTCTGATGAATGTATTATTATGAGCTTGCGCGTAACCGAGGGGCCGGCGCCATCCGCCGACCTGAGTACGTGATACCCGCCTTTCGGCCTGTAGCCTTACCGCACACCACTATCCCACGCACGCGACATACTAGGATTTTTGCTTATGACCATCGCATTTACACGTCTGTCTGACGCGTTTTTAGATTCTCTCTGGATCAAGCAGAGGAAGACGGAAACGCAAATCGACGGTGCGAAAGACAACCCTGGAGCGCATCTTGCGCAAAGTACTTCCCCTCGCGAGAGGGATGGATTGAAATTTCATTGTGGACATGGGCAACACCTATGCCGGCAGGTATTCCCCCTCGTGAGAGGGGGCGGATTGAAATGTGACAACTACTATGTTTAGCGGTGGCACCAGTGTATCCCCTTAACAAGGGGAAATGAATGTAAGCAGAAATTCTAGTGAGGCCCCTGGGAGGGATGCCAGACGAAGGGAGGGACTTGTCCCAACCGGAGTTGCGCTTTTCTCCCAGGGGCCTGTCGCGTTGCATTGGGGTTTGGGCTCTCGCCTGTTGCTCCAAGGGCTTCCCGCCCTGCAATCTGCTATCCTGGGGAACAGCAATTCAACGCCTTCTCATGCACACACGGGAGCAGAGCTGAAAAGACTGGCTGTATGATACGGCGCCTTCGATTTCTGAAACGGGACAGCCAGCAGTTGCCCCGCTGCTCTGGACTCTATTGGAAATGCGATGCCCGGGTCAGGGATAGTATCTTGTCCTCGTAGAAGTACGGGTTTTTCCGATCACTCCAGAAAACCGGCGCTCTTATCTGGAAAAGAGACAGGAGACCAGCTATAATGAGGAAGCTGGCGTTCCACGGGAACGGCAAATCACCTGGATCCGCGCTGGATCGAACCGGAGGTTAATCATGAGCCATCGAGAGAAGCTGCACACTACGGAGCTCTACTATCCCTCAGACGAGACCATCATGCAGGAGCAGCAGGCCTGTCAGGAGCTCCTCTACGACTATAACCACACCCGCCCCTCGGAAGGAGAGAAGCGGGCTAAACTGCTGCAGGAGATGTTTGCGGAGATCGGAGAGGGCTGCTATATCGAGCCGCCGCTCCATGCCAACTGGGCGGGCCATTTTTGCCACTTCGGCAAGGATGTCTACGCCAACTTCGGGCTCACCCTTGTGGACGACACCCACATCTACGTGGGCGATGACGTGATGTTCGGCCCCAACGTGGTGGTGGCCACGGCGGGGCATCCCCTGTGCCCGGAGCTCCGGGAGCGGGGCCTGCAATACAATGCATCGGTGCGGATCGGGAGAAACTGCTGGATCGGGGCCGGCGCCATCATCCTGCCCGGGATCACCATCGGGGAGAACAGCGTGATCGGCGCGGGCAGCGTGGTTACCAAAGACATCCCCGCCAACGTGGTGGCTGTGGGGAACCCGTGCAAGGTGCTGCGGGAGATCGGAGACTATGACCGCGAAATCTATTTCAAAGGTAGGAAGATAGACTGGTCTGCGTTGGAATGAGCAGGATAATCGGCGGAAGACGGCACGATTCCGCACAGTGCCTCTCCGGATTGCCTCCACCAGGAGGGCGAATTTCTGTTGAAGATGGCGAATCCGTGGGTATACAAATCCACGGATTTCGCCTATCCTCATTACAGCGACATCGATCCCCACTACACAGGAGGTACAAGTCCATGGAACTCTACGAATATGAGCGGGCCCACGCGGAGACCGTGCGGGCACTGGGCGCTGAGTGCACCGTCCTGCTGAAGACAGACGGCAGCTTCCCCCTCAACGGTCACTGCCCCGTGGCCCTGTACGGCAGCGGCGCCCGGAAGACCATCAAGGGCGGCACCGGCTCCGGCGAGGTGAACAGCCGATACAGCATCACCGTGGAGGCCGGGCTGGAGGAAGCTGGCTTCACCATCACCACCAAGGACTGGCTGGACGCCTACGAATCTCTCTATGGCAAGGCCCAGACACAGTTCTTCCAAAACCGCATGGCCGAGGCCGGCGGCGGTGTGGGGGCGATCATCGCGTGCATGGGCGCCGTGATGCCGGAGCCGGAGTATGATCTGCCCCTGAATTGCACAGAAGACACCGCCGTCTATGTCCTCAGCCGGATCTCCGGAGAGGGCTCAGACCGCAACCCGGTGCCGGGTGATATTCTTCTCACCGAGACGGAGGTCCGGGACATCCTGGCGCTGAACCGGAGCTGCAAGAACTTCATGCTGGTGCTCAACACCGGCGGCGTGGTGGACCTCTCCCCCGTGATGGAGGTCCGAAACATCCTGGTGCTGAGCCAGCTTGGCACCGAGACCGGCCGCATCCTGGCAGACCTGCTGCTGGGCAAGGCTTTCCCCTCCGGCAAACTCACCACCACCTGGGCCGCGTGGGGAGCGTATCCCTCCATGGGGGACTTCGGGGACATCAACGACACCCACTACACCGAGGGCGTGTATGTGGGATACCGATACTTCTGCGCCACGGACAAGAAGCCGCTGTTCCCGTTCGGCTACGGCATCGGCTATACCACGTTCTCTGTTGTCCCGGAGGCTGCCTCGGCAGAGGGAGACCGCATCACGGTGCAGGCCACGGTGTCCAACACCGGCAGCCATCCCGGCAAGGAGACGGTGCAGGTCTACGTCCAGCCGCCCCAGGGAAAGCTGGACAAGCCCATGGCCCTGGCCGCCTTTGCCAAGACGGAGACCCTGAACGCCGGTGCCAGTGAGACGCTCTCCATCTCCTTCCAACTGCGGGACATCGCCTCCTACGACGAGTCCATCTCCGCCTGGGTGCTGGAGCCGGGCCGCTATGCCGTCCTCGTTGGCACCTCCAGCGCGGATCTCGTACCGGCGGCCGCAGTGGAACTGGACGCCGGTGTGGTAACCCAACAGTGCCGCCCCTGCGGGGGAAAGCCGGATTTCACAGACTGGGTCCCGGATACCATTGCGGCTCCTGCCGAGACCTACCCGGTACAGCTGCGCGTCTCGGCGTCCGCCATCCCCACCGAGACCGTTGTGTATGACACGCCCAGGACCATCGATCCCATCACGGAGTCCCTCACAGACGAGGAGCTGGCATACCTCTGCATCGGCGCCTTCGACCCCAACGCCACCACCATGAGCATCATCGGCAACGCGGGCCAGACCGTGGCCGGATCTGCCGGCGAGTCCTACGGGAAGCTGGCGGACAAGGGCATCCCCGCCCTCGTGATGGCAGACGGCCCCGCCGGGCTGCGGCTCAGCCGGGAGTATTATCAGGATGAGGCCGGCGCCCACTCTCTCGGGACCACCATGCCGGAGAGCATCCTGGCCATGATTCCGCCGGAGATGCAGCCCAAAGCGCCGGAGATCACCGGCCCCGTCTACGACCAGTACTGCACCGCCATCCCCATCGGCACCGCCATCGCCCAGAGCTGGAATCCCGCCCTGGCGGAGGCCTGCGGAGACCTGGTGGGCGATGAGATGGAGCGGTTCGGGGTGCACCTGTGGCTGGCCCCGGCCCTGAACATCCACCGGGACATCCGCTGCGGGCGGAACTTCGAGTATTTCTCCGAGGATCCCCTGATCTCCGGCGTTTTCGCCGCCGCCATCACCAAGGGGGTCCAGAAGCACCCTGGCTGCGGCACTACCATCAAGCACTACTGCTGCAACAACCAGGAGAACAACCGGTACTTCTCCAACAGCCAGGTGTCTGAGCGGGCCCTCCGGGAGATCTATCTGAAGGGCTTCGGCATCGCCGTCCGGGACAGCCAGCCCCACGCCCTCATGACGTCCTATAACCTCTTGAACGGGGAGCACACCTCCCAGCGCAAGGACATTCTGGAGGACATCCTCCGGGACGAGTTCGGCTTCCAGGGCCTTGTGATGACGGACTGGGTGTTCCCCATGCCCAACCAGGGCTGCCACCCCGGCCCGTGTGCCGCCAAGATCACCGCGGCGGGCAACGACATCGCCATGCCGGGGACCAGCATGGACCTGGAGTCCATCAAGACCGGCCTGCAGGACGGCACTGTTACCCGGGAGCGGCTGCAGATCGACGCCAGCCGGACGATCCGGATCGCAAAGATGCTGGCGGAAAAGTAAGACGGGCACGCACAACAGAAATACGCATAGCGAAATCCCGCCCGGCAGAGGTCTGCCGGACGGGATTGTGTGTTTTGATAGGGCTCAGCGGCCGATCTGGATGCCGGTGAGGTGCTCGTAGTACTGCGCGATGGCGCTGTGGTCCTTCTGGCCGCCGTCATGGCTATGCATCCACTGGAGGACCTCCTGGACGGAGGCCGTCATGGGAAGGGGAGCGCCAACGGTGTGGGCGCAGTCCAGGGCGTTGTTCAGGTCCTTGATGTGCAGGTCGATCTTGAAGCCGGGCTTGTCGTTGCCGGCGATCATCATGGGGGCCTTGGCGTTCATCACGGTGGAGCCGGCGAGGCCGCCCTTGATGGCCTGGAACACCAGTTCGGGGTCCACGCCCGCCATCTGGGCCAGGGTGAAGGCCTCCGCCACCGCCTGGATGTTGCAAGCCACGATGATCTGGTTGGCGAGCTTTGTGGTGTTGCCGGCGCCCACCTCTCCGCACCGCACCACGGAGCTGCCCATGGTCTCCAACAGGGGCTTGCATCGATCAAAGACCTCCTGTTTGCCGCCTACCATAAAGCTGAGAGTGCCGTCTATGGCCTTGGGCTCTCCGCCGGACACCGGGGCGTCCAGCATCTCCACGCCCTTTTTGGCCAGGTCTGCGGCGATCTCCTTGCTGGCCACGGGGTTGATGGAGCTCATGTCGATGAAGGTCTGGCCGGCGTGCATGTACGCAGCCACGCCGCCCTCGCCCAGCATCACGCTCCGGACTTCCGGGGAGTTGGGGAGCATGGTGAGCACCACGTCGCAGGTCTCGCCGATCTCCTTGGGACGTGGATTTGGAATCTCCATCACAGAGAATTACTTTAGCGCTAATACTGGATTTGAAATTAGCGTGAAGGTTCTTTTTGAAGTTTGATATGTCTTATGAGATTGAGCATCGAGTAGAAGCATGCTCCGGTAGTCCGGGAGAGGTATCCCGTCAGCATTGCTTCCTTGCGCTGATCCTGGTACCAGTCTCCATACCTAGCACTCAGTTTGCACCTGCTCTAGTTTCTGAATTATTGCTTTTACGCTAATCTCATGGCTAGAATTAGCGTGAAAAAGTTCTTTTTAGCTTCGCAGCGAACTACGATATCGCCATGCCGGGAACCAGCATGGACCTGGAGCCCATCCTGTCTGGGATGGCACCAGGGACGTAAGGGGATTGCCCCAAACAGTGCGCTTTCGCCACTCAAATGAGATTTACCGGAAGTTATGCGCGAGACCACGGATAGCGGTAACGGCCACAATGACATGGAATGTCCTCTGAACAGCGGAAAACTGCCAACACAGCAGACATCCATAGCAATGTGAAGAACTCCACTCCGCCAGCGTTCACCCTGGGCCAGGCCCATGGCGAACACCGTGCGGAATGGGGTTTTTCTGCTGCCGTGGGTACTGGCCGGCTGCGGGTGCTTGTAAAACCGGGATACTTATCATGTCTGACGAGAGGGAATTCAGTTTGTGACCCTACTGTATCAAGGAGGGGAAAGCATGTCTCAGGTGGATGCGGAGTACGGTGATCGCGGCAAAACTAGGGGGAGAATGAGCCGATCTTCCTCAAGGAGGTCCATATCCCTCGTATGACAGATGCCTCGGTCCGGCAGGTGCTGAAGAAGGTAACAGACCTCGGCAGGATGAACGATATGACAGGGGAATCTATCTTTTCCTGAAAGAGTTCAAATACTTCCGTTTTGGCACTACGCTTTCCTTTGATGATGTCCTCACAAAGATGTAGCTGTTGGAAGCTTCAGGGCAATGCGAGTACGTCAGAAGGATGATGTTTGCCACCTAGCTGAACCTTACAACCCAAGTCCCAATGAGGTATGAGATCTCTGCGAACAAGGCCACCACAGACTATCGGGAAACAGGCCTGATCGCACCTGCACGGTGAGAAAGGGGCATATGCTGAACCCAGTAGCAGTGGTAGCAGTGAGCATCATAGAGGTAATGCTGTACCGAGTGGCGTAGGCGGGGCTATCTCAGACTGGTTACTGCCAGTGTTCGCCATGGACTAGGTCCATGGCTAGCGCTGGCGGTGTGGGTACCTTTTACCCGTTGCTGGGAGGCCCAGACCGTTTGACGGAAGCTTAGAGGGAATCTCGTATGACAAATGCTTATCCCCACGCCACCGAAAGCCTTCTGTGGCAGAGCTTTCGACTGTCGATGGTATGCATGTGTGCGACTATCCCTATAAGCTCATGTTTGAGGATCGCGCTATCAACCTTCAGTCTTACAATTTAGAGACTGTTTTGGCTGAAAAGCTCGAGACTGTCATCGCCAGAGCGGTGACAAACCCTAGGATGCGTGACTTTTACGATATCCATGTTCTTTTACTGCTGCATCGTCAGGATCTGAATCTGAGCACACTGGCTGAAGCATTGGAGGCAACCTCCAAGAAAAGAAACAGCCTTGATAGGCTGGCAGACGCAGAAGCGGTTTTAACCAATTTGCTGGGTAGCAAGGATATGCTGGCACTCTGGGAGGTTTACAGACGCAAATCTAGCTATGCCGCAGACATCTCGTGGGACATCGCAATGCAGTCTGTGCGGCAATTAGCCATGCTTGCTGGTTTGCAAGTGAAGGATCCCGCTACCCTACATACCTGATCTCCAGGAAAATCAGAGACTTGTGGCTTGCCCCAATATGATTTCCCTGCCTCTTAAACCCACGTTGCCAGGGTGATGAGGAGAGGATGGAAGATGATGTCTTCACTCTCTTGACACGGAAAAAGCGGCAGCACCGTTTACCGGCATGGTGGCCCGGCCCTATATCTCCCCTGGAATGCTCCGTCAGCGCCAAAAGCAAGTGCTACTCTTTCAAGGTACTTAACCATACTCGGAACAGGTACTGGCGCCGTCTGTAGACCGTGGAGCTATTTTCTGGGTAGTCCATCTCCATTACAGTTGAGAAGGCATCTCCCGCTTCGAGTCGGCAGGAGATGCCTTCTGTGTTTTCAGACCCTGGGCGTTGGCTGCCCCGAAAACACTGATTCGGTTCGGAAATTGTCTGAAGAGGTTCATGCCCGCAGAAGGCTCCAAAATGTCCCTAGAACTGTCTGCTCTCAACCGCATTCAAAAGTTCTCGGTGGAGTAAGCATCCCCATTCTGGAATTTCTGCAATATAGTGTTACTTTCACGCTAATACTGAATTTGATATTAGCGTGAAAGTTTCTTTTGGGCTTGATATGTCTGGAGAAATTGATCATCCTGGCTTATCTGCACAGAGGAGATGGTTTTTTCGAAAAAGTTCCTTAATTTGCCCCCAGCATGGAACGCAACTCAC
>CANRFN010000175.1 GCA_947629915.1 uncultured Oscillospiraceae bacterium | reverse complement strand
TTGGCGTCCTGCCCCAGCCTTACAGCTGCAATGGCCTAATTTCCTGTTTTTACCAACCGACTTTGCGTTTGCCCTACCAATTGCGCCATATAAATGTCCAAATCATCCCTTGACAGCCTCCCCTTTTTTCGGTATCCTGTATAATCAGAGTTGT
The DNA here is from genome assembly GCA_947629915.1 of uncultured Oscillospiraceae bacterium. Lineage (GTDB taxonomy): Bacteria > Bacillota > Clostridia > Oscillospirales > Oscillospiraceae > Enterenecus. Next base: position 8,019 of record CANRFN010000175.1, on the reverse strand, counting down.
ATCGGCACGCTGCGTGCCGGCGCACCAATCTGAAGGAAAGAGGAGATGCCCCATGCGCGGTCTGGAGTCCAACAAGACCAAAATCAGGCACAAAATATTCACCGAGATCGCCCGCGTCGCCTATGAGGGCGGAGACATGGCCCACGAGATCGAGAGGCTGCCGTATAAAGTAGTGCCCGGCGAAGTGGCCACGTACCGGGACAGTATCTTCCTGGAGCGGGCCGTAGTGGGCGAGAGACTGCGCCTGGCCATGGGTCTGCCCCTGCGCCAGTTCAACGAGCACAGCGAGCTCAGCGATGGCGTGGATGAGAGCACCATCGCCGAGAAGTACTACGTGCCGCCCCTCATCAACATCATCAAGTTCGCCTGCAACAAGTGCCCGGAGAAGCGGGTCATGGTGACTAACGGCTGCCAGGGCTGCCTGGAGCACCCCTGCCTGGAGGTGTGTCCCCGGAAGGCCATCTCCATGGTGGACCGGAAAAGCGTCATCGATCAGAGCAAGTGCATCAAGTGCGGGCGCTGCGCGGATGCCTGCTCCTATCACGCCATCATCCGCCAGGAGCGGCCCTGCTCCGCCGCCTGCGGTATGGGCGCCATTCACTCTGATGAGTACGGCCGGGCCGAGATCGACCAGGACAAGTGTGTCTCCTGCGGCCAGTGCCTCGTGAACTGCCCCTTCGGCGCCATCTCGGACAAGGGCCAGATCTTCCAGACCATTCTCGCCATCAAGAGCGACACCCCGGTCTACGCCGCCATCGCCCCCGCCTTCATCGGCCAGCTCGGCCCCAACATGACGGTGGAGCGCATCCGGGGCGCCTTCAAGGCCCTGGGCTTTGCAGATGTGGTGGAAGTGGCCATCGGCGCAGACATCTGCACCCTGCAGGAGGCGCAGGACTTCCTGAAAGAGGTCCCGGCGGAGAAGCCCTTCATGGCCACGTCCTGCTGCCCGGCCTGGGCGATGATGGCCAAGAAGCTGTTCCCCACCCTGGCCCCCAACATCTCCATGGCCCTCACCCCCATGGTGCTCACCGGCCGCATGATCAAGAAGGACCACCCCGGCTGCAAGGTGGCCTTCATCGGCCCCTGCGCCGCCAAGAAGCTGGAGGCCAGCCGCCGCACGATCCGCTCCGATGTGGACTTCGTGCTCACCTTCGAAGAGGTCCTGGGCATGTTCGACGCCAAGGGCATTGAGCCCGAGGAGATCACCGATCTCTCCCCGCTGGAAGAGGCCACCGCAGACGGCCGCGGCTTCGCGGTGAGCGGAGGCGTGGCCCGGGCGGTGGTGAACGCCATCGAGCGCATGGAGCCCGGCCGCGAGGTGAAAGTGGCCTACGCCAACGGCCTCCCGGAGTGCAAGAAGATGCTCCAGATGGCCAAGGCGGGCAAGTACAACGGGTACCTGCTGGAGGGCATGGGCTGCCCCGGCGGCTGCATCGCCGGCGCCGGCACCCTGCAGCCCGTAACGAAAGGCGCCCAGGCCGTCCAGGGCGGCATGAACGCCGCTGCCAAGAAGTGCATCCTGGATAGCGACTACCTGGGCTACCTGCCCCTGATCGAACAGTAAGGCGTACATCGAGACAACACCGCCCGGCCAGAAATGGCCGGGCGGTTTCCTATATGGGTTGTATCAGGCGAGGCCCGGCGATGGTCTCACCCGCAGATCCTTGGTCCTCTCCCGGATCGCCTCCACGTTGCAGAGCGCAGCCGCATCTGCTTTCTTGTCCTTACGGAGTGCCTCCCACGCCTCACAGCAGACCAGAGACGCGGCCTCCAGCAGCGCCGTGCGGTTGGACGGGATCTGCTCGGCCGGCGATGGCATCCCCGCCAGGGATTCCTTGAGATCCCAGTCTACAAGGGCGATCAGGTCCTCCGGGGTGAAGTGCTTTTCCATGTTGTATACGTGGAGCACCTTGGCCAGCAGCACAGCCTGCTTCTGCCTCTCATCCTCGTCCGTTGGCATGAGCGCCTCCGCCCTATAGTCCTCGGCGATTTTCCGCTTGCCCTTCACGCTGATCACCTGGCTTGTGAGGAAGGCCTCTTGCAGGTTCTTTTCCCCCAGCTGATCGTACGTCCACTTCATCAAACTCCCGCCGTCCGGGCCCAGGTCTGGCCCGTTGCACAGGGAGAAGGCGATCTTGCTGTTGTGGTGCTTGGTGCGGATGGCCTCCCGCAATGCCCCCACTAAGTCCGCCTTCCCACGGCTCTTCTTCCCGGAATCGTCCTGCAGCACCACCACGGCCAGCTTGTCCTGCAGATCCTCGGTATTGCAGATCTTCCAGAGGATGGCGAGCTCCTGTTCAAACAGTTTCTCCGCGGAGGGGGTGATGCAGTACCACACGGCGTGGATCTTCTGGGCGGGGTCTGCCGTCCGGTCCTGGACCAGCAGCGCGTCCAGGGCCTTACAGTAGTCCTCCACGCTCTTGGAGTTGCCGTCCAGCTGCTCAAAGCCGTGGCTGTCCAGGATGCGGACCCCCAGTGGGTCCTCCTCGGGAAGGGGCACTGCGGCGTTGAAGCCGATGTCCCAGACGCGCCGGAAGTCCCGCCCAAAGACCTGCCGAAGAAAGGCCTCCTTCCCGCTGTCTACAGACCCCAACAGCAGGATATTGGGCACAGGCGTCTTCGGGTCCTTGTATTTCTCCCACTCCCGGGTGATGAGATCTCTCTCCGTTCTTTCCATTTGGGACCCTCCTTCAAAATGGGTTGGAGCTGGTACATTCAATTCGGCCTACGGACTAAAACGGCGCCTTGATGTTCGCATACACCTGGGGACAGACCTCCCGGATCTTCTCCCGGATGGCCCGGAGATCCTGGAAGGTGGCCGGCCGCTTGAACTCATCCCGCAGCAGGGCCGAGGGGTGGAAGATGGCGATCTTCCAGATGCCGTCCTCCCCCAGGGACCAGATCCCGTGTTCCCTGGTGATGCCGAAGTCCGGCCGGATCAGCTCCTGGGCGGCAAACCGGCCCAGACAGATCAGGACCTTGGGCTGCAGCAACTGGATCTGCCGGTCCAGGAAGCCTCTGCAGGCCTTCATCTCCTCGTTGACCGGGTTGCGGTTCTGGGGCGGTCTGCACTTCACCACGTTGGTAATGTAGAAGTTCTTATCCCGGTACAGGCCGATGAGGGACAGCATCTCATCCAGCAGCTGCCCCGCTCTCCCCACGAAGGGCTCGCCCTGGAGGTCTTCGTTCTCTCCCGGGCCCTCGCCAACAAACAGCACATCTGCATGGCGGTCTCCCACGCCCACCACCACATTGGTCCGGGTGTTTGCCAGGGGACAGTTGTGGCACTGATGGCACGCCTGCTCCAGTGCCTCCCACTCCTCCATGTCGCCGGCCTCCTCTCGCCTCTTTCTGCCATTGTACCACAGGTTTCCGCCCTGCACCAGAGGGAAAGCGGCAATTTTCCAAAGCTGCCGATTCTTCTTGCATTTGCTAGTTTCTTGCATTATTATAGCTTGAGGACAGACAATATATTCTACTTAATAGCAGTGTTTTGGTTCAAAGCGGGGTTTGTATCGCTTAAGAGTGATGATTCCGCAACAGTGCCATATGCTTCAATTGTGTCCGCAACCATCCGCAAGCATTGGATGAATCGCATCATTTCTTGGAAGGAGGCTCCGCCATGGTCTGTTTATGGGACATCCCTGCAGACAGCTCGCCTGTGACCACAGCGGACAACATCAAGGGAATCTTGGAGGAACAGGCCAGGTATCTGGAAGCTGGAACCAACGGTAAGGTTATGGCAGATTTGAATGAGATCGATGAAATCCCAGCAGAGATTCCTCGCCCCTCCAGGGTCTTTTCGATCTCATCGCCTTGCAAGGGAAAGGAACAGCAGCACTCCATAAAGAGAGGCAAATTCGCCAACCAATATATCATTCAGTCTGATGAGGATTTCGTCAACTGTCTCAGCATTGTTCTATCCTGCAGGAAGGTCCGGTTCATCATCGACAGGCTGCTGGAATTGTATGGGGGATTCCAGTAGAGGGTCAACTGCGAGCTGCCCTGTGATCAAGATGAAAGTGGTCTAAGCCATGGAAACCGGATACAGCTATGTGCAGGATCCGAAGGTTGTACAAAGATATCAAACTGAGGGCATCACTGTTCTGAGGCTCATCGACTTCGGGAGATCTGCCTATTTGAGCGATGGGGCAATGGAAGCCTATCTGGTGAAAGCACTCGGCATGATCCCCCAATATGCCCGCAACTGCATCGAAGAGTATGAAAGCGAAGCGGCAGCTCACACACTGCCCTGGGAGTACAACGGATTCTTTCTTGACAGCCCTTTCCATCCCAGCTACAATTAGAGCAGTTCATCCAGGCGCGGCAAGGGAGACACAGCAGATGAGAGACTGGTTCACCATAGAGGCAATCGATGCTGAGACCTATGCCATCAGCGAGTACGGGCACTGGGAGGAGACGCATTGCTATCTGCTCCTCGGTAAGGAAAGCGCCCTGCTGATAGACACCGGTCTTGGTGTAGCCAACATCAAAGATGTGGTGGATCGCCTCACAGACCTCCCGGTCTCTGTAGCCACCACCCACGCCCACTGGGACCACATCGGCGGACACCGGCACTTCCAGGACATCGCCGTGCACGAGCTGGAGCGGGACTGGCTGGCGGTGCAGTTCCCGATCCCCCTGGCAGTGGTACGTAAGAATCTCACCCGGCTGCCCTGCAACTTCCCACCGGACTTCAACCCGGACACATACGAGGTCTATCACGGCACGCCCCAAAGGCTGCTGCGGGATGGAGACCGGCTGGACCTGGGCGGCAGGGAGATCCATGTCATCCACACACCTGGCCACTCCCCCGGACACTGCTGCTTCTATGAGCCGGAGCGGGGCTATCTCTTCTCCGGGGATCTGGTGTATCGAGGCTGCCTCTACGCCTTCTATCCCACCACCGATCCCCTCCTCTTCTACAACTCCATCCAGCGCATCCAGGGCTATGACGTGCACCGAATCCTGCCCGGCCACCACGCCCTTCCGATCCCCGTCTCCCTGATCGGGGACATCGCCGCCGGATTCGAAGCGATCGCGGCCCAGGGCAAGCTCCAACAGGGCAGCGGGCTCTTTGCCTTCGAGGGCTTCCAGATTCAGATCTGAGATCAACAGTACGAAAGCGGGATGAGACCATGGCAGAGCAGTTTCTCACCCTCATGGCGGACCTGGATGAGGACGCCCGGCAGCGGCTGTCTGGATGGTACGCATCCTTGGCACAGGCGGGTTTTCGGGGCACCCAGACCCAAGGCCTGCCCTACCACATCAGCCTGGGCAAGTTCCCTCTGGAACATGAAGAGGCGGTTTCGCCCGGATGAAGCAGGTCTCTTCAGACTTCTCCAGCATACCGCTCCACTTCAGCCATATCGGTCTCTTCGCCGGCGGCAAGGTCCTGTTCTGTGCCCCGGAGCGGACCCCGCAGCTGGATGCGCTGCACGAGGTGTGCACAGCAAATGCCGCCCAAGGATACCCGTGGACACCCCATGTCTCTATTCTCCAGGAGGAGCCAGAATCGATCTGCGCCGCCCTGCCCGCACTTCTGCAGTCCTCCTCCCCGTTTCTCGGAAGCCTTGTCCGGCTGCATCTCTGTACCTTCTGGCCGGCGCAGGAAATCGCAGCTATGGAACTGCATGGCAATCAGTGAGGTGTGGTACATGGTCCGAGAGATCTACGAGAACGAATTAGACCAGCTGCTGCAGCTGTATCTATACCTGCACGAGGACACCATCCCCCAGGATACAGAGCACCTGCGGGAGACCTGGAGCGCCATTGTCCGGGACAAGAACCACCACATCATCGTCTATGAGGCGGACGGCAAGCTCGTCTCCTCCTGCGTGTGCGTGATCATCCCCAACCTCACGCGGAGCGTCCGGCCCTATGCACTCATTGAGAATGTGGTTACCCACGGGGAGTACCGCAACCGGGGCTATGCCACCGCCTGTCTCCGGTACGCCCAATCCCTCGCCGAGCAAGCCCATTGCTACAAGATCATGCTGCTCACGGGGTCCAAGAGCGCTTCCACGCTCAACTTCTACCGCAATGCCGGCTTCACGGACACCGAGAAGACCGCTTTCATCCAGCGGTTGGATTGATAACCCGATCCCTTTGGAGGCCTTCCCTATGATCATACGAAAATACCGCGAAGAGGACATGGCGGACATGATCGCCATATGGAACGAGGTGGTGGAGGACGGCATCGCCTTTCCCCAGGTGGACTGCCTCACCCTGGAGAGCGGCTCCGCCTTCTTCGCCGCCCAGACCTACACCGCCGTGGCGGAGCTGGACGGGAGAGTGGTGGGGCTGTATATCCTCCACCCCAACAACATCGGACGGTGCGGCCACATCGGGAATGTGAGCTACGCCGTCCTATCCCCCTTCCGTGGGCAGCACATCGGAGATCAGCTGGTGCAGGACAGCCTGCGCATGGCGAAAGAGGTGGGCTTCCGGCTGATCCAGTTCAACGCGGTGGTGGCCACTAACATCCACGCCCGGCACATCTATGAGCGGCACGGCTTCCAACCCCTCGGCACCATCCCCGGCGGATTCCGCATGAAAGACGGCCACTACGAGGACATCTGCCTGTATTGGCATCAGGTGTGATCTTCTCTCCAGGCAGACACTCCACTGTACAAGGATTCGTTGCAGATGCGAAGCACAGAGAAACTCTATACAACGGTATTCCTGGCTGAGGGCATTGTCCTGCTGATCTCCTGTGTCCTCTCCCTGGTGTGGCTGTGGCGGGTGGCGACGGAGCAGCAATATACTCTGCTCCACGGGATGCTCATCGGGACGCTGATTGTCTCCTTCGTCCTGGTCCCCATCGAATCCGCCCTCTTCTCTTGGTACCGGAAACGCAGGGGAAAGAAGGCATTTCAGCCGGCCCAGCCCACGGCATTCGTCCTGTACAAGCTGCCCCACGCCTTTGCAGCGCTGTGGCTCATCCACTTTTTCTCCGCGCTGGTCCTGGCCTATCTGCACCAGTGGAAAAACGGCAGCGACATCTACATGTTCCACGCCAGACCGGGCAGCCGGATCATCTTCCTGGCCTGGATCAGGGCATCTATCCCACAGTGGTTTGTCCCCAGGAAGAAAGGCGAATAACCCGTGATCGCACCATCAGGGAGGTGGCCCCTTTGAAGCAGTATCTCGTAGATGCCTTTACCAGCAAGCCCTTTGCCGGCAATCCCGCCGCCGTCTGCGTGCTGGAGCGCTGGCCGTCTGAGGAATCCATGAAGAAGCTGGCCATGGAGAACAACCTCTCAGAGACGGCTTTCCTGGTGAAGGAGGAGAAGGGCTATCACCTCCGCTGGTTCACACCGGAGACAGAGGTGGCGTTGTGCGGCCACGCCACCCTGGCCTCCTCCTTTGTGATCCTGAACTTCTACGAGCCAGACAGTGCCGAGGTGCAGTTTCGCACCAGGAGCGGCATCCTCACCGTCCATCGGAAGGGGAATCTCTATGAGATGGACTTTCCCACCTACGAACTCCAGGAGATCCCCGTAACAGACGCCATGGAGCGGGCCTTTGGAGCACGCCCCATCCAGGCAGTTCTCGGGCTGGACCTGGTCTGCGTCTTTGCATCAGAAGACACCGTCCGGAACATGAAGCCGGACCAGGCCCTTCTCACCGGTCTTCCCGGCCGCATTCAGAACGCCACCGCCCAGGGCGCCGAGACAGACTGTGTGTCCCGCAGCTTCTGTCCGAAACTGGGCATCGCGGAGGACCCGGTCTGCGGCTCGGCCCACTGCCAGATCGCCGCATACTGGGCGGGGCAGCTGCACAAGGCGGAGATTGCTGCGTATCAGGCATCCCGGCGCGGCGGATTTCTGCACTGCCGGATGGAGGAGAACGGCAGGATAACCATCAGCGGCGAGGCGGCTTTGGTGGCGGTGGCTGAGATTGTGGCGGCGTTGGACCGATAGCTCGGCGACACAAGTGGATGGTGATATTCAGCAAAAATGTTGATTGGATGCTTGACTAGAGCACCCTGGGGGGTGTATAATAGGGCCGAGGTGA
>CANRFN010000174.1 GCA_947629915.1 uncultured Oscillospiraceae bacterium | reverse complement strand
GTAAAAAGCATCATGACCATCATCCTGACCATCGTGTTTGCCGTCCTGGCATTGCGCGGGGAGATCAGCCAGGACTTCATGACGATTTACGCCGTAGTGACGGCTTTTTACTTTGGTACTCAGGCAGCGAAAGAGAAGGAGGCAAAAGTATGAGCAACAACGAGTTTGAAGCCTTTGCCAAGAAGGCCGTAGCGGACTACTACAACGCACGCGTGGACGCCACCAGCAAGGCGGCCATTACGGCAGAAAACGTGTACATCGTCTGGATGGTGAAAGCCCTGCAGAATAACAAGGCCCTTCTGTCTACGACCGTACCAGACAACATGTATTACGAACTGACCTACAACGGCGATAAGAACGAAGCCTATCTTGACGCCTACCGCAAGTGGGAGAACGTAGTCATCAAGGGGGTAGCCATATGACCGCAGTAGAGCGCGTGTTGGCCACCGCTATCGCGGAAGTCGGTTACGAGGGCCACGCCGTTGGCGAGAACGTAGACAACCCTGAAGCCACTAAGAGCGGCAAATATAACAAGTACGCCCGCGACCTGGACCAAACCGACATGTTCAACGGCGCGAAGAACGGGGCGGACTGGTGCGCCGTTTTCGCGTGCTGGACCCTGTGGAAGACCTTTGGAATGGAGACCTTCCGCAAGATCACCGGCATACCCGCACGCAGTATGGCGGCGGGGGTGAAGTACCTGGCAGAGTACTTCAAGCAGAAGGGCCGTTTCATCGCCATCGGCGCGGGAGATCCTAAGCCGGGAGACCTGGTATGCTACCGAAACGGGCAGTATTGGCAGCATACCGGGGTTGTGGAGAAGTACGAAAACGGCTATCTGTACACGATTGAAGGGAACTGGGGTACACCGAGCGGCGTACATCGCCGGGCGAATCGGCTTATCTCTCTCACCCTGTGGGGCTTTTGCCGACCGGACTACGCCGCCGTACCTGACGAGCCCGAAGAGCAGCCGGCAGAAGAGCCGCAGAAGGGGGAGAGCGCGACCATGGCAGAGGAGCAGTTTGCGAAGATGCTGCAGAGCTACCTCGAGACCCACGGCGCGGAAGTGCTTGCGCAGCTGGAGGCCATGCGGCCCAAGGCAAGCCCCGCCACCTGGAGCGAGGACGCCCGCAAGTGGGCCACACAGGCGGACTTTTTCTCCGGAGACGAGACCGGAGATTTTCACTGGACCGAGGCTGTGACGCGGGAACAGTTAGCCGTGATCCTCTACAAGGCTAACCAGCGCAAGTGAGGTCTATGGCGGAGATCAGACTGCTGCAAGGCGACTGCATGGAGATGCTTGACGGTGTACCAGACGGCAGCATGGACATGGTGCTAACAGATCCGCCCTATTCCTCCGGCGGCCTGTTTGCCGGCGACCGCAAGCTAGACACCCGCACGAAGTACTGTGCCAAAGAGTACAACGGCGCGGGCAGGTTTCAGAGCTTCAGCGGGGACAACATGGACCAGCGGAGCTTTACGGAGTTCCTGCGCATGGTGCTGAACAAGTGCCGGCGGAAGTCGAAACCGGAGAGCATTTGCGCCGTATTTATCGACTGGCGAAACCTGCCCGCCGCTACCGATGCACTCCAAGCGGCCGGGTGGATATATCGCGGTATCGTGGTATGGGATAAGGGCAACAGCCGCCCGATTCCTAACCGGTTTCGCAATGACTGCGAGTATGTGGTCTGGGGCGCCAATGGGCGGAGACCCACGAAGTATGAGAAGGGCGCTCTTGTACTGCCTGGGTGCTACCGTGTCAGCAGCGTGCCTACCACGCAGAAGCACCACCAGACCGAGAAGCCCATCGAACTTCTTGAAAGGCTCATCGCCATCTGCCCAGAAGGCGGCACAGTGCTGGATCCGTTCATGGGTTCGGGCTCTACCGGCGTTGCATGCGTCAACACGGGCAGAGGCTTTACCGGGATCGAGTTAGATCCGGCTTATTTCCAGACAGCGCAGGAGCGCATCAACGCAGCACAATGACAAGAGCGGCGCAGCCCTTCACCGGGTTGCGCCGCTCTTTTCTTTTGTCCGTGTAGCCGGCCCGCCTCAGAATCTCACGCCCGCCATGTCCTGCGGGAAGGTCTCATAGAAGTAGCGCAGCTTTTCCCGCCGGCGCTCAGGCTTGCAGCCGTCTCGTACGGCCACGCGATGGCCGGCGGCCAGCCCGGTTGCGCTCTCGACCTCTTTGCCGCACTTCTCAACGGCCTCTTTGGCGTTTGTGGCCACTACCCACATGTAGTAGGGCCGGGTCTCGCCCTTACGGGTGAACGTGTAGAAGACTTGATAGCAATAGATGTGCATGATCTGTCCTTTCTGCCCTCGTAACCTCCGGGGCGGGCCTGATAGTGTTGCTTACTTGTTTGCGTCTGCCAGCGCGGCGGTCAGACGCTCGTAGAGGTCATCCAGCCGGGCGATACGGTGGGAGCACTCATCCATCCGGTTGACGTCTCCCGCCGTCCGGGCCCGCCGCCGCTCAGCCTCGAACACCTTGCGGGCCTTGCTCATGGCACTCATGATGTCATAGAGCTCACGGCGGGTAAGCTGCAGGGTGGTGGTGCCGCCCTTCTCAATCGTGCTGGAGAGCTTGTAGCAGAGGGGCATCGTGTTGACGTTTCCGAACAACACTCCGTGTGCCGTAACCAGGGTAGCCGCATCCAGCTCGACCGGGATCACCTTGCCATAGTACTCGACCAAAAATGCGTCATACTCGGCATCGGTCATCTCATCAATATCTTTCATTCTAATACCTTCCTTTCGTTCGGCGGCTCTTGGCCGCTGATAGAATAGCATACTCCCGGACGTATGTCCAGAAGAATCTGTTCGTGATCTTCCACAAACTTTCTGACGGGATTTTGTGCGTTTTGCATACTTGCGGGAGTACGATTTTTGCGCTAGAATTACGGAGGAGGTGATCCCAATGGGAAGAACAAGTTCAACTGTTAAGAACCGTTGGAACGGCGCCCATTACGACCGGGTTGAGTTCCAAGTCAAGAAGGGCACAAAGGACCTTCTGCAAGCCTACTGCGAGGAACACGGCAAGTCTGTTGGCGGTCTCGTTAAAGAGCTTCTACAGAAGGAAACCGGCATAGACTTCACCTAAAGTAAAAGCCCCCTGAGATACGTCCTCAGGGGGCTTTTGCTAACGGCTTTGCTAAATTTGTCCGAGAAATCAAGCTATATAAGGGGTTTTCGATGCATAGTCGAAACTCATGACCATGTTCGCCATGCGCCAGTCCATCTACATCAACATGCTCCAGTTTATCTTCTGCTTCTACTACTTGAAGGCCACCATGGGCTCTACCGCCAAGATCGGCGATATCATGACCAAGCCCAGCGAGGTGCTGCAGCGAAAGCAGTCCTTTACCGAGCCCGATGCGGACTTGGCCTTTGAAGATGTCACCTTCAGCTATGTCCCCGATGAGAAGGTGCTGCAGAACGTCAATATGATCATCCCCAAGGGGAAAGTAACCGCCATTGTGGGTCCCAGCGGCGCCGGCAAGACCACCATGCTCAGCCTGCTGGAGCGGCTCTACACCCCGGATCAGGGCAAGCTCACCTACGGCGGACAGGACGCCGAGGACTTCCACCTGGATCAGTGGCGCCGCTCTGCCGGCTACATCCAGCAGAACAGCCCGCTGCTCTCCGGCACCGTCCGGGACAACATCGTCTACGGCATGGATCGGGAGGCCACCCAGGAAGAGGTGGAGCGGGCCGCCAAGATGGCCAACGCCTACGACTTCATCATGAAGCTGCCCCAGGGCTTTGACACCGAGATCGGCCAGTTGGGCGGAAAGCTCTCCGGCGGCGAGCGCCAGCGGATCGCCATCGCCCGGATGATCATCAAGGATCCGGACTACCTGTTCCTGGATGAGGCCACCTCCAACCTGGACGCCGAGAACGAGGCCGCCGTACAGGCCGCCCTCAACACCGTGATGCAGGGCCGCACCGCCGTTGTGGTGGCCCACAACCTGCGCACCATCGTGAACGCGGACAACATCGTGGTGATGGATCAGGGCAAGGTACAGGCAGTGGGCACCCACGAGACCCTCTACCAGACCAGTCCCCTGTACAAGAAGTATTTCGACCTGCAGTTTGCCCAGTAATCATGAAACCTGCGCTGAGGAGAGTGGAGACCCTCTCCTCAGCATCGGCATTTTCTGAGATTTTGCATGAAGGAGCGGATATCCTTTGAAATCCCGCGTTACCAACCTCTACGACTACCATCAATATCGGCCGCCGGAGGAACTGCGCCGCTGGCGGGTGCCGGACAACCAGATCGACGACCGCCTGGACCTTTTGAGCCGCAACCACTCCCTGCAGGCGGATGTGGACTCCGTACAGGAGAAAGACAGCGTGGCCTGCAGGGGCGAGAGCACGGTGCCCCGTTGGAACCAGCCGGTGCTGTTCTTCTACCCCGGCTATGGCCTCTGCGAGGTCGAGGACGCACTCCTCGGCATGAAGGTCGGGGAGAGCAAGACCGTGTCTACGACTGAGGGGGAGATTACCCTCACGGTGCTCCGAATCCTGCGGCGGGTGAACCACCCGGTGGACGATGCGCTGGTGCAGCTGGAGAGCATTGAGGGCGTACAGACCCTGGAGGACTATCGCCGCTGGTACCGGGAGACCACGGAGGATAAAAACCGGGAGGAACAGCCAATCCGGATGGCCTATGGGCTGCAGAATGCCATCGAGGAGAACTCCGCGTGCGACATCGACCCGGAGGAAGAGAGTCGCTGTGTCCGGGAGTACGCCAACCAGTTCTACGATGCCATGACCGCCACCGGGCAGGATCTCACCATCCCGGAGGACGGGGTGACTTTCCTCACCGAGGAGCAGGCCCGGGAGAAGGTCTATCAGCAGTTTTTACCCATGTACCGCCGCTATGTGATCTGCCGGGCTATCATGGAGGAGATCGGCCACATGGACTATGAGACCGCGTTTCAGGTGGGCTTGAAGGAGGCCGCAGAGAGCCATGGCAACCAGCCGGAGGATCTCCTGGCCCAGGGGAGAACCTGGAACATCGAGGAGTATGCCATGGAGTTTGGCGCCATCCGCGTGTTGGCGGAGCTCTGCAAACAGTATCTGGAGGGCTGAGCGATGATTTACATTGGAACGGACGACAACTTTGACGACCTGATGCGGGGCGAACCCTATGTCATCGTGGACCTCTACGGGGAATACTGCGGGTCCTGCGTGGCCCTGGAGCCGGTGCTGAACGAGGCCAGCAACGACTACGCCATGCTGAGGTTCATCAAGGTGAACTGCTCCCACAACCCCAAGATCGCGCAGCGCTTCTCCGTCCGGGGCGTGCCCACCATGCTGTTCTTCCGGCAGGGCAAACAGGTCTGTGAGACCGGCGGCTGGATGGAGCGCAAGAAGCTGAACGAGTACATTGCCACCCTGCTCTACGATGCGCCAGTGCCCAAGCGCATTGACGACTGACCCCGCGATTTCAGATTGTATCCATTGAAAGGAGCTGCATCAAACACGATGAAATCCCGTGTTGTTACCCTCTATGACTACACCCAGGCGGCCGTCCCGGACGAGATGCGCCGCTGGCGGATTGATGAGGCAGAGATAGACCACCAGATCGAGACCCTCAGCCACAGCCACGCCGTGGAGATGGACGCGGACACCGTGGCCCCGGGCGACAGCGTGGTGTGTAAGGGTGAGAGCGCTGTGCCCCGGTGGAATAAGCCGGTGCTGCTCTTCTACCCCGGGCATGAACTCTGTGAGAAGGGAATTGAGGACGCCCTGATTGGCATGAACGTGGGGGAGGGCAAGACCATCGCCGCCAGCGAAGGGGAGCTCACCCTCACCGTGTGCCGCATTGTGCGCCGGGTGCCCCACCCTGTGGATGACGATCTGGTGCAGTTGGAGAAGATTGAGGGCGTAGAGAACCTGGAGCAATACCGGCGCTGGTATCGGGAGATCACCGAGCAGCGCAACCGCCAGGACCGGATTAACCACATCGCCCGGATGCTGCTGAATGAGACCGCGGCGAAGACCGTCTATGAGATCGATGAGGCGGAGGAGACCGAGTGGGCTACTCATTTGGCCAATCTGGAGTATGACAGCATGGTGGCAAACGGCATGGATCCAACTGTCCCGGAGGACGGGGTGGAGTTTCTCACCGAGGAGCAGGCCCGGGAGAAGCTGGTGGACCAGGCGAGGCCCTTTTTCCGCAATGAGTTCGCCTATATTGCCCTGGCGGTGCAGCTCAGCGGCATGGATGAGGCCACCTACTTCCGCACCGAACTGGAGCGGGATGGACAGCGGTATTATCAGAAGAGCGCGGAGGAACTGCTGGAGATGGCCCCGGAGAGCACTTGGCGCAGCCAGGTGTTCCACAACGGCAGCGAGGACCTGCTGCGGATCTACGCAGAAAAACTGGTGGAGGAATGAACCATGGCGACGATTCATGCGACCAAAGACACTTTCGACGACCTCGTCCGCACGGACTACGCCGTGGCGGACTTCTTCGGGGACTACTGCCCCGCCTGTGTGGAGCTGGCGCCCATCTTCACCGAGGCCAGCAATGACTACGCTGTCCTCCGCTTTCTCAAGGTGAACACCTCCCAGGAGCGGGAGCTGGCCCAGCGCTTCGACATCCACTACATCCCCACCACCATCTACTTCCGCAACGGCGAGCCGGTGCAGAAGCTGGTGGGCTCCATGGACCGGGAGACCATGGACAAGTGCATCGCAGCACTGCTGTATGAGTACCCCTTCCCGGAACTGAAAGACGAATAAGGAGGACTGTCCCATGGCAAAGATCCGTCTCAACGAGAACGCGGAGATCGTCCGCACCGTCCGGGAGGGCCTGAGGCAGACCGGCGGGTACTGCCCCTGCCGCACCGAGCGGAAGCCGGAGTACAAGTGTGTCTGCGAGGAGTTCAAGGCCCAGTGCGCGGACCCGGACTTCGAGGGATACTGCCACTGCCGACTCTATTATAAAGAGAAGTGAGCGATATGGACCGGCACTATACCTACAAGACCAACGGCAAGGTCTGCTGCGGCGAGATCAGCTTCGACCTGGT
Organism: uncultured Oscillospiraceae bacterium; assembly: GCA_947629915.1. GTDB lineage: Bacteria > Bacillota > Clostridia > Oscillospirales > Oscillospiraceae > Enterenecus. The sequence continues at coordinate 1,140 of CANRFN010000174.1, read as the reverse complement.
GGACGGCATTCTCCACAATGTGGTCTTCTATGGCGGCTGCAAGGGTAATACCCAGGGCGTGGCCGCCTTGGCGGAGGGCATGCCCGCCCAGGACATCATCACCCGGCTGCGGGGGATCAACTGCCACGGCGGGGACTCCTGCCCGGATCAGCTGGCCTGCGCCGTACAGGCGTGCCTGGCGGAGGGCTGAGCATGGCGGCAGCAACCACACTCCTGCAGGAGTTCGACTTCCGTGAGGCCGATGTGCCGGAGAAGCTGCTGGTGCTCTCGGTCTCCGCAGCGTCTATCGAGAAGGGCCTTGCCGATGCAGCTCTCCGTTTTGCCACCATCGCCCCCGCCGCGGACGGGATCCAGGCCGAGGACTTTGTGCGCATCTCCTATCCGGACGAGGCCGGGGAGGTGCAGCAGGCCCAGTTCGCTGTGGGCCGTCATTTCTTTGACCTGTCTCTGGAGGACGCCCTTCTTGGCATGACTTGCGGCCAGAGTGCGGAATTGTCTGTCCGGGGGCGGACCGCGCCCGTGACGGTATGCAGCGTGAAGCGGCGGCACATCCCGCCCCTCACGGATGAGGAGATCGTCCGTCTGGGGATCGAGGGCGTAGACACCATCGAGGCGTACCGGCAGCACCTCGTTCAGCGGGCTGTCCGGAGGATGAGAAACCAGCGGGACCAGATCCTCACAGATTTTGTCCAGAAACAGACGGTGGCCCAGTCTGTATTCATGCCGGTGGACCGGGAAAATGAGGAGTATCGCCTCTTCCGGGACAGCATGGTGACGCGGGCCGGAATGTTTGCGGACCAGCGGGAGGGCGTTACCCAGGACATCATGCTCCGGAAGCTGCTGGGCCTGAAAGAGGACGCCTCGGAGGAGGAGACCCAGAGTGTCCTGGACGAGAAGTGCGAGCAGCAGGTAAAGCTGCTGGCGTTGGGCAGGGCACATGCCGAACAGGATGGCGCCGTCTACACCTTGGAGAGCGTGGAGGTAGATATTCAAGCATTTGCAAAAGCACACGACATGTCCTATGAGAACCTGATGGAGGGCAACTCCCTGGAGCTGTCTCTTCTCGTATCTATTCAGTCTTTCGGCATCTGCCACAAAAGAATTGCCCATAGACAGGGGTAGCGCCCAGGCCTGCGAGGG
>CANRFN010000173.1 GCA_947629915.1 uncultured Oscillospiraceae bacterium | reverse complement strand
GTTACCAAGGAATATGCCGAGCAAGAGGCCCCAGATGCCCTCATCATCGCCGTGGGCAGCGCTCCTCTGGTGCCGCCTATCCCCGGTCTGAACGGAGACAACGTGGTTGTGGTGAACAACTACTACCTCCAGAAGGACCAGGTGGGGGACGATGTGGTGGTATTGGGCGGCGGTCTCGCCGGCTGCGAGTGCGCCATCCACCTGGGCCAGGAGGGCAAAAAGGTGCGCCTCGTGGAGATGCGGGACGCTCTGGCCCCGGACGCCAATGTGCGCCACCGCCCGTTGCTGCTGGCGGAGATCGCAAAGTACTCCGAGGTGTACACCAGCCACAAGGCATTGCGCGTCACCGAGGACGGGGTGATCTGTGAGAACAGCGAGGGCAAAGAGGTGCTCATCCCCGGCAAGTCCGTGATCTGCGCTCTAGGCCAGCGCTCCCGCACCGATGTGGTGTCTAAGCTGCTGGACTGCGCCCCCTTTGTCCGGGTGATCGGGGACGCTGCCAAGGTGTCCACCATCACCAACGCGGTGTACTGGGGCTATCACGCGGCGCTGGATATCTGAGCAAGTGACGCCCCCGAGGGATCCGAACTCACATGATTCTGGGAGTGCCGGATCCACTGCGGCAAGAGAACGAGACCGCCATGCGGCAGGGCCGCATGGCGGGGAGGAGAACAGCATTGGCGTCCGCCAGACCGGCGGGCGCCAACGCTGTTCTCGGTATGGGGCGGTCTTCCTTACTGGTCCTCCGGCTTCTGCTGGCGGGCCCGCAGGATGTCCCGGGTCTCCATCAGGGCAAAGCCCAGCAGGTTTTGACCCTGCCACTGGTTGGGGTCCTGGAGGGCGGGGTTGCCCAGGCGCAGCTTCACGCCCCAGATGGAGTCGTAGGGGGAGGCCTCTACGAGTACGCTGTCCCCGGTGCTGTCCAGGAAGGCCAGGAACTCTGGATTCTGGGAGAACTTGGCCAGGTTGCCCTTCAGGACCACGGCGTACTTGGCCATGTCCCACAGCTTGGGATCGAAGTGCTGCACCTCCCGGCCCAGGGCCTTGTATTCCTTGGGCTCTGTGGCCGCCAGGATCTTCCGGCGGGTGTCCGGATCCCCCATCAGGCGGGCCTTCTCCGCCATCATGTACTGCTCTGCGGTGTGGTATTCCACGCCGTCTACGGTGAAACGGCAGTGGAACCACTGGCTGAAGCAGGCCTTGGTGATCTTCTTGGCGTTGGGGCGGTGTCCGTAGAACGGGAGGATGGTGAGCGGTTCCCCGGCGTTGTACCGGGCCACGATGTCGTCTCTGGTGTACTTTTGGGCTTCCATGAAATGCACGCTCCTTTCAATCTGCGCTGCGCGGTGAGTGGAACTCCGCCAGTATAAGCCCGGTATTGCCGTTAGACAAGGAACCTGAAGTTCCTTTTGTCCTACGATTTTCCGTCTGCGCAAACACAAAGGCATCTCCTGCCGGCCTGGGGCAGGATATGCCTTTCCCACTGTGTGGAGGTTCCGTGTGTGGTCTGCGGGATGCGGGCGTCCCCGTGTTTGCCTCAGGGCTGATTCACGATGCCGGTGAAGAGAGGCAGCTCCGTGGGCCCGGTGATGGCAAACAGGAAGGGCCGATCTGCGGTGAAGTCCACGATGTCTCCCATCGGGGCAGCCGATGCGTTCTGTGTCATGGAGGTGAAGGCGGCGGCCTCCACCTTTTCCTCGTCTGCGATCACCCGCGCCGCGTGGACCGCCTCGCTGGTGTAGATGCCGGGGATGTCTGTGAGGGGCGTGAAGTCTGCTTTGGTGGAATCGAAGACGTCCTGGATGCCCAGTTTTCGCAGGATGGGGATCAGGTCCATGCCGGAGGAGACATCGAACTTGGGCAGATTGAGCCGCACATCCACGATTTTCTGGTTCTCCCACTCCGTGAAGGCGGTACCGGTGTTCTCGTCGTAGGTGATGGCCTTGTCTGCCAGGAGAAAGTCCATGCACTCCCCGCTGGAGACCAACGCCTCCGGAGAGGTGCCCTCATCCGGGAGGATGACCCAAAAGGAGAAGCTGTCCTCCAGGAAGGGCAGGGCGATGGCAGAGAAGTGATCGCCCCAGTAGTACGACATGGGGGCGCGGCGGAACATGAAGCGCACTTCCCGATCGCCGCCCGGTGCGTGGAAGATGTCTGTGGAGGTGGCTTCTTTGTTAAAGGGGGTGGCCCACTCCGCTTTGAAGTACACCGTGGAGACCAGATCCAGCACGGTGCTGGGGTCCATGGAGAGGGTGTCCGCGTAGGACTTGAGAAGGTCATGGGTCTGCTCGTTGATCCAGCTGCGGAGGTCCCTGTTGTACGAGGGATCTCCCATGGGACCGGAAAAGGCGGAGGCGTAGTACTGCTGGGCGAGGGTGTTCAGGGTGTCCTCGTTATAGTGGCCCTGCACCGCATCAGACAGCCAGATGGAGTTGGCCAGGATGAAACTGGTGGCGACATCGTCCCGGTAGTTGTCCCGCCAGACGGCATTGGCGGTCTGCCGGAGGTTTTCCACCGCGTCCACCCCCAGGACGTCCAGGATCTGTGCCCGGGTGTCTCCGTCCGTGGCCTCTGCCAGCATAGAGAGGGCCAGCCAGACGTTCAGGGGAGACCAGACCAGGTTGCCCTCCTGGGCGTCTGGGAGGACCACCTCGTTGGCTCGCCTCAGGTATTGATCCAGCTGATTGGTGTAGTCCAGACCGGTGGAGAGGGAGGCGATGTTCTCCTCCCAGGTGTCCCGGGCTTTGCGGTACTTCTCGTAGTCCGAGTCTCCCAGGAAGTTGGTGAAGTCCTCGGGCTTGGCGTACGAGGCCATCACAGGGTATTGGGCCCTCATCAGGGTGTGCTTTTCCGAGGGACCAGAGCTGCCGCAGCCAGTGAGGACAAAGAGCAGGGAGACCGCCAATATGGCTGCCAGGATGTGGGCAACATGGGAGAATTGTCTTCTGTTGTGCGGTGCCATGTGAGACGCTCCTTTCTTGTGTCTGAGGGAGGGGATCAGGCGTTCGCCGGATTGCAGACAATCCCCACAAAGAGGGGAATGCCGGCGGGGCCCAGGATAGAGAACAGGAAGGGCCGGTCTAAGGTGAGCACAATGGGCTCGTCCTCTGGTGGAGGAGCTGCACCGGGGGCATCGATCCAAGTGAAGGCGGCGGCCTCGGTCTTGGCCTCATCGGCGATCACCCGGGCGGCGTGGATGCATTGGTCTACAAACACCTCCGGGGAATCTGTGAGGGCGGTGAAATCGGCGGTGTTGGGATCAAAGATTTCGGACACCCCCAGGGCTTGCAGGCCTTTCTGCAGGTCCAGCCGGGAGGAGACATCGAACTTGGGAAGGGAGAGGATCACCTCGCCGGATTGGGTCTGGACGGTGTCCGGGGTGCTGCCCAGAAGATAGGACAGGGCATCCGGGTCAGCCAGAAGGTCTGCTGTTGAGACGCCTTCATCCGGGAGCATCAGCCGCATGGAGTAGCTCCCCTCCTGGTAGCTCAGAGAGACAGAGGCGAAGTTGGCGCTCCAGCTGTATTCCATAGACCGTGCGGCGTGCATAAAGTCCGTCTGGAGGTCTCCGGTGGGTGCATGGAAGACATCCGGTGCGGTCTCGGACGCCTCAAAGGGGGAGGCCCAGTTGGCCCGGAAGTAGATGGCAGAGGCCAGGCCGATGGCGAGGTCCTCGGGCATGGAGAGATCGTTGGTGTAGTCTTGCAGGAGACCGCAGGTCTCATTGTTCAGCCAGGTGCGCAGGGCCTCATCGTATGCGGGATCTCCGGCGGGGCCTTCAAAGAGGAAGGCATAGTGGTCTTCTGCCAAGGTCTGCAGGGTGCTCTCATTGTATTGACCCTGGAGAGCCTCATTCAGCCACAGGGAGTTTGCCAGGACCGAGTCCGTCTGGCCATCGGCGCGGTAGTTGGTGAGCCAGAGGCCTTTGGTGGTGTCGCGGAGTTCGGCGAGAGAGGGTGTGCCCAGCAGATCCAGAAGCTCTGCCTGGCTGTTCCCGGCGGTGGTCTCCGCCAGCATGGAGAGGGCCATATAGAGGTTCAGGGGAGAGTATATCGTGTTCTGATCCCCGCCTTGGGTGAGAAACTCCTGTGCGGTGCGGGAGAGAAAACCGCTGAGAGGGGTGTTGTAGTCCAGGCCGGAGGAGAGTTCCTCAACGCTGTCTCGCCAGATGTCCAGGTCTGCCACGTACGCATTGTAGCCGGACTCATCTTGTGTGTAGTCTGCCGCATTGGGGTATGGGGCCATGACGGGGTATTGGACGGTGTTGAGCGGCATGGCTGGGATTGAGCAGTCCATGCTGTTGATCGCATCCTGGGGCGCAAAAGTGGGCGCTTCTGCAGTCTGCTCGTTGCTTGCCACCGTTGGCAGCGGGGCGTTGTTGTAGGCAGGGTCTGCGCTGGTGCTCTGGTTGCTGTCCGTTTGTGATCCCCGTATGAGGCCGATGGCGCCGCCCACCAGCAGCACCACCAGACACGCAGCAACGGCTACGGGCTGCCAGCGATGGAGTCTGTACCCGGAGACGGTGCCCTTGGCGGCTTTGCGGGGGATATCGGCCTCGTTCGCCCTTTGGAGAACCTTCTGCTTCAGTTCATCCGGGGCGTGGATGCCGTCTACGGCCTTCTTATAGCGATGCATCGGTATCTCCTTTCAAAATGTGGCGCAGCAGGTCACGGGCCCGGCTGAGTTGGGACTTCACCGTGCCCTCTGCCACGTGGAGCGTTTGGGCGATCTCCGCCACGGAGAGGCCCTCATAATAGTGGAGATGGATCACGGTGCGGTACTTGGTGGGAAGAGAGAGGACAGCGCTGTACACCTCGCTGTATTCGTCCTCCACGCCGATCTCCGCAACGGTTTCCAGGGGGACAGTTTTCTTCTTCCACGGGGAGGAGAAGAGACTCTTGGAGCGGTTCACCGTGCAGCGGATGAGCCAGGCCTTACGATGTTCATCAGTTTCGAGTTTCTGTTCGCTTCGAAAGAAGCGCAAGAACACCTCTTGAAAGACATCCTCTGCGTCCTGGACGTTGGCGGTGCGGGCCAATGCCAGTCTCCAGACCATGTCTCCCCATTGCTCTACGGCTTTTGCGCGATGATCTTGCTGCACGGAGCGGTCCCCCTTTCACTACGAATACCCTGGATGAGGGTAAAAGGTTGCACGGGTGCGGAAAAAAGTTTGATGGCGGGGCAGGAACCTTGAGAGCGCCGAGGCCATGAATAGGAAACGGATGTGCGGAAAACAGCGCCCCACCTGCTATTGGCAGAATAGCAGGTGGGGCGCTGGGGTGTCAAGGGGATGAGGCTGGGGGCAGGAATAGGTGGACCATAATTCTGACCAGAAAGAAGATCAACGGGCAAACCTTGATCGACTTACACCCAGGTGATTACTCCATTGGCTTGATTGAGGATTCGATAACCGCAATCTCATCAACGGATAGTGCATACTTTTGGTACAGCTTAGCATCTGTCCAAAGTGTTTCGAAGTCCTGCGCGGGCACAAAGCGATATGTCCTGGTTGTGCCGTGTTGGCTGATTTTGGCTAAACTCAGGAGAAAACGGGCGAATTTTGTTTTGAGATAGCCAACCAAATTCGCTGCACTTTCTTCCGACAAGCCTAAAGCTGCGCCAACGACCAGGAATGTTTCGGTGCATATGGAGTTTGGCTCTCCGACAAAAGCATTTTGGTTATCATCGTTTAGCTCCGTGCCGATGTTGTTTGATTCGGGAACATACACTTTCCACCGGTCGATCCACTCGGTATGGCTGGGAATCTCAGCTTTTTCGACATATCCTATTCTGCCGGATCTCCCATAGCACTTGACTGGGGTGTTTAGGCCCGAAGGATCAGGTCTAAATAGCGGATCGCTGATGAAAAAAGTCCTGAAGCCAAACGCTTTTGCTGCAGAAATATAGGTAGATAAGGCAACCTCGCCACTGTCTACAACTTTGTTTAGGATGTCGATTGCTTTGCTGTTTCTAACAAAGATATCGAGATCTTTGTATATCAGATTGCGGTTAGCGACATTGATATTCCCATTGCCCTCGTGAGTTGTTACCTTTACAAGATCCTTAGTGTTGTCATAACATTTGTTCCAAAGCAAATAGCAGATTCCTCCGCGATTATTGGTGCCGGGGAAAAGCTCTTCTGCGTGCAGATAATCATGGAGCTCTTGAATGGTGGTATCGTGCAGCATTTCATCCCTGAACTCGTCAAGACCTTTGCCGCCTGCATACCAGCGGGTAGGCATTATCATTGTTGCCCACTCAGGGCCCATCGCCTTCGCAATGTCAACGAAGTGGTAGTAAATAGGCGTGGCGCTTGCCTGTGCGCCCCCGTCACTGATCTGATAGGGCGGAATGCCCACTATGACATTATATTTCACAGCACCAGCCCCCTATGCAACAGTATCACGTACCGTAATTTCTTGAAACGGCTTTGATTGTGTAAGCAATATTGCAATTTTCTGGTAATCAACTTCCTGCTTTTTGCCATTTGAAGGAGGAAAATCATACAAGTTAAGGTTGTATTTGTGGTAAAGACATGGATATGCGGATCAACACGCTCTAAAATTAAGTGATCTAACCCTGTTAAATTCTTCATATTATCACATGTGGTTTATCAGTGAGACAAACTTTGTAATCTCACCAGTTCGCCAATCCTTGATGAGACAATAAATACCGGTGTGTAGCAAAGAGTCGTTTTTCACGAAACTTTCGAAAGGCTGCTTGCCACCAAAATCAAAAAGGCATATCTGGCCATCGCCTTGCTGATTGCAGCTTCCTGGTACGACAAACTTGAGACCATCCATCTGCCAGATGTTCCATGAGATAATATGCGCGATGCTTCGCAGTGGCGCAAGACCAGGCATATGTGAGAACCACTCACGGTAATAATCGATGTACGAGAGAAGCAGGTTTTCTCTTGCCAGCAGAAGACTGTCTCCCTGATACTCAAAACCGTAGATGCTTTCAAATGCCCTTTGGGACCACGCCAGCCATTCATTGGCAGTTGTTGTGTTCTCCCTCACAATGCGCATTTTGCGGTCAAGAAGCCCGATGCGCTGTGCAAGGGGGATGTGATCACCAGTCGTTGCATCATACCGGCTGACGAGATAGGGAGCCTCACCGCAGGTGATCTCAAGGCGCGTATCATCGATATAATCTTGCCATGTAAGACTGCTTTCTGTTGGAAAGGGAATCTTCTCCGCAGTGGCGCACCACTGATGGTCACCTGTGGAGTTGAATACATTGTCCCTGCCGAACCACTGATTGTCCACCAGGTTGATCTGCTGGTTGCAGAGCCATGCGGGTGTAAACACCTCAGCCTTGTCCTTTGTCCTCCTGACGCGGTCGGTCTCGGACTTCAGGGCGCGAGGCCGGATCAGTTCCGCGTTTTTTCCGGTGATTTGTTCAGGCAGGATCTCACAATCTGCTCTGTATCCTGGTCCTATATCGGCATAATCCTCAGTGGCCCACAAAATGTTCCGTCCAGTGGTCTGATCACGGAGGAGGTCGCCCAATGACTGGATGAGAAAGAACGGCGAGAGTTCTTGAGCATCTTGAGCATCTTGAGCATCTTGAGCATCTTGGAATACTGTGTCAGCAACGTCCTGTGCGTCTTCTGTGGGCGGGGGACCGAACATTTCGGTCATAGCAATCATCTCCTCTCTGGTTCCGAGGCCCGTGACCAAGAATACGGAAAAGTGTCATACAAAATCCGGTTCATAGCCGAAATTAAGACATTTTGCTATACACTTTTCCGGCCGAGCAGTTCGATCATGTGCAAGTGATCCATCTGCGTTCTTGATTATACTACATTTCAGATTTGAATTCAATATATAATTTTTGAATTGCTCGGAGTTCTCCAGACTGTGCCGAAAAGCAGCTGGCCGGCTGTGGTGGAAGTTGGAGCGCAGCCAGCTGTAGCAAACCGATGGCAACAGGATGGTGTGTGGACATAGAGACCCCCGGGATGCGGTCTGCGCATCCCGGGGTTGAACATTTGTATTGGCGTTTACTGAGCATCGGTACGATACGCCTGTGAAGCGACGTAGTGTGCTGCACCACGGACGCCACGCTATTTGAGGGGAAAATGCCGGATTTTGGGGACACTTTTTTTAGCCTATAGCCATAAGGACACGATATGCGAGAACTTCCACAGAAATGTTCCATCCAAAACAGATCCTAGAGTAGCAGGCGAAAGCCTGCTACTTTTTTTGCGG
>CANRFN010000172.1 GCA_947629915.1 uncultured Oscillospiraceae bacterium | reverse complement strand
TGAGCAGGTTCATCATGGTGGACTTGCCCGCCCCGTTGGCCCCCAGGATGCCGGTGATGCCCTCGGTGAAGGTGATGCTCACATGGTCCAGGGCGGTGAAGTTGCCGTATTGCTTCGTGAGATTGATGAGTTCCAGTTTCATAGTGTAGATGCCTCACTTATCCTGTGAAGGTGTGTATTTCAGTGCAGTCCCCGGTGTCCAGGTCTATCCGGCAGAGCACGTCCGCCCGGTCCTGATACTGCACGCCGTCCTCGATGTCTCCCCAGGTGCCGGCGTGGGCGATGAAATAGAGGTCCCCGTCCGAGAGGAAGAGCAGGGCAAAGCCGGTGATGCCCGGGTGTTCCTGCAGCAGGGACGTCAGGGAGATCTCCTTCTGCAGATTGCCGGATGTGTCGTAGAGGGTGAGGCTATCTCCGCCCTCGCGCTCCACCCGGGCCGAGAGGGCATCATTCAAGAGGAGGGTGGTGTCCTCGGAGAAGAGCACCGAGCCGTGGGGAATCGCGCTGGTGTCCACGAGACGCTCCGGTTCGCCATCTGGCAACTTGCTCCTCCAGAGGCCGTTGCCGGCGAGGTAGTACGTGATGGTCCCGTCCTGGACATACCAGGCCTGCACCGAGACGCCGGTGGTGTACCATGGGCCCACCGCTGCTTCATCTGGGGTCTGCCAGACCTGTTGGACGGTCTCGTCTGTTAGGCTGTATGCCATCAGGGTGTCCTTGCAGGTCCCGTCCTCCTGCACCGCGTTGATCATGAAGTACAGGCTGTCCCCGTCCGGCCAGAGCCGGAAGTGGAGCTCGTTCCCATCGAAGAAGAAGGAGCCCCCGGTTGTACCGGCGCTCTCCTCGCCCCAGATGGCCGTGGCTTTCTCCATATCATCGCCCAGGGGAACCGCATAGAGGACATCGTTGTACGGGTAGTACACGACTCCCTGATAGCACACCGCATCGTCTCCGGAGGACTGGGCGCCGTTCATGCTATACTGCAGCTGCTGCACCGTCCGCCTGTTGGTGCCGTCCCGATCCATGGCAGTTACCAACTTGTCCTCCCCGGCAAAGGTGATGCAATACACCTGATCGTCCCGAACCCACATCCCTCGGGAGTTGATCCAAGCGTTGCACCGGGAGCCCTTGTGCTCGCAATCCGGCTTCCCGCAGAGGATGGTGGCCTTCTGATTCGTCTTGTCCAGGTAATAGAGGTACCCATCGTAGTTGAAGTAGATGCCGCCCTCTGCCTCACAGGCGTCCTGGATGTAGAAGTACTGGGACTGGCACATGTTCTTCTGGAACTCCGCAGCCTCGGTCTGCTGGGCCGGGGCGGTCTCCCCCGGCCCAGCGCTCTCATTCCCGCAGCCGGCCAGGCAGACCAACAGTGCCGCGGCAAGAAGGCCGGCCGCAGTTCGTCTCATATGTCTCATATGTGCTTTCCTATCGGAACTGGTACAGGATGGAGATCTCCCCGGACTGCAGGTCCGCCCGGCACAGGTTCACATGGCCCTTGTTCCCCTGGAGGCCGCCGAAGGGGCCCTCCAGGGCGGAGGCGGTGTACCCGGTGGTGAGGAAGAAGAGGTCCTCGCCGGAGTTGATGAGCAGATCGATCTGGGCCATCTCGCTGGGATCGTCATAGAGGCCCTTCAGGGAGATGTCCCGCACCAGCTTCCCGTCCAGGCTGTACACGAAGATGGTGTCCCCGTTGGAGTGGAACATGCCCCCGGGAGTGGGCTCTGTCTCGCCGTAGAAGGCGACGGGGATGTCGTTCAGGAGGCACAGGTACTGATCGGAGAACACCGCGCTGCCGTACAGGGTCTGCTCGTGGGTGTCCGCCAGGTTCTCGTTCTTGCCGGTGGAGAGATCGCCCCGCCAGAAGTCTCCCCCGGAGAGGTAGAAGTAGATGAAGCCGTCCTTCACATACCACTGGCTCACCTTTACCCCGGTGGTCTCCCAGGTGCCCACCTCTTCCTTGGTTGGGGTGGTCCACACCTTCCGGATGTCCAGACTCTCCGGTTCGATGGCATAGAGGGCATTCACCGCCACATCGTTCTCATCCGGGATGTTGGCCATGAAGTACACGGTATCTCCATCTGCCCAGAGGGTGAAGTGGAGCCCGTTGGCCTGGAAGATCGGGATGCCATACAAGGTGTCCGGCTCACTGGTGGTCTCCGGCTGCCAGAGGATCTCCACATCGTCCTTCTCCGCCCCGATCTTCGTGCGGTAGAGGATGTCATCGCTCACAAAGTAGATGTACCCCCGGTGGTAGATCGCCTGGTCTGTGGAGGACTCCGAGTGGGTGAACTCCCGGTACTTCAGGCTCTGGAGGGTCTCGTGCTGGGTGCCGTCCAGGGCGGTGGCACAGACCACCTTGCCGTTGTTCTGCCAGGCGATGTAGTACACCTTGTCCTGGATCCGCAAGAGGTAATAGGCGTGGATGCGGGCGTTGCAGTAGTTGTCGTCCGTGTGATCGCAATCGGGCTTGGCGCAGAGGATGGTGGTCTTCATGTCCTCCTTGTTGATGTAGTAGAGGTTGCCGGAGGTGAAGTAGTACCCGGCGTCCGTCTCCTGAAAGCTCAGCGCCTCAGACTGGTGGGCGTTGGGCTGAAAATCATCGCTCACGGTCTGGGCGGTGGGGACCTCCAACGGCTCACTGCCGCTCTGGCAGCCCATCGGGGACAGGGTGAGCAGCGCTGCCATCCCGGCGGCGGCGCATCGTCTTGCAAAAGGCATCGTTCTTCTCTCCTTGCTGAAAATCGTTGCGGGCATGCCCCTAACGCTCAGTTGCCCAGCACGTAGTTGTATATTTGGGTGATCTCGCCGGTGTTCAGATCCAGGCAGCAGAGGATGTGCCCCCGCACCCGGTGGGAGCCGCTCCAGATGTTCTGGGTGTCTGTGGTCTCCTCGGAGGACACGGTGTTGGCCTCGAAGTAGAAGTCATCCCCGGTACAGCAGACCGGCTGGATGTGCAGCAGGTCCTCCACCTCATCGTAGAGAGACTGGAGAGACAGCTCCCGGACAAAAGTCCCATCCAGGCGGTACACGTACACCGTGTCCCCGCCGTTTCGCCCGGTGACATCGTCCACGAACCCGAGCACCTGGGGTGTGGGCTCGTCATTCACCACGAGGAAGTAGTCGTCCGAGAAAAGTCCCGTCCCGGATGCAGCCCTCTCCTGGACGTCTGCCAGTTTTACGTTCTCGCCGGTGCTGAGGTCTCCCCTCCAGAGCCCGCCGCCGGAGAGGTAGAAGTAGATGGCGTTGTCCATCACGTACCACTGGGTAACGGATACGCCGGTGGTCTCCCACTCCCCCACCGCATCGGCGTCCGGGGTCTTCCACACCTGGGAGATCTCCTTGGTAGTGGTGTCGTAGGCAAAGAGGGTGTCCTTGTACGTGCCGTCCGGCTGCTCCAGGTTGGCCATGAAGTACACCGTGTCCCCGTCTGCCCAGAGGTCCAGGTGCAGGGCGTTGAAATCCGCGAAGGGGGAGCCATCGTCCAGGATCTCCTCGCCCCACAGCTTCTCCGCCTTCGAGATGTCCTCTCCCAAAGGCACCCGGTACAACACGCCGTTGTACCCGAAGTACACGATCCCCCGGTGCAGGATGGGGTCCACCGCGTGGGCCGTGTCCCCTCCGGGCTCGAACTCCAGGTTTTGCACCACCTGCCGGTCTGTGCCGTCTATGGATGCGCTGTAGATCCGGTCCCCCTTGTTCACAAAGGTGCCGTTCTCCTCGATGTAGTCGCTGTTGTCGAAATAGAAGCGGCCGTTGTACATCCAGAGGTTGGTGGCGTCCAGATAGGCGTTGCAGCTCTCGTCCTCGTGGGTGCACTCCGGCTTTCCGCAGAGGATGGTCTCCCGCTTGGTCTCCTTGTCCAGGTACCGGACCACAGACCCCATCTGGAAGAAGATGCCCTCCTCCGTCTCATAGAGTTTGTTCCTTCTCAGCCGCAGCGCCGAGGACTGGTGCATGTTCTTCTGAAAGTCCTCGCTGCTGGTCTGGGCGGCGGGGATGCCTCCCGTGCCGGCGCTGTTCTCGGGGCCGGCGGCTTCCTGTTCGCAGCCCGCCAGGGTGAGCAGGAGCGCTCCCGCCAAAAGGGCCGCCATTTTTCTCAATCCGTGTCTCATATCGTTCTCCTCCGTTACCATGTCAGGATCTCTGTGATCTCTCCGCTCTCGATGTTGATGCAGCACAGCACCATGTCTCCCTCCGGGTGGGACATGCCGCCCACATAGGCGCCCCACACGGTGCAGTCTGCCAGGAAGTAGATGTCGTCCCCGGAGAGAAAGGTGGGTGCGCAGTGACTGAGGGTGTCGTACTTGTCGTAGAGGGGCTGGAGAGACAGTTCCTTGATGAACTCCCCTGTGAGGCTGTACAGGTAGATGGTGTCTCCCCCGGTGTTGCCCCAGGGGCTGCCGAAGGACGCGATGGCATCGCTGCCCTGGGGATGGTCGTTCAAGAGTGCCATGTATGTGTCCGAGCACACCGCGCTGCCGTACTGGGTCTTCTCATGGGTGTCCGCCAGCTTCACGGTCTCCCCGGTCTTCAGATCTGTCTTCCAGTAGTCCCCGCCGGAGAGGTAGAAATAGATCACCCCATCCAGCACATACCACTGGGACACAGACACCCCGGTGGTCTCCCAGGTGCCCACGGTATCCGCATTGGGCACCTCCCAGACCTGGGATACCTCCTTGGAGACGGTATCGTAGGCATACAGGGTGTCCTTGTACGTCCCATCGGACTGGGGCAGGTTCACCATGAAGTACACCGTGTCTCCGTCTGCAAAGAGGTCATAGTCCAGGCGGTTCAGATTGCCCATGTGGGAGTCGTCCGGCGGGATCTCCTCGCCCCAGATCTTCTCCGCCTTCTCAATATCCTCCCCCAGGGGCAATGCGTAGAGCACCCCGCTGCATGGGAAATACGTCACGCCCTTGTGGAAGATGGGCCGCTTCGTTACAAACGCGTTGGTGTCTCCGCTGGGGGTGAACTCCAGCCTCTGCACTGCGGTGTGGTCTGTGCCGTCCAAATTGGCGGAATACAGCCGGTCTCCGTCGTCCACCACCTGGCCGTTCTCGATGACCTTGTCCGCGTTGCGGTAGTACAGCTTCCCGTTGGAGTACCACAGGCTCTGGCAGCAGAACCAGGCATTGCAGGTGTTGTCCTCATGCCGGCACTCCGGTTTCCCGCACAGGATGGTGGCCTTCTTGGTCTCCTTGCTGATGAAGTAGATGAAGGCCCCCTCCGTCTCCACGTAGATCCCGTCCTCCGTCTCACAGCAGACTTTGAGATCCATGGTGGCAGACTGGTGCATGTTCTTTTGGAAAATCTCCTCCCCGGCCTGAGCCGCAGGCGGATTTGTGCCGCTGCCGGTGGGACTGGCATTGGCGGCAGGCTCCTGTCCGCAACCGGCCAGTGTGAAGGCAAGTGCAGCTGCCAAAAGGGCTGCAAAGACTCTTTTTCTTTGTTTCATATGGCTGTTCTCCTAGTCTCCCGGGGAACTCCCTGGTTTATTTTCAACTCAATTCCCAACTTTTTTCTCAACCTCTCGCGTCTATTCCCAATTATCGGCTTTCTATTCCCAACTTTTAAGCCGTCTATTCCCAACCTTTCGGCCGTCTAATACCAACCCTCAGCCGTCTAATACCAACCTTTCCGCTGTCTAATACCAACTTTTTCGCTGTCTAATACCAACTTTTCGGCTGTCTATTGCCAACCCTCAGCCGTCTAATACCAACCTTCAGCCGCTATCCCCAACCACAAGCTCCAGCATAGGCAGCCGGCTGTCTCATCTTTCCCCAAAAGCAGCAAATCGGGGCACAGGCATCTCCGCCTGTGCCCCGATTCTATTGGGCAATTCTCAAATTCCTCTCAAATCTTTCTGAACATTCTTGAACTTCATTGAGACCCTTGCCCCGCCCTCCGGTGCATTCTCCAGGGCAAGATCCCCACCCAGCTTCCGGGCCAGGATGGCGCTGATATAGAGCCCCAGTCCAAAATGGGTGTCCTCCCCTGTCCGCTCACCCCGGTAATAGGCGGAAAGGGCGTTGTCCAGGTCCCGTTTTGTAAAGCCGGAACCGTCGTCCTGGACAGTGAGCACACCATTCTCACCCTCTGCTTGAAGGGAGACCGTGATCTTCTCTTTTGCGTGGCGGGCGGCGTTGGAGACGATGTTCTCAAAGATCTGCATCAGCACCTCTTCATCGGTGGAGATGGTCTTCTCTGTGATTGCTGAATGAACTTCCACAGTGCCGCCGGGATAGATCAGTGCGGCGGTCTCCCGGAGGGCATCCAGCAATTCCGCCACCGATACGGGCTGGATCCGCGGCTCATAGTCCTCCAGCCGCTGGATTCGCCCCATGGTGTCCGCAAAGGAGTTCAGCCGGCTGATCTGCCCGGAGATCTCATGGATGGAGTCTCGGATCTCCTCCAGGTTCTCATCCTCACCCAGCTCACTCTCAATGAGCTCCGCATGGCCCCGCATGATGGTGAGCGGGGTGCGGAGGTCGTGGGCAAAGGCCGCATTCAGCCGTTTCCGCTCCTCCACGGCAGCCCACATGTTCTGGTTGTTTCGCACCAGCTCCTGCCGCATGGTCTCGAAGGAGGCACAGAGCCGTCCCAACTCGTCCTGTCCGGTGCAGTCTATGGAGAAGTCCAGATTGCTCTCTGAGATATTTCCCACCGCCTCCATCAGGACCTTGTACGGCTTTCGGATCTTCCACCGGTAGAAGACAAGGGCGGCGATGGCGAGACACACCGTGTACCAGAGCACCGCCGCGATCTCATCCATGTGGGCGTAGAACGCGACCTTCTGCCGGTCCAGGTCGTAGAGAACGGAGTACTTCATGCTCTCGTCTCCAGTGGTGATCGTTGTCTGCACCTGGTCCTGCTCAGACTCCTCCCGCACCGTGTAATCGAAATAGATGAACCCGCTGGTGGTGGGGTCCAGTTCATAGGAGGAGACGATCTCGAGGATGTTCCTCTTCGCAAAGGAGACGGTGCACTTGGTAAGGGCAATGGCCACCAGCAGGCACCCCGCCCCACAGATCACAAAGGCCACCGCAATCGGGATTTTGCCCAGTCCGTTTTTCAGCCTACCCATTTGTACCCAATCCCCCAAACCGTCTCGATGCAGTTGGCACACCCGGCCTTGGCAAAGGTGAGCCGGATGGTGCGGATGTGCTCCATGATGACGCTGTCCTCTCCATCCCCATCGATGCCCCAGACCAAATCGTAGATCCGGGACCGCTTGAACACCTGGCCTCGGTTCAGGGACAGCAGCTGGATGATGTCGAAATCCTTGCGGCCGAAGCTCAGCTTCTCCCCGCGGACGGTTACCTCCCGGGAGGAGTAGTCTATGGTGATGTCCCCGAAGACCTTGCGCTGGATGTTCTTGCTGCGGTGCTCCCGGCGGATATGGGCCTCGATCCGGGCGCCCAGTTCTGCGAGAGAGAAAGGCTTGGTGATGTAGTCGTCCCCGCCGGCAGCAAAGCTCACCACTTTGTCCTCATCCCCGTCCCGGGCGGTGAGAAAGATGATCGGGCAGGACACGTTGTCCCGGATGGCCCGGCACACCTCGATGCCGTCCATCTGGGGCATGTTGATGTCCAACAGGATGAGGTCCGGCAGCGCTTTGGCCTTCTCAATGGCCTCCGGTCCGTCCAGGGCACAGCTCACCTCATACCCCGCCCGCTCCAGAAAGCTCTTCAGCATGGACAGGACCTTGGCCTCGTCGTCCACCACCAGAATGCGATATGCCATGCGATACACCTCTACGATAAGGATACCACGCAAATCTCAAGAAATCCTCAAGTTTTGCGCTTTTCTTTCCGCCAGGCACCATTCTTTTGTCCTATGGTCCCTGTCCTATCAGGGCATTGGTCTTTCCACGGGAAGTCGCAGGTGCGGATGGACTTGTATCCGGATATCTTGGCCCGACTGATCCCCGTACCTGATGGCATCAGATTCCCTCCTTCCACCATGCATCCTCTTCCAGACAGAACGCGGCATACAGCGGCACCGTCCGGACCCCGTCTGCAAAGCCGAAGTTCTCCGGGGAGAGCCGGATGGCATAAGCCGGGCGATAGGCGTCCATGTACTTCTGCAAGCTCCCGGATCCTTGGCCGCCAAACGTCTGGACCGCGATGGGAATGGTCTTGCCGGAGAGCTGCGTCACGAATTAACAGCAGATTATCAGAATTATCGTAAAGTAAAACCAGCCTTGAAAAGGCTGGTTGATAATTCTGATAATCTC
>CANRFN010000171.1 GCA_947629915.1 uncultured Oscillospiraceae bacterium | reverse complement strand
GGCATCGGGGGTACCCCCCTGGGGGGTATCGGGGGCTAGGGGTGGGGTTTATCAACACCATTGCCGACTATCACCACTGGGGAAGCGGCTATCAGAAGCTGCGGGACATCTGCAATGAGACGCATACGCGCAAGCCCAGGATTAAGGCCATAGATGGCACGGTATCCGTTACCGCGTCATGCTGTGACGCGTACTGGTCCCTGTTGGACATCAGTATCGTTGGAATCAACAATGATCCGCGGCTGGATTTCTTAAACCCGGATGCAGACTTCAAGGAGATCTGCAGGCGCATGAGTGTTCCGGTGAGGACACTCGTACCGATGGTGCAAAAGATGCTGCCGGATCGGGACTTCTCCAAGATTCTCAAAAACGCAGATTACATCGACTGCTGACAGACAGACTGTGGCCCGCACCCAGCAGACGCCAGTTCCCACACAGCCATCGCCGGGCATGAAAAGCTGCCCCTGGAAAGCGTAAGCCTTTCAGGGGCAGTCTCAACCTGCTTCGTCCCAACCTTGGCGAGCCTCGGTAGCCTGTTTGCAGCAAACGTCTGCGGCCTCGATATCCCGCTCCAGGTCTTCGCCTGTCATCCAGTCGAAGATGCCGATCTGATGCTCTCCGAGAAGGGCGATGAAGTCCACGATTCCCATGCCGGCAATGTGCGCACAGTATCCCACAGACGCGTCCTCATGGAGGTAGTACTCGATTGCAGCCGCCTGCTGCACAAGGGTACCCACCTCCTCCGGACTCCTCGCCGCATTCAAAACAGACCGTGGGATTCTCAATACGAACTCGTCTTCCACAATTGGCTCTCCTCTCATTGGGCCCCACATACACTCCGCCACATGAACCCCGATCCCGGCGCACACAACTCGTTCGTGGGCAGCCGTGTCCTACTCCCTCTGCCCTTCCTGCCCATCCGTATCGCGCCGGACACAGCAACGATGCACGTTTTCGAGGTCCGCCGTCAGCTGCTCTTCCACCACATCTTCGAAGATGCAGATCTGATGCTCTCCCAGAAGTTCAATGAACGCCTCTTGCGTAATGCCAGCCACATGGGCACAGTATCCCAAGGATACGTCATAGCGGAGGTATAGCTGAACGGCTGCCTCTCTTCGGATCAGGAGCCACACTTTCTCTGCGCTCATGCCAGGCGCATGCACCACAGACTTCGGCAGATCTATTACAAGCTGTTCCACATCCATCACCCCTTACAGTGGTGTGAAAACTATACCACTTTGTCGTCAGAGATGCAATGCCATCAACTTGTTGCAAGCTCGAATCATCGACAATTTTGGATTTCCTTAACCATTTTAAGCGCATCTTTCTGTACATACCAAGATTTTGTTCGTCCACCATCAGATAAAACACGGCACCTGGAAAGCGCCAGCTTTCCGTCATTGAGAGGAGGAACACATCCGTGTTTGATAAGAGCTTATGGGGCATTCCATCCGACAACTCCACCGCGAGTACCACAGACTACATCAAGGTGATCCTGCACCAGCAGGCCGAGTACCTGAAATCCGGTACCAACGGCAAGGTGATGGCCAAGTTCAGCAAGCTAAGGAACGCTTTCACATGTCCCACGGATCCCTCGGCAGCACTGTCTTCTAAAACAGCAGACGAGACAATGGATCTGCCGGATGCAAACACCCTGTACCACACACAATGCTACGGATTTGAGATCTATACCAGCTCATATAAGTTTCGCATCTTTGAAATCAATCTCTCCCCACTGTATCCGGTGTCCATATCCTTTGACGAAGGCGTTCTCGAGGACTCCGCAGCGAAGCTGCGTGAGTTGCGCATAGAAAGAGGGATGCGTGAAAATCAGTATGTCGTTCACACCGATGAGGAGTTCATCGAAACCCTAGGAGCTGTCCTTTCCAGCAAGAAAGTGATCTATCTTCTCTACAAGCTGCAGCAAATTTGAGGGGATCCTGTTAGCGATGGCTTCCGCCAGGGCTGAGATCGGTAGAAGGTGGATCGGATACTCCCCTGCGCCATCTACGGGCCTGTCCTGCGCCAGACAACCGAACACAGCTGACGAGAGCAGTAGGCCATCTTGGGCTGCTGGTTTCCTCTCAGACAGCGCCACTTCTGTCCCGAATTAAGTTAGACGCAACTTACCACAAGTTCGTCGAAGTAACCCCTTAGTTCCTGTCGGCGTTTTTCAACTTTTCATCGCTCATAGTGGATATTTCAGCCTGTTTCAGGTACTTTTTCCGAACTTCTTTGCAACTTAAAGTGACTTCGAGGGACTTCGAGGAACTTAAAGTATTCCTCTCGCTGTATATATCGCTGTTTCACAACTTTTCTCCCTCAATAGCGGCCATTTTGCCCGGTTTCAGGCGTGTTCTTCGAACTCTTTGCAACTTATAGTGACTTCGAGGGACTTCGAGGGACTTCGAGGTACTTGACATCACTCATCTCAGCTCGCCTATGGCTTACAGCAGCATCTCTCCAGGAGAAGCCAGCTGTCAAAAAGCAATCGATCATTCCCAAACCGAAAAACTGCCCCTGGAAAACGTCAGCCTTTCAGGAAGGGGGAGGACGAAAAACAGCGCCCTGGCAGCAGGCCGGGGCGCTGGATGGGTGTGGATGTTTGCAGTTCCGGTGGCATCTTCTCTGGGAAATGCAAAACAGAATGGAATGCGGATTCCTGATGAAAACTTCAGTACGGCAAATGGGGTGTCTGAATGCCGGAGAAACTGCGGATGTGCTTTATGCACAGCTTGGGATCAATACCAGTCCTCCGGATCCGGATTCTCCTTGACGTAGTCCAGAATGTTCTGCGCGTACTGCTCATTGTCTACCTTGTATTTCCTTTTGAGGAACTTCTTGATTTCCTGATCTGACTGGCCGCTTTCCACCAGGGAAATCGTAACATTTTTCAGTACGAGCGCTCTCTGGTCCATTTCTACCGGTGTGTAGTTTGTCACTAATTGTGCTGACATGAACCTCACCACCTCCTCTTCATGTTTCTTCAGGTAGCCTCCGAGGTACCCATTCTTCTTGCATATCCGGATGGTCTCTTGGATTCCCTTGCGCTGTTCGTCATTATGGAGCTTCTTCTGCTGACCGAAAGTATTGCCCTTTCCATAAGACTCTTTGCAAGTGACATTTTACCAAGCGACGTTGCAAAAATCAAGTGCCATTTCACAACTGCGATCAGAAAGAATGCACTCGCAGAATGCTCTGCCTCTGCGGTACAGCTTCTGGACGTGGTTTTCCCATCAAGGGGTACTGGACTGGTCACATACCGCACCGGATGGAGCACGTTGGATGTGTTGGAGCATATCGGGCGGCGTAATCTACCTCTGTGATGAGTTCATTCCCTAGGTATCCCTGTAGCAGGAAGTAGCAGACGCAAAAACAGTTCCCTGTCGACAGGCCGAGGCTACCACTCCTCAGCCAGACCGAAAAACTGCCCCTGGAAGGCGTCAGCCTTTCAGGGGCAGTCTTTTGTCTGATCGGGATCGGTACAGCTACGCTGCGCCTATGCCATCACGCGGTTCCCCAAGGGGAAGCTCACTTCATCTTGGAGGGAGGGGTGGTGGGCTCGCAGACGGCGGTGTAGTGGGCCTTGCGGGCCTTGAACTCGGGATCCTTGAAGAGGTTCATCAGGCGGCTCTCGTTGGCGAAGATGTCATCGCCGTGGGCCTTCTTGCCGGAGACCAGGTCATGGGCGTGCTCGATGTGGCCGTTGGGAACGATGGACTCATCGAAGACGAACTTGGTGGCGCCGTCCACCACTTCCAGATGGCCTTCCATGCCGCAGTACTCGCAGACGGCGTGAGTGGTGCCCGGGAAGATATAGAAGGCGTTGCCGTGGCAGTGCGGGCAGGCGCCCTCTTTGCCCTTCCAGAGGTCCAGGTCCTCGGAGCCGGGGATCATGACGTGGTTGTCGATGATGTACTGCGCGGCCTCTACCAGGTTCTTGGCGATCTCCTTCACGCGGGCGATCTTGTCGTCCTGCATGATGACGTCCTTGGACCAGGAGAAGTAGTCGTTGTCAACGATCTTCCAGCCCGGGCTCACAGCCAGCATGGCGTGGTCGGTCTCGCAGCGGACAGCCCAGTCGGAACCGCCGATGGCGATGAAGGAGATGGCCTTCTGCTGGAAGTAGCGGGGGTTGAGAGGATCCTTACCCTGCTTGGCAAGGGCTTCCTGCAGGCCGAGCAGCATGCCGGTGTCGTGGCCGGGGCCCATGCGGTCGGTGATGACGTGATAGAGGCCGGATGCGCCGGACTCGAAAATGGGGTCTACGAACAGAACGCCGTCTGCCTCGATCATCTTCTCATACAGCGTGGAGAAGTCGTCCTTGCGGCTGCAGATCATGCCCTTGCCCATGACGAGGCCGCGGGAGCAGGCAACGCAGCCGGAACAGTACTGAATGTCCCAGTCCAGCAGATGGATGAACTCGATCTCTGCACCCATCTCTTTGCAGGTTTCCAGGGCCACGCGGCACATGGTATCGTTGTTGCCATTCTTGGTTCCGAGGGAGACGCCTAAGATTTTCATAGTAAATTCCTCCAGTGTAGTGATTGGAATGGTAAGGTGGATAGGAGTGGATTAGTGGCCCTGATTCTTAGCGGCGAACTCGCCCAGGCCGGAGACTTTCATAGACAGCGGCATGAAGATCAGAACGCAGACGTAGGCGGTGATGAGCATAGCAGGCAGAGCCATGATGTATGCCATCGGGAAGGTGGAAAGGGGTGCGCCGCCGAAGAGCAGGCCAGCGAGGGTCATGCCGGCGGTCATGAGAACGGTGAGGATTACGGTGATTACTGCAGCTACTGCGAAGAACTGGGGGAACTCCATGGGGTTCTTCCGCGGGGCGATCTTGCCGCCAACAGCGCCGGCAATCTTCTGAATGGGAATGATGAAGCCCAAAATCTCCACCAGCACAAAGCCGATGAGCGTCATGGGGATGAAGGTGATGTCCAGCTTGGCGTTGGGGTTGGTCAGGGTGGAGACCAGGTTCATGATCACGGCCAGAGGGACGTTAAAGACCAGGTTCTGGGTGATGATCATCTTTTTCGGTGGCATCGCAATTCTCTCTCCTTTCAGAAATAGCGGCGGGAACACCGGGACACGCCAGGTTCGCACACACTAATGGTGTGCCCCGGTTCTCCCTGGGTGGATCAGTACCGTGAATCGGTACGCATTCTACGAAAGCGACTGCCTTATACCAGGCAGCGCAGGATGTACATGCCGTCGTGCCAGGTATCGATGTAGATGATGCCGCGGTCATCCACCACGCAGTCCTCGGTGGTGGCGATCATGGGGCCGGGAATGGGGATCTGGAACAGCAGCTTCTCGGGGTTCGGCGGGATGAAGTACGCCAGCTCCTTGATGTAGTAGGGGTCGGAGACGTCAAACACCCGGAGGCCTGCGTGGAAGTAGCAGTTATAGACCCGGTTCGGGTTATCCTCCAGCCAGGGCTTGCCCATGGGCTCGTGGATGTTGTGGGGGCCGAAGGGGCCGGGGGCGCCGATGCCGCAGTCGTTGAAATTGGGATACGGGAAGTCCTCGGGCACCTCGGGATAGGGGAACTCTGCCACCAGGGTGGGATCGGCGGGATCGGAGACATCGATCATGTGCAGGTTGTTCATGGGCTGGGCGCCCTTGTGCACGCCGTTGAGGATCTTGTCCCGGTTGAAGAACGGGAACCGCTCGCCCTCGTTGGTGAGCACGGCGAAGTTCCGGCCGGTGAGGCGCATGTAGGTGTGGCACTGGGCGCCGTCAAACTTGCCGGCAAAGGGAGGCTGCACCATCAGCTGGGAGATGAGCTTGGG
Organism: uncultured Oscillospiraceae bacterium; assembly: GCA_947629915.1. Lineage (GTDB taxonomy): Bacteria > Bacillota > Clostridia > Oscillospirales > Oscillospiraceae > Enterenecus. Next base: position 2,452 of record CANRFN010000171.1, on the reverse strand, counting down.
CCGGGTGGGATCGGAGATGTCCAGGATGATGGCGCCGCCGCCGAAGTAGCCCAGATACAGCTGATCCGGGTGGTCCGGGCAGACGTTGCAGGCGTGGCACATGCCCCAGAACTTCTCGGCATCGTGGCCCACCGCATAGGTGCCCTCAATCTGGCCGTCCTTGTACTGCTTGGGCAGCCACCAGCGGCCGCACTCCACGGGGTTGCTGGGATCGGCGATGTCCAGGATGCGGACGATGAAGCCGATGAAGCCCGGGCACTCCGCGGGCATATAGACGTATCTGCCGCCGGGATAGGCAAAGCGGTGCACACCCATGCCGTTGGGCAGACCGGTGTGCCAGTGAGACAGCAGTTTCGGATGGAGGGGGTCTTCCTTCAGGCTGTAGATCTGCAGGCCGTCATCGGCGGGGTCGCCGGGCTTGATGCCGTGGAGGAAGGGAACGCCGCCGCCAAGGGCCACGATCAAGAGATCATCGGCCACCTGTACTTTCGGCGTGGACTGTGCGAAGTAGATCTTGGGGTCGCTGACATACACACAGCCAACTACTTCCGGCTTGGTGGGGTCGGTGACATCCACAATGTTAACCTCTGCACCCTTGAAGGAGCCGCAGTACATCAAGTACTTGTCTGCGGTTTTATAGAGGGCCATCTGGAACGCGTTGATCCCGTTCAGATCGCAGAAGCCAAGGACTTCCATGTTCTTGATGTAGCCCTTGTTGGTCGGGCTCTTGGCGTAGAAGGGAACAGACATAAGGCAAAACTCCTTTCTCGGATTTGATCCCTGCGCCGATGGGGCCATCGGCGCAGGTGCAGGGGAGAAATCAGCGCATCTGGATATAGCCGCGATACTGGGTCAGGTTGTCGCAGGTGGCCATATCGCTGAGGAACACGCCAACGATGTAGAAGTTGGGCTTCAGGAACGGGAACTGTGCCTGAGGAGCCGCCTCGGGGGCGTCAACGGCCCACTGGGGCTTGGGCATATCTTTCGTGCCCTCCACAGCGGCGGTGTACCACTCCTCGGGACCGTCGAACCACATCTCCACACAGCGGTGGAACTTGCAGCCGGCCACGTCCTGATAGATCTTGCTGGAGACGAGACGGTTCACTTCGGGGCGGCCCACGAAGTACGGCACAAAGACCTCTTGGAACCACTTCTCGCCGGCCTCCTCATCGGGCCAGCGGAGCACGAACTGCCAGCGGTAGTTGGGGCCGTCATCGATGGTGCGGCCGGCGCCCTTGTAGTCGTCCTGCCAGTTGATGGGCATGTGGGCGAACACAAAGGGGGGCATGCCGTTGTCGCCGCCGGAGGAGCGGTGGGCCTCGCCGGTCATGTTCTGGCTCTGCTCGGGGGTGAGATCCACATCGGGCATCATGCCCTGCCAACGGAGCACGATGGGCGGCATCCGCTCGGTGAAGGTGTTCACGCTCATCTCGGGGGTGAGCTCGTTCACCATCCAGTAGTGCTCGGTCATCTGCATGCGGCGGGTGCCGAAGCGCTCGCCCTCGGGAGGTGTGGGCAGGGCGTTGTAGAAGGTGTACTTGTTGCAGTAGGGGGTGAACTTGCTGATGCTGTCAGGCACATGCACGGCGTAGAGCCAGTGCTGCAGGCGGTGGCGGTACTCCTCGCGCACGCAGTCCACATAGATCACACTGCGCATGGGCCGATATTCAAAAGCCATACTGGTTTCCTCCTAGTAGTCGTAATCGTTCGGATCAATATCCGGGGTTCTCGTTCTTGACGAAGGTCTTGGCCTTCTCCTCGCCCCGGAGCACCCGCAGGCCGCCCAGGGCCAGGGAGTTCATCTCGTCCTCGCCGGCGTAGATCACCACGGGGGCGATCCAGTCCACATACTCGGCTACGGTGGAGGTGAAGTACTTGGAGTAGGCGATGCCGCCGGTGAGGATGATGGCGTCTACCTTGCCCTTCACGCCGGGGGCACACTTGGCGATGTTCTTGGCCACGTTCAGGGCCATGGCGTCATAGATGAGCTTGGCGTGCTCATCGCCGGCCGCGATCATCTTCTCCACCTCACGGCTGTCCGTGGTGCCGAGGTGGGCCATGAGACCGCCGGTGCGCTTGACCTGGTTCATCATGGTGTGGTAGGTGTACTTGCCGCTGAAGCAGGCTGCGATGACATCGAACATGGGCAGACCGCCGGCCCGCTCCGGAGAGAAGGGGCCCTCTTCATCGTTGATGAAGTCCTCGATGCGGCCGTTGTGGTGGAGGTTCACGGAGATGCCGCCGCCCAGATGGGCCACGATGACGGTGATGTCCTCATAGCTCTTGCCCTGCTCCTTGGCATACCGCATGGCGGCAGCCCGGGTGTTCAGGTTGTGGCCCATGCCCTTGCGGAACATGAAGGGCACGCCGGTTACCTTGTTGATGGGCAGCAGTTCCTCTACGGTGACGCCGTCATAGATGAAGGCGGGCATGCCGTACTCCTTGCTGAGGG